>NZ_JBEPOB010000001.1:4076538-4387308 GCF_040546595.1 Bosea sp. OAE506 | reverse complement strand
GCTGGCGTCTCCGCCTATATCGTCGACGGGCTGAAGAAGGAGCGGATGCAACCGATCCTGCAGACCTGCATCAGCCGCTTCAACGCCTTCCGCAAGCTCCGCGAGGAACTGGACGAGGCCCGCTCCCAGCTCGAGGAGCGCAAGCTGGTCGACAAAGCCAAGGGCATCGTCATGCGCATGAAGAGCCTGCCGGAGGAGGAGGCCTATGCCCTGCTGCGGCGCACCGCCATGAACGACAAGCGCAAGCTCGTCGACATCGCGCGCTCGATCATCACGGCCGCCGAGGTGTTCAAATGACCAAGGTGCTGACATGACCGAGGTGCTGACATGACGCTGCATCTGCGGGTCGGCTTCATGCCGCTGGTCGATTGCGCGCTGGTCGTGCTGGCCAAGGACGAGGGGTTCGCCGAGGCCGAGGGGCTGAACCTCGAACTCGTGCGCGAGGTGTCCTGGTCCAATCTGCGCGACAAGCTCAACGTTCGCCTGTTCGACGCCGCCCATATGCTCGGCCCAGCCGCCATCGCCGCGACGCTCGGCGTCGGTGGCGTCCGGGCGCCCATGGCAGTGCCGCTCGCGCTCAATCTCGACGGTGCCGCGATCACGGTGACGTTGCGGCGCTATGAGGAACTCGCGCGCCTCGCCGAGGGCGATATGGCCGATACGACGGTGTCCGCCCGCGCGCTCGCGGCGCTGGTCGCCCGCCGCAAGGCCTCGGGGCTGCCGCCGCTCACGCTGGCGGCCGTCTTCGGCTTCTCCAGCCACACCTATCTGATCTGCGAATGGCTGGCGAAGGCCGGGCTCTCGTTGGGGACGGATATCCGCTTCGAGGTTGTTCCACCGCCCCAGACGGTCGAGGCCCTGCGCAGCGGCCGCGTCGATGGCTTCTGTGCGGGTGCGCCGTGGAATGCCGCTGCAGTGGCGGCCGGGGTCGGCGCGATGGTCCACACCAGCACCGATCTGCGGCGAGACTGCCCCGATAAGGTCCTCGCCTGGCAGGCCGACGATATCGAGCGCCGCCCGGCCGCGGTCCAGAAGCTGACAGCGGCCATCCTGCGGGCCAGCGACTGGGCCTGCGACCCCGCCAACATCCCGCGCTTCGCCGCGCACCTCTCGGCGCCTGACCGGCTCGCACTCCCGGTCGAAATCCTCGAGCCGGTGCTGCACTTCAATCTGCTGCAGGGCGCGGGGCGACCGCCGCGCCAGGTCGAGCGCTTCATCCGCTTCGATCGCGAGGCGCTGCGCCCGGTTCCCGAGCAGGCCGACTGGATTCTGGCGGGCATGGAACGCGCCGGACAGATCGTCCCGTCGCCCGGAATGCTGGAGCAGGCGCGCGCCGTGTTCCGGCCTGCCGCTTTTCCGATCGATACCGCCTGATCCGCTGGCGTGGCGCCGAAATGAGCAGTCACGCCTGATTTCTGCGCTTCATCGGCCGGGTCTGATCGCGCCACCAACCCCTGCGTGCACCGTCCAAGCTGTTGTAATTCCAGACAGCCGCCTGCGCGGCGCCGGCTGGCACGAACCTTGTAAGGCTTGATCCGACGCGGCCAACGCTGCCCGCGCCATCCTCCGAACCGGAACTGCACAGCAACGCCGCTGTCGAACGTGCCCATGGGTGCATTCGCGCGGCGTTTTTCGTGTTCGGCGGCAGGCGGGCCTTCCTTCGCAAACCGAGAGGCGATCGATGACGAACACAGTCGAGACCAGCACAAAGCCCGCATCCGTGAATGTCGGCCGCCGCCGGCTGCTGAAGCTGTCGGGCGCCGCCGCGCTGTTGAGCGCCGCGCGCCTCGCGCTGCCGTCCGGCGCCTTCGCGCAGAGCGCGGGCCCCGAGGTCAAGGGCACGCGTCTCGGCTACATCGCGCTGACCGATGCCTCGCCCCTGATCATCGCCAAGGAAAAGGGCCTCTACGCGAAGTACGGCCTGCCCGACATGGACATCGCCAAGCAGGCGAGCTGGGGCGCGACGCGCGACAACATGGCGCTCGGCTTCAAGAACAACGGCATCGATGGCGGCCACATCCTGCGCCCGAAGACGCATCTCTATTCCACCGGGAAGGTGATGCAGAACAACCAGCCGCTGCCGATGTACACGCTGCTGAACCTCAACGAGGACGGCCAGGCGATCTCGGTCTCCAACGAATACAAGGACCTGAACGTTCAGAAGGATGCCTCGCCGCTGAAGCTCGCCTTCGAGCGAAAGAAGGCGGCGGGCAAGGAACTCACCGCCGCCATGACCTTCCCGGGCGGCACCCACGACCTCTGGATCCGCTACTGGCTCGCCGCCGGCGGCATCGACCCCGACACCGACATCAAGGTCATCACCGTGCCGCCGCCGCAGATGGTGGCGAACATGAAGGTCGGCACGATGGACTGCTTCTGCGTCGGCGAACCCTGGAACGAGCAGCTCGTCAACCAGAACATCGGCTACACCGCCCTGACCACCGGCGAACTCTGGTCGCGGCACCCCGAGAAGATCCTCGGCATGCGGGCCGATTTCGTCGACGCCAACCCGAAGGCGACGCAGGCCATCCTGATGGCGGTGATGGAAGCCCAGCAATGGGCCGACAAGCGCGAGAACCGCCAGGAACTCTCCGAAATCGTCGGCCGCCGGCAGTGGTTCAACGTTCCCGTCAATGACATCAACAAGCGCCTGCTCGGCGACATCAACTACGGCAATGGCCGCGAGGTGAAGGGCACCAATCTCCAGATGAAGTTCTGGGGCGAGGGCGGCTCGTCATCCTATCCCTGGAAGAGCCTCGACACCTGGTTCGTCACCGAGAACATCCGATGGGGCAAGTTCGAGCCGACGATCGACATCAAGGCGCTGGTCGACAAGACCAACCGCTCGGATCTCTGGCGCGAGGCGGCCAAGACACTGGGCGTTTCCGGTGCCCCGACCGCGGATTCCCGCGGCGTCGAGACCTTCTTCGACGGCGTGAAGTTCGATCCCGCGGCGCCGATGGACTACCTCAAGGCCCTCAAGATCAAGCGGGTCGCCTGAGCCGATGGCCGAGCCCCTCGTCATCGTCGGGAAGGGCATGGCCGCGACGCGGCTGGTCGAGGAACTCGGCCAGCGCGCGCTCGGTCGCCATGCCATCGCGGTGATCGGCGAGGAGCCGCGGCTGGCCTATAACCGCGTCCTGCTCTCGCCGCTGCTGGCCGGCGAGATCGCCGAGGCCGATGTCGAGCTGAAGCCGGCCGCCTGGTGGCGCGCCCGCGGCGTCTCGACCTTCTATGGGCGCGGCGTCACCGCCATCGACCGCGGCGCGAAGATCGTGACCCTCGCGGACGGCGCAACGCTGCCCTATGGCAAGCTCGTCCTGGCGACCGGCTCGAAGCCGGTCCGGCCGCCTTTGCCGGGCACCGACCTGCCGGGCGTGATGACCTTCCGCGACATGGCCGATGTGCGGACCCTGCGCGAGCGGGCCCGTAGCGGCGCGCGCATCGTCGTCATCGGCGGCGGCCTGCTCGGCATCGAGGCTGCCTATGGGCTGTCGCGCAGCGGTGGGCGGGTGACGCTGCTGCATCTGGTTGACCGGCTGATGGAGCGCCAGCTCGATGCCGAGGGCGCGGCCCTGCTGGCCGAGGCCGTCGCGCTGCGCGGCATCGATCTGCGGCTGGGCGCCGCCACGCGAGGCTTCGTCGGACGCGACCATGTCGAGGCCGTCGAGCTCCAGGACGGAACCGTGCTGCCGGCGGACCTCGTCGTCGTCGCGATCGGTGTGCGGCCCCATGCGGAACTCGCGCGGGCTGCCGGGCTCGGCGTGGACCGCGGCATCCTCGTCGACGATGGTTTGGCCACGAGCGATCCCGATATCTTCGCGATCGGCGAATGCGCCCAGCACGACGGCAGCGTCTACGGGCTGGTCGAGCCGGCCTATGAACAGGCGCGCGTGCTGGCGCGTCGGCTTGCCGGCCAGCAGGCGCGCTATCGCGGCTCGCTGCTGGCGACCAATCTCAAGGTCAGCGGCATCGGCGTATTCTCCGCGGGAGAGTTCGAGGCGGGGGAGGGGGCGCAGACCATCGTGCTGCGCGACCGCGCGACCGGCCTCTACCGCAAATTCGTCATCCGCGACGGCCACCTCGCCGGCTGCGTCCTCGTCGGCGATACGCAGGGCGCGCTGTTCTATCTCCGGCTGATCCGCTCGGGGCAGGACATCTCCGCCATCCGCAGCGAACTGCCCTTCGGCGAGCCCTATTGCCTGGCGGAGGCGGCCTGAGATGCGTCGCGATGCCGATCAGCCCGGGCCACCCATGCCTGCCGAGGCGATCCGCACGACCTGCCCCTATTGCGGCGTCGGCTGCGGCGTTCTCGCGACACCGGATGGGCGCGGCGGTGCGACCATCGCGGGCGATCCGTCCCATCCCGCCAATCTCGGCCGGCTCTGCTCCAAGGGGGCGGCACTGGGCGAAACGCTAGGCCTCGACTCGCGCGTGCTGCATCCGCTGCGCCGCACCGCAACCGGCGGCTATGAGCGCGTCAGCTGGGATGTGGCCTTGGACGCGGTCGCCGATGGGCTGAAAGGCGTCATCGCCGCTCATGGGCAGGACGCGGTCGCCTTCTATCTCTCCGGGCAGCTCCTGACCGAGGACTACTACCTCGCCAACAAGCTGATGAAGGGCTTCATTGGCTCGCCCCATGTCGACACCAATTCGCGGCTTTGCATGGCCTCGACCGTCGCCGGTCAGCGCCGCGTCTTTGGCTCTGATACCGTGCCGGGCAGCTATGAGGATCTCGACCGGGCCGATCTGATCGTCCTCGTCGGCTCGAATGCCGCCTGGTGCCACCCGGTCCTGTTCCGCCGCATGCAGCAGAACCGGGCGCAGCGCGGCGCCCGCATCGTCGTCATCGACCCGCGCGCGACCGCCACGAGCGAAGACGTGGATAGGGTGCTGCGGCTGGCGCCCGGCTCTGACACGCTGCTCTTTGCCGGTCTGCTGGTCCATCTCGCCGATCACGGCCTGACCGATGCGGACTACCTCGCCTGCCATGTCGAGGGCTATGAAGCCGCCCTCACCAATGCCCGCGAGATCGCGCCCTCGTTGGCGGCGGTCGCGCGCGGGACGGGGCTCGACGAGACCGAGATCGCCGCCTTCTACGCGCTCTGGAGCGAGACGCCGGCCGTCGTCACCGCCTGGAGCCAGGGCGTCAACCAGTCGGCGCAGGGCACCGACAAGGTCGCGGCGATCCTGCACTGCCACCTGGCGGCGGGCCGCATCGGCAAGCCGGGCAGCGGACCCTTCTCGCTCACCGGCCAGCCCAACGCGATGGGCGGCCGCGAGGTCGGGGGGCTGGCCAATATGCTGGCCGCCCATATGGGCTATGCCCCGGCGGAGATCGACCGCGTCCAGCGCTTCTGGAATGCGCCCCGGATGGCGCAGGCCGAGGGCCTGAAGGCCGTCGCGATGATGGAGGCGGTCGAGGCCGGGCGCATCCGCGCGCTCTGGGTGATGGCGACCAACCCGGCTGTCTCGCTGCCCCGGGCCGACCGGGTCCGCGCGGCGCTCTCCGGGCTCGACCTCTTCGTCGTCTCGGAGAACGTGCTCTCCAACGACACGCTCTCGGCGAAGCCGCATCTCATCCTGCCGGCGGCCGCCTGGGGCGAGAAGGACGGCACGGTCACCAATTCCGAGCGCCGCATCTCGCGCCAGCGTGCCTTCTTGCTACTGCCAGGCGAGGTCAGGCCGGATTGGTGGATTATCGCGCAGGTCGCGCAGCGTCTGGGCTTCGCGGACGCCTTCGCCCATGCCGGCCCGGCCGCAATCTATGCCGAGCATGCCGCGCTCTCGGCCTTCGAGAATGAGGGCCGCCGCGATTTCGACATCGGCGCCCATGCGGGTCTGACGAAGCGCGCCTATGACGCACTCCAGCCTGTGCAATGGCCGGCCCCCGCCGCCCGGCCGCTCGGCACGCCGCGCCTCTTCGCCGAAGGCGGCTTCTTCACGGCGGATGGCCGCGCCCGGATGGTGCCGCTCGCCACCCCGGCGCTTGCCAGTGCTGCGAGCGAAGCCATGCCGCTGCTGCTCAATACGGGGCGCCTGCGCGATCACTGGCACACGATGACGCGCACTGGCCTCAGCCCCCGGCTCAGCGCTCACAGCGCCGAGCCATCCGTCCAGATCCATCCTGAGGATGCGCGCCGCTACGCTCTGACAGAGGGCGGCTTCGCCCGTATCGCCAACGCCCATGGCAGCGTCGTGCTGAAGGTCGCGCTCGATCCCGGCATGACGCGCGGGTCGCTCTTCGCACCGATCCACTGGTCGGCGGAGACCGCTTCTCATGCTCGCATTGGTGCGGCCGTCCAGGCTGTCTGCGATCCCTGGTCCGGCCAGCCGGAGATGAAGGCGACGCCGTCATCGGTCGAGCCTGTGACCTATGCCGCGCAGGGTTTCGTGCTGTCGCGCGAAGACTTTATGCTGCCCGAGGGCAGCTGGTGGTCAAGGCTCGCGGTCGAGGGCGGCGAGGCGCGGCTCTTCGCGACGGATGCCGGGCCGGCCGAATTGATGGCCGCCGTCAGGGCCCGCTTCGAAGAGGCGGACCTGACCGAGATGGTCGACATGGCCGGCGGCGCCTATCGCTGCGCCGTCATCCGCGACGGCCGGCTGCTGGCTGCCCTGTTCCTTGCCCCCTTCGGCGGCTTGCCGCTCTGGGACAGCATGAAACGCGCCTTCGCTGATCACGCGGCGCTGCCGGACAATCGCCTCGCGCTGCTAGCCGGGCGCAGCCTTGACGGCGCGGCCGATGCCGGCCCGACCGTCTGCGCCTGTTTCGGCGTCGGCCTCGCGGCGATCCGCGCCGCCTTCGCCGGAGGCGCGGCAAGCCCCGACGAGATCGGCCGACAGCTCAAGGCGGGTACCAATTGCGGCTCCTGCCTCCCCGAAATCCGCCGCATCGGCGCGCAGGCGCGCGCCACGATCGCGGCATGAAGCCCTCGCGATGCGACAACCAGAGGAGAATCTGATGGGTCGGGCCGTCCTGAAGGAAGTGGAGACGGGCGCGACGGTGGTTGCGTTGCCGGGCGCCAAGCCCGGCGTGGTGGCGCTGCCGGCGCCCGCCCGCAAGCCGCTGTCGGCCAGGCTGCTGCCCTGGCTCAGGGCGATCCTCGTCAATGTGCTGCCGCCGCTGGTGACGGTCGCGCTGATCGCACTGTTCTGGCAGATCGCGGCCTCGGGCCCGCAATCTTCGCTGCCGCCGCCGACCAAGATCTGGGAGGAGGCGAAGGATCTCATCGTCGAACCGTTCTACTGGGCGGGCTCGCAGGATATTGGCCTCGGCTGGCGCATCCTGGTCTCGCTTCAGCGCGTCGCCATCGGCTTCAGCCTCGCTGCGATCGTCGGCGTGCTGCTCGGCGCGCTCGTCGGCCAGTCGGTCTGGGCGATGCGGGGGCTCGATCCGGTCTTCCAGGTGCTGCGCACCGTGCCGCCACTGGCCTGGCTGCCGCTCTCGCTCGCGGCCTTCCGCGACAGCCAGCCCTCGGCGATCTTCGTAATCTTCATCACCGCGATCTGGCCGGTGATCATCAACACGGCCGTCGGCATCCGCAACATCCCGCAGGACTACCGCAACGTCGCGCAGGTGCTACGGCTGAACCAGGTCGAGTTCTTCTTCAAGATCATGGTGCCCTCGGCGGCGCCTTACATCTTCACGGGGCTGCGCATCGGGGTCGGCCTGTCCTGGCTCGCCATCGTCGCGGCCGAAATGCTGACCGGCGGCGTCGGTATCGGCTTCTTCATCTGGGACGCGTGGAATTCCTCGCGCCTGTCCGACATCATCGTGGCGCTCGTCTACATCGGCGTGGTCGGCTTCCTGCTCGACCGCCTGGTCGCCTTCGTCGGCGCGATCGTCACCCGCGGCACGCTCGTCAACTGAGGAGGATCGACCGATGAGCTATCTCAAGATCGACCATGTCGACAAAACCTTCCAGCGCGGCGCGACCTCGACCCCCGTCCTCAAGGACATCAGCCTCGAGATCGAGAAGGGCGAATACGTCTCCGTGATCGGCCATTCCGGCTGTGGCAAGTCGACCCTGCTCAACATCATCGCGGGGCTGACGCCGATCACGAGCGGCGCGGTCCTGCTCGAAGGCCGGGAGGTCCGCGATCCCGGCCCCGAGCGCGCCGTGGTCTTCCAGAACCACTCGCTGCTGCCCTGGCTCACCGTCTACGACAATGTCGCGCTGGCCGTGAACAAGGTCTTCGGCGGCCGCAAGTCGAAGGCCGAGCGGCATGACTGGATCCTGCACAATCTCGACCTCGTCCAGATGGGGCACGCGAAGGACAAGCGCCCGGCCGAGATCTCCGGCGGCATGAAGCAGCGCGTCGGAATCGCGCGCGGCCTCTCGATGGAGCCGAAGATCCTGCTGCTGGACGAGCCCTTCGGGGCGCTCGACGCGCTGACCCGGGCGCATCTGCAGGATTCGATCATGCAGATTCACGCCACGCTCGGGAACACGATGATCATGATCACCCATGACGTCGACGAGGCGGTGCTGCTCTCGGACCGCATCGTGATGATGACCAACGGCCCCTCCGCCCGCATCGGCGAGGTGCTCGACGTTCGGCTCGCGCGGCCTCGCAAGCGGCTCGATCTGGTCTCCGACCGGACCTACATCGCCGCCCGCGAGGCGGTGCTGAAGTTCCTCTACGAGCGCCACCGCTTCGTCGATGCGGCGTGAGCCCTTGATGCCACCCTCCGCGTCATCCCGGACGCAGCTCCAGGATCCATTATAGGGCGCCGTCGAGCCCTCCGATGGATCCCGGGTCAAGCCCGGGATGACGGCTCAGTGTGGGGAGACGGGATCACCCCACGACCCGGAAAAGCAAAACCATGAGCGACGACTTCACCCCCGAGCAGAAGCGCTATCTCGAAGGCTTCATGTCCGGCATGCAGTCCGCCCGCACAGCGCGTGGCCTGGGCCCGCTCGGCGGTGGGGCGACTCCCGCGGCCGCGCCGTCAGGTCCCGATCGCGAGCATCTGGAGGCGCAGGCGCGCCAGGTCGCTGACGGCGGCAAGCTCGTCGACCAGGAGAAATGGAAAGCGGCCGAACATCCCTTCGACGCCTATGCCCGCTTCAAGCAGCAGGCGGGGACTGGCACTTATCCCAAGCCGGACGACAATTTCCGCTGGCGCTATCACGGGCTCTTCTACGTAGCGCCCGCGCAGAACAGCTATATGTGCCGCCTGCGCATTCCCAACGGCATTCTGACCGCCTGGCAGTTCGAGGGCGTCGCCGATCTCGCCGAGCGCCTGGGCGGCGGCTACAGCCATGTCACCACTCGCGCCAATCTCCAGGTTCGCGAGATCACGGCCGAGAACGGGCCGGCCTTCCTCGAAGGGCTCGTCGATCTCGGCCTGACCGCAAAGGGCTCTGGCGCCGACAACATCCGCAACGTCACGGGCTCGGCCACCGCCGGCATCGACCCGCTCGAACTGCTCGACACGCGGCCCCACGCCCGTGCCTGGCACCATCACATCCTCAACAACCGCTCGCTCTACGGCCTGCCGCGCAAGTTCAATGTCGCTTTCGATGGCGCCGGCTCGATCGCGACGCTGGAGGACACCAACGATATCGGCTTCCAGGCGATCGAGGTGCTGGAGGGCGCCAGCTTCGAGGGACAGCCCGTGGCGCCCGGCATCTGGTATCGCCTCGCGCTCGGCGGCATCACCGGCCACAAGGACCTCGCTCGCGACACCGGTGTCGTCGTCGCGCCCGCGGATGCGGTTGCCGTCTCGGACGCGATCCTGCGCGTCTTCATCGCCAATGGCGACCGCACCGACCGCAACCGCTCACGGCTGAAATACGTGCTCGACGCCTGGGGCTTCGAGCGCTTCCTCGCCGCCGTCGAGGAGAAGCTAGGGCGGCGCCTGATCCGGGTCGAGACCGCCTTCGTCGCACCGCGGCCGGTCTATGACCGGCTCGCCCATATCGGAGTCCACCGCCAGCTCCAGCCGGGCCTCAACTGGGTCGGCGTGGCGCTGCCCGTCGGCAAGCTCACCGTCGCCCAAATGCGGGTCATCGCCTGCGTCGCGCGCCAATGCGGCGATGGCGACATCCGCCTGACCGTCTGGCAGAACCTGCTGATCTCCGGCGTGCCGGATGCGAAGGTCGACGACGTGCTGGCCCATCTCCAGGCGGCCGGGCTCTCGGCCGAGACCTCGATCCTGCGCGCCGGGCTGATCGCCTGCACCGGCGCGACGGGGTGCAAATTCGCCGGCGCCTACACCAAGGAGGATGCGCTCGCGATCGCCGCGCATTGCGAGCCGCGGATCACGCTGGATACGCCCGTTAACATCCACCTCACCGGCTGCCACAACTCCTGCGCCCAGCACTATATCGGCGATCTCGGCCTGATCGGCGCCAAGGTCCCGGTCGGGGAGGAGGGTGACACGGTCCCGGGCTACCATGTCTTCGTGGGTGGCGGCTTCGGCATCGAGGGCGGCATCGGCCGCGAGTTTCGCACGAATGTGAAGGCGGAGGAGGCGCCGGCTGTGGTCGAGGCGATCCTGCGCACCTGGCAGACGCACCGCGCCGCGCCCGACGAGAGCTTCGTCGCCTTCGCCCGCCGCCACGAGATCGGAGCGCTGCAGGCGCTCGTCGCGCAGACGGGAGACGCGGCATGACCATCCAGACCGCCAGCCCCATCGTCCAGGTCCTGCCCGAGACCGCGCCCTTCAGCGAGGAACAGCGCTCCTGGCTGAACGGCTTCTTCGCGGGGCTGCTCTCACTCGACAATGCCGGCGTCACCGCACTGTCTCCGGCGCAGAACGCCGCCGTGATGGGCCAGGCCGAGGATGATGGCGCGCCCTGGCACGATCCCTCGATGGAACTGCCCGAGCGAATGCAGCTCGCGCAGGGCAAGCCTCTCCCGCGCCGGCTCTTCGCCGCCATGGCCCAGCAGGATTGCGGCCAGTGCGGCTATCTCTGCGAGACCTATTCGGCGGCGATCGCCTCGGGCGCCGAGGCAAGGCTCAATCTCTGCGCGCCGGGCGGCAAGGATACGCTGCGCCAGGTCAAGGCGCTGATGGAGGAAGGGGGCGCGGTTGCTCCTGCGGCTTCTGCGACGGACGTGCCCGCGCCCGCCACGCTCGGCCCGCTGGGGCGTTGCCGCGAGAACCCGGCCCTCGCCACCTTCCTCTCCCGCCGCAAGCTCAATGGCGAGGGCTCGCAGAAGGAGACCTGGCATGTCGAGTTCGACCTCTCGGGCTGCGGGCTCGACTATGTGGTGGGGGATGCCTTCGGCGTCGTCGCGCAGAACGATCCGCGCCTGGCCGACGCCGTCATTGCCCTGCTCGGCGCCCGACCCGATGCGATCGTGAATGGCAAGACTCTTCGCGGGGCGCTGATCTCGGACGTTGCACTCGGCCCCGCGCCCGACGCGCTGTTCCAGCTGATCTCCTACGTCACCGGCGGCGAGACCCGAACAAAGGCGAAGCGGCTGGCGGCCGGCGAGGACCCTGATGGCGATCTCGACCGGCTCGACGTGCTCGGCACGCTCCACAAATTCGCCCATGCCAGGCTTTCGCCTGAAGCCTTCGTCGAGGCGCTCGATCCACTGCAGCCGCGCCTCTATTCGATCTCGTCCTCCCACAACGCCACGCCGGGTCGCGTCTCGCTGACGGTGGATGCCGTGCGCTATCGCATCGGCACGCGCCCACGCTGGGGCGTCGCCTCGACCTTCCTGGCCGAACGCGTCGAGCCCGGCGAGACGGTGCCGGTCTATGTCCAGCGCGCGCATGGCTTCGGCCTGCCGGCCAATCCGGATACGCCGATCATCATGTGCGGACCGGGCACCGGCATCGCGCCGTTCCGCGCCTTCCTGCACGACCGGCGGGCGACGAAGGCGCCGGGCCGCAACTGGCTGTTCTTCGGCCATCAGCGCCGCGCCAGCGATTTCTTCTACGAGGATGAGCTGAGCGCGATGAAGCAGGAGGGCCTGCTGACCAACCTGACGCTTGCCTGGTCGCGCGACGGCGACGAGAAGATCTATGTCCAGGACCGCATGCGCGAGCGCGGCGCCGAACTCTTCGCCTGGCTGGAGCAGGGCGCGCATTTCTATGTGTGCGGCGACGCCAAGCGCATGGCGAAGGACGTCGAGCGCGCCATGGTCGATGTCGTCGCCGCGCATGGCCAGCGCTCGGCCGAGGAGGCGGTGGCCTATGTCGCGGCGCTCCGGAAGGCGGAACGCTACCAGGCCGACGTCTACTGAGAGCGGGGCCGGCTGGCAGAGGGCGCCCGTGCTGTGTCACGGTGCCGTCATCCCGACGTTCCAAGGGCGGGGATCGTCCGCAGGCGCGGCCATGGGGGATTCGGTGTCGATCGCGATCAGGGGTGGGCAGGTTCTGCTCGAAGGTCTCGAGCGCTGCGATCTTTATCTGGAAGACGGCCGGATCGCCGATATTGACGGCGTCGGCGAAGCTTCGTTGACGCTCGACGCCACCGGGCTTCTGGTCCTGCCCGGCCTCGTCGATTGCCATGGCGACGCCTTCGAGCGTCACATCATGCCGCGGCCGCGCGTCGCCTTCGACATCGACCTTGCTCTGAGGGATGCCGACCGGGCCCTGCTCGCCAATGGCATCACCACTGCCTTTCACGGCGTCACCTGGTCCTGGGAGCCGGGTCTGCGCGGGGCGGAGAACGCCCGGGCTCTGGCCGAGGCGATCGCGCGGCTGCAGCCGGAACTGGGCGCCGACACACGTTTCCACCTGCGCCACGAGACCTTCAACCTCGAGGCCGAGCCGCAGATCCTCGCCTGGCTGGCGCAGGGCCGCATCGCCGTGCTCGCCTTCAACGATCATACCGAAGGCACGCTGAAGGCCCGCCACCGGCCCGACAAGATCGGCAAGATGGTCGAGCGCACGGGCCTGACCACGGAGGCCTTCATGGCGCTGGTCGAGACCGTCTATGCCCGCAAATCCGAGGTCGAGGGCTCGATCACGCGGCTTGCCGCGGCGGCGCGCGCGGCCGGCGTGACGATGTTCTCCCATGACGACATGACGCCCGAAATGCGCGCCTCGTACCGGTCGCTCGGCGTCGCCGTCGCTGAATTCCCGATCGATGAGGCGACCGCGCGCGAGGCGGCAGCCCATGGGGAGGCCATCGTCTTCGGCGCGCCCAATGTCGTGCGCGGCGGCTCGCATACGGGCTGCCCCAGCGCCGAGGAGATGGTGCGCGCCGGCCTCTGCACCATCCTGGCGTCGGACTATTACTATCCGGCGCTGGCGCTCGCGCCGTTCCTGCTGGCGCGCAGCGGTGCGGCCTCCTTCGCCGAGGCCTGGGCGCTGGTCTCGCATGCGCCGGCTCAGGCGCTGGGGCTCCACGACCGCGGCGTCATCGCGCCGGGCAAGCGCGCCGATCTCGTCCTCGTCGAGGAAGGCCCCCAGCCCCGCATCGTCGCGACCATCGCCGGCGGCCGGCTGGTCCACCTGGCCGATCAGCGCCTGCTCGGCTGAGGGGCCCGGTTCCGTCCGGAACTTTCGCCGGCTGCACCGATTGTAGACCCGTCGAGATCGGGAGCGGTGCCATGGCGTTGCTGGAAAAGGATGAGGCCCCGGTTCGCCTGAAGCGCGCCACGGCCACGGACCTCGGCATCACCCGTCATCGCGCCGGCAAGGGCTTCAGCTATCGCGATCGTGAGGGACAGCGCGTCACCGATGCGGCGACGCTTGCCCGGATCCGATCGCTCGCCATCCCCCCGGCCTATGTCGATGTCCGCATCGCAGCCGACCCGCGCGCCCATCTCCAGGCGGTCGGCCATGACGAGGCCGGTCGCGTCCAGCATCGCTATCATCCCGGCTGGGAGAA
This sequence comes from Bosea sp. OAE506, assembly GCF_040546595.1. NCBI lineage: Bacteria > Pseudomonadati > Pseudomonadota > Alphaproteobacteria > Hyphomicrobiales > Alloboseaceae > Allobosea > Allobosea sp. OAE506. Next base: position 4,373,506 of record NZ_JBEPOB010000001.1, on the reverse strand, counting down.
GGTGCGCGAGCGGCGCAAGCTGAAGCGCCTGAAATGCCTGCTCGATGCCCTGCCGAAACTGCGCGCGGCGATCGCCCGCGACCTAAAGGACAGGCAGCTTACGCGCGACAAGGCGCTGGCCTGCGCGGCGGCGATCATCGACCGCTGCCATATCCGCGTCGGCAACGAGACCTATGCCCGCACCAATGGCAGCCATGGCGCGTCCACCCTGCTCAAGCGCCATGCCCGCGTCACCGGCAACCGCGTCGAACTGTCCTTCAAGGGCAAAAGCGGCAAGCAGATCGCCTGCGACCACACGGATCCGACACTGGCACGCGCCCTCGCACGGCTGATGACCCTCCCGGGCAAACGCCTGCTGCAGTACCGGCGCGAGGATGGCGCCATCGCCGAGGTCAGGGCGAGCGAGATCAACGCCTACCTCAAGCGCGTCAGCGGCCTGCCGGTCAGCGCCAAGGATTTGCGCATGCTCGCCGCCAATGCGGCGGCGGCCGAGCTGTTGCTGGCGGGCGAGGTGATCGCGACCGAGACGGGCAAGAAGCGTCAGCTCGCCGACATCATGCGCGCCATCTCGGAGCGGCTGGTCAACACGCCGGCCGTCGTCCGCAAGAGTTATGTCCATGCTATCGTGCTGCGCGCCTATGCGACCGGCCGGCTCAAGCGTTGCTACGAGAAGGCCAAGGCCCGCGGCGCCTGCACGCGGATCGAGCGCGCGCTCGGGCTGGTCGCGGCCTGATCCTGCGGGCGGCCGCCACAGGTGCATCGCGACGGATTTTCCGCTAGTCAGCCGCCATGACCGCCCTTTCGCCCGAGCTGCTGCGCTTTTCCGTCGCGCCGATGATGGACTGGACCGACCGGCATTGCCGCGTCATCCACCGCCTGATGTCGCGCCGGGCGCGGCTCTATACCGAAATGGTGACGGCGCAGGCCGTGATCCGCGGCGACCGCCAGCGACTGATCGGCTTCGACGCGGTCGAGCATCCGGTCGCGCTGCAACTCGGCGGCAACGATCCCGTGCTTCTGGCGCAGGCCGCCCGGATCGGCGCCGATTTCGGCTATGACGAGATCAACCTCAACTGCGGCTGCCCCTCCGACCGCGTCCAGGGCGGGGCCTTCGGGGCCTGCCTGATGCGCGAGCCGGCGCTGGTCGGAGACTGCGTTGCGGCCATGAAGGCGGCGGTTGCGATCCCCGTCACGGTGAAGTGTCGCATCGGCGTCGACGATCAGGACCCGGAAGCAGCGCTTGATGCGTTGACGCAGGCGGTCACGGCGGCGGGCGTCGATGGGCTGATCGTCCATGCCCGCAAGGCCTGGCTGCAGGGGCTCTCGCCCAAGGAGAACCGCGAGATCCCGCCGCTCGACCATGACCGCGCCTACCGGCTGAAGGCGGCCCATCCCGCTCTGCCGGTCGCCATCAATGGCGGCATCCGCGCACCGGGGGAATGGGCGGGCCATCTGGCGCATCTCGACGGCGTCATGATCGGTCGCGAGGCCTATCAGAACCCGGAAATCCTGCTGCGCGTCGATCCGCTACTCTTTGGAGAGGACGCGCCGGTTGCGGACGCCTTCGCCATGCTGGAGGCGCTGGAGCCGCATCTCGCGCGCCATCTCGATGCCGGCGGCCGGCTGCATGCCTTCACGCGCCATCTCGTTGGCCTGTTTCCCGGCCGGCCAGGCGCGCGCCAGTTCCGCCGCCATCTCGCCGAGCATTGCGTCGCGGTCGGCGCAGGGCTGGCCGATCTGCGCGCGGCGATCGCCCATGTCTCCCGGCACGACGCCGAGCGCGCGGCCTGAGGAGGCAAGATGATGGCCGAGGCGCCTTCCGACACCGAGATCGGCCGCCGCGTGGCCGACAGCTTCGGCAAGCAGGGCTTCATGACGACGCTGGGCGCGCGGCTCCTGCGCGTCGCGCCGGGCGAGGTCGAGATCGAACTGCCGGTCGGCCCGCAGGTCTCGCAGCAGCATGGTTTCGTGCATGCCGGTGCGGTCGCGGCCATCGCCGATTCCGCCTGCGGCTACGCGGCGCTGACGCAGATGCCGGCGGGGGCGGGCGTGCTGACCGCCGAGTTCAAGATCAACCTGCTGGCGCCCGCTGCCGGCGAAAAGCTCATTGCGCGGGGTCGCGTGGTGAAGGCGGGACGGACGCTGACGCTCGCTCTCGCCGAGGTCTTCGCGGTCCGGGACGGAGCAGAGAAGCTTTGCGCCATGCTCACCGCCACCTGCATGGCGGTCGGCGGGCGCGAGGGCGTGTCGGATTGACGCGGCTGCGCGACTTGACGCTTATAGCGGACCTTAGGTAACTTAACGCGATGGTTAAGTTGGAGTCGTCGCAGCTGGACCGGACCTTCGCGGCTCTGTCCGATCCGACGCGCCGGGCCCTGCTCGCGCGCCTCGAGGGCGAGGAAGCGGTCTCGGTCAGCGAACTGGCGCGGCCTTTCGCGATGTCGCTGCCGGCGGTGATGAAGCATCTCGACGTGCTGTCGGATGCCGGGCTGATCACGCGGACGAAGGCGGGCCGCACCGTCTCCTGCCGTCTCAATGCCGACCCGATGGAGGAGGCGATGGGCTGGCTCGCACGCTATCAGCGGTTCTGGACGCAGCGCCTCGATGCTCTGGAGGCGATGCTGGAGGCGCGCCGCAAGGCCCCCACAGAGGCCGAGTGAGCGCAGCCCCGAGAGAGGACCGGCCATGGACGAGTCCGTCGCGACCACGCCGAGCCTGACGATCAAGCGCCGGCTGAACGCCACGCCGGCGGAAATTTTCGAGGCCTGGACCGATCCGACGCTGCTGATGCAGTGGTTCGGGCCGGAAAACGTCGTGACGCAGGAGGTCTCGGTCGACCCCCGTGTCGGCGGCGGGTTCCGCGTGGTGATGCTGGAGGATACCGGCGAGCGCCACGAGGTTTCCGGCACCTATTACGAGGTCGTCGCGAACAAGAAGCTGGTCTTCTCCTGGTCATGGATCACGACGCCCGAGCGCGTCTCGCGGGTGATCGTCACCTTCAAGCCCGATGGCGCGGGCACGATCCTGACCCTGCTGCACGAGCAGCTCTTCGACGAGCAGGCGGTCAAGGGCCACACCCATGGCTGGACCGGCTCGCTGGCCAAGCTGGAGGCGCTGTTCGCCTGACGACCGGCCCGGCTCTACGCTGGGCCGGTCGCAGTGTCGTTCTCAGCCCGGCCCGGCGCCCTGCGTGCCCAGATAGAGCGCGTAGATCGACTGGCTCGCGGCCATGAACAGCCGGTTCCGCTTCGGCCCACCGAAGCAGATGTTGCCGCAGACCTCCGGCAGGCGAATGCGGCCGATCAGCTTGCCGGCAGGGTTGAAGACGTTGACGCCGTTGTAGCCGACATTGCGCCCGGCATTGGACGAGGCCCAGAGATTGCCCTCGACATCGCAGCGTAAGCCATCGGGCCCGCAATTCACGCCGTCGAACATGCAGTCCGAGAACACCCGCCCATTGCTGAGCTTGTTGTCGGCGCCGACATCGAAGACATGGATGTCGCCTTTGCCGCCCGTCCCGGTATCGCCCGGTCCCTTGCCGGTCGAGGCGATGTAGAGCCGCTTGAAGTCGGGCGAGAAGCACAGGCCGTTGGGGTCCGGCACCTGCGATTCCGGCACGACGAGCTCGACGCGGCCGCTCGGGTCGAGGCGGTAGGTGTTGGTCGGCAGTTCGCGCTTGGCGAGCCCGATGCCCGGTGGCTGGCCCAGCCGCGGATTGATCTTGCCGTTGGCGTTGCTCGGCCCGCCCGGTGCGTCGGGTGCGCCCTCGTAGAGCTGGCCGCCATAGGGCGGATCGGTGAACCAGTAGCTGCCGTCGGGATGGGCGACGATGTCGTTTGGCGAGTTCAGCTTCTTGCCGTCGAAAGAATCCGCCAGCACCGTCGCCGAGCCGTCGAGCTCGTAGCGCACGACGCGGCGGTTCAGGTGCTCGCAGGAGAGCTGCCGGCCCTGGAAATCGAAGCTGTTGCCGTTGCTGTTGCCGGACGGCGCGCGGAAGACGCTGACATGGCCGTCATCCTCGATCCAGCGCATCTGGCGGTTGCGCGGGATGTCGCTCCAGACGAGGTACTGGCCCTGGGCGTTCCAGGCCGGCCCCTCGACCCAAAGGCCGCCGGTCCAGATCCGCTGGATCGCGGCATTGGGCTGCGCCAGCCCGTTGAAGGCGGGATCGACGGCGATCACGTCCGGGTCCCAGAAATAGGTCGTCGGCGCGCCCTGGCGGCTGAAGTCGCGGGGCGGGCTGGTGACGGTCGTCGGTGGGGATGGCCGGTTCGCGGTGGATTGGGCGAAAGCCGGCCCGGTGGCGGCGGCAAGCGCTCCGAGCCCTGCGGCGTGGATCAGGCGGCGCCGCGACAGGATCGCAGGCTGCGTCTCGGTGGGATCGTGGTCGTGAACAGTAGGGTCTGTCATCGCTTTATCCTCCCAGATGATGGTTGCTGTCCGGCTTGGTGCCGGCATCGGTTCGTTGTGACGGTCTCCTCTGGTCGTTCGCCCGCGACGGGCGGACGAGACGCAGATCATCAGCGGGACGGGCCGGGGTCGAGCGGCGCCGGCGTGGGGGCCGCCGTGCAAAGCGAGCATGGAGCAGGGCTCTCCGCGGCACCCGTCTTGCTGGGTCCTGGACACGGCGCGGGCGCGGCTGTCGGATCATCGCTGCATATCGGCTCCGCCCTGCCGTGCTTGCTCCGGCGCCGGAAATCCCCCACAGCAGCCTCCCCTGTCTCGGAACGCTGTCATGCTTGCTGGAATTCCCGTCGGCGACCTCGTCTTCCTCGCCATCTCGCTGGTCGCAGCGGGGGCCGTCACCGGCCTGCTCGCGGGCGTCTTCGGCGTCGGCGGCGGCGCGGTTATCGTGCCGATCCTCTACGAGGTCTTCCGCGTCATCGGCGTGCCCGAGGATGTCCGCATGCCGCTCTGCGTCGGCACCTCGCTGGCGGTCATCATCCCGACCTCGATCCGCTCCTTTAACGCCCATCGCGCCAAGGGCATGGTCGACATGTCGATCCTGAAGATCTGGGCGGTCCCCGTGGTCCTCGGCGTCATCGTCGGCAGCTACATCGCCCGCTTCGCGCCTGCCGACCTGTTCAAGATCATCTTCGTCATCGTCGCGATCTTCAGCGCGCTGCGCCTGCTCTTCGCCTCCGACCGCTGGCAGCTTGGCACGGAGATGCCGGGCAAGGTGCTGATGACGATCTATGGCGGCGTCATCGGCGTGCTTTCGGCGCTGATGGGCATCGGCGGCGGCCAGCTTTCCAGCCTGTTCATGACCTTCTATGGCCGCCCGATCCACCAGGCAGTCGCGACCTCGTCGGGGCTTGGCGTGCTGATCTCGATCCCCGGCGCGCTCGGCTTCATCTATGCCGGCTGGCCGAAGATGGACGTGCTGCCGCCGCTCTCGCTCGGCTATGTCTCGCTGATCGGCTTCATTCTGTTCATCCCGACCTCGATCTGGACGGCGCCGATCGGTGCGCGCCTCGCCCACCGGCTGTCGAAGCGCAAGCTCGAGGTCGTCTTCGGCCTGTTCCTGCTGATCGTTGCTGCCCGCTTCATCTGGTCGCTGGTGGTCTGACAGACCGCGCGTTGACGCCGCGCCTCAGGCCTTGCGGGTCGTCTGGCTCAGCAGCCGCGCCATGATCGCGCGGCGCTCCGTCTCGCTCAGGCTGCTCCAGCGCCCGATCTCGTCGAGCGAGCGTCCGCAGCCGAGGCAGTGCCGGGTTGCAGGGTCGAGCTGGCAGAGTTTGACGCAGGGCGAGGAGATCGCAGTCATGCGGCGCCGGTCCAGGACATTCCCGCATTGAGCAGCAGCGCAAAGCCGAGATAAAGCGCGATCTCGTCGCACTGCTGCGTCGCGCCGGCGATATCCCCAGTCTGCCCGCCGATCAGCCGCCGGCACAGCCGCGTGACGAGTGCGGCGTTGAGTGCGGTCAGCACCAGCCCCAGCAGAAGCGCGCGCAGCGGCAATCCGGCGACGAGACAGAAGCTCAGTGCCAGCACGAGGCCAATGACGTAGGCGAGCCCGGCGGTCAGTCGTGTCGGCCGCCCGACCGCGGCCGACGCCCCATGGGCGCGGGCGGGCGCCATCATGGCGAGAAGCCGCACGCCCGACAGCCGCGACAGGATCGCGGCCATTAGGAAGACGGCTGAGGCCGCGACGGGCCCGGCGCGGTCGATAACGAGGGCCAGCGCCGTGACCCGCAGCAGCAGCGCAAGCCCCATCGCCAGTGCGCCATAGCTGCCGAGCCGGCTGTCCTTCATGATCTCCAGACGCCGCTCGACGTTGCGCCCGCCGAACAGCCCATCGGCTGCGTCCGCGAGCCCGTCTTCATGCAGAGCGCCGGTCGTGATCGCGAGCGTCGCGATGGCGAGCGTGGCCGAGAGCAGCCCGCCGAGCCCGGCGGCTCCGGCTCCGGCCAGGACCAGCCCGGCCGGAAGGGCGATGACCAGCGCCGCGAAGGGCAGGGCGCGCGGCACGGTGCGAAAATCGGGTGCGGCATGGGGATCCGCCTCGCCGGGCAGGGCCGGGACCGGCAGGCGGGAATAGAACCGGATGCAGATCGCTGTGGCGATAGCCCAGCCCGGCCACGCTGGCTCGGCGCCCGCTGGCGGCACAGGCGCGGCCTGCGGCGGCGCGGCATCCCTGTCCTCGATTGTCTTCATCCGCTGCAGCCTATAGCAGCAGCGGCAACCGCGGGGCCATCGCCGAAGCGCCGCCGCCTGTCCTTAGCCACAGAGTCCGCCATGGCCGTTTCTGGATTGCCCTTCGACGACATCCGCGAACTGATCGCCGCGATGCCCGGCCCCGACATGGCGGCCGCGAACATGGTGCGCGCCCGCGACAAGGAGCTGACCAAGCCCGCCGGCAGCCTCGGCCGCATGGAGGAGATCGCCGAATGGCTCGCCGCCTGGCAGGGCAAGGGCAAGCCTTCGGTCGACCGTCCGCTGGTCTGCGTCTTCGCCGGCAATCACGGCGTCGTGGCGCAGGGCGTCTCGGCCTTTCCGCAGGCGGTGACGCGCCAGATGCTGGAGAACTTCGCCGCCGGTGGCGCCGCGATCAACCAGATCTGCGCCGCCTTCGATCTCGGCTTCAAGGTCTTCGATCTCGCCCTCGATCTGCCGACGGGCGATTTCACCCAAGGCGATGCGCTCGACGAGCGCGCCTGCGTCGCCACCATGGCCTTCGGCATGGAAGCGCTGGTCGGCGGCACGGATCTGCTCTGCCTCGGCGAGATGGGCATCGGCAACACCACCTCGGCGGCGGCGATCTATGCCGCGCTCTATGGCGGCGACGCCGCCTTCTGGTGCGGCCGCGGCACGGGGCTGGACGATGACGGCCTGAAGCGGAAGATCGCCGCGGTCGAGGCCGGCATCGCGCTGCACCGGGCCCATCTCAAGGACCCGCTCGAGGTGCTGCGTCGGCTCGGCGGGCGCGAGGTCGCGGCCATCTGCGGCGCCATCATCGCCGCCCGCTCGCAGCGCATTCCCGTGATCCTCGACGGCTATGTGGTGACGGCCGCTGCCGCCATCCTGCACGCGATCGAGCCCTCCGCGATCGACCACTGCATCGCCGGCCATCTCTCGGCCGAGGGCGCCCATGCGCAGGTGCTGGCGACGCTCGGCAAGGCGCCGCTGCTGGCGCTCGACATGCGGCTGGGCGAAGGCTCGGGCGCCGCTCTCGCCGCCAGCCTCGTGAAGGCGGCGGCTGCGATCCACAACGGCATGGCGACCTTCGCGCAGGCGGGGGTCACGGGGAAGGATCAGGCCTCGTAGCTCGTCCTCAGCCCAGCCCGCTCGGCGTGGCGCTCCTGCGCTAGCTCGACCAGCCGCGTCAGCAGCGCGGGGTAGGGCATGCCCGAAGCTTCCATCATCTTCGGATACATGCTGATCGCGGTGAAGCCCGGCAGCGTGTTGATCTCGTTGAAGAAGAAGGCCCCGCTCTGGCGGTCGAGGAAGAAGTCGACGCGCGCCAGCCCGCTGCAGTCGAGCGCAACGAAGGCGTCGATCGCCAGCTGCCGCACGCGCGCCATCTGCGCGTCGTCGAGCTTCGCCGGCAGGTCGACGCTGGCGCCGTCTTGGTCGATGTACTTCGCCTCGTAGGAGTAGAACTCGTGCTGCGGGCCGGCGTTGAGCTCGCTGGCGACGCTCGCCACCGGTGGCTCGCCGTCGAGGACGGCCACCTCGATCTCGCGGGCGTCGATGCCCTGCTCGATGAGGACCTTGAGATCGTATTCGAAGGCGTCCGCCAGCGCGGCGTCGAGATCCTCCCAGCGCTTCACTTTGTGCACGCCGACGCTGGAGCCCATGTTGCAGGGCTTGACGAAGACCGGCAGCGTTAGCCCTGCGCGGGCGGCCTGCGTTGCCGCAGCAGGGTCCCGGCGATAGTCGCGCCGCGCAACCGCGAAATAGGGCGCGACGGGCAGGCCCGCCAGGGCCGCCAACCGCTTGGCAATGTCCTTGTGCATCGAGACCGCCGAACCGAGCACGCCCGAGCCGACATAGGCTGCGCCTGCGAGTTCGAGCAGGCCCTGCAGCGATCCGTCCTCGCAGAGCGGGCCGTGGATCACCGGGAAGACGACGTCCACCGGGGCGATCGCTGAGGCATCGGCGTTGCTCGGCAGGATCGCGGTGCGCCCATCCGCCTGCGGCTCGAGGCGGATCGCCGGCGAGTCCGAGGGGATCGGCAGGCTCTCGGTGTTGGCGGCCTCGATCCGGCGCAGATCATGGCACTGCCAGCGGCCTTCCTTGTCGATGCTCACCGGCACCGGCTCGAAGCGCTCGCGGTCGAGATAGCGCAGCACGGACGCCGCGGACTTCAGCGAGACCTCATGCTCGCCCGACTTGCCGCCATAGAGCACCGCGACGCGCGTTTTCCGGTTCATGATCGAACAATCCGAGAGGGAGGAGAGACAGAGAGCGTGGGCGGCGCGGAAACGGGTGTCGACGAGAGCTGTGGCACGATTCGGGCAGCGGTCACGCGGCCCGCGTCTGCGGTTCGGGCAGGGCTGCGAGCGTGTCCATGACGCGCACCGGCGGCAGCGTGACCGTCACCTCGGTGCCGGCGCGGGGCTTGGACTTCAGGTTGAAGCCGCCGCCATGAAGGTCGACCAGCCCCTTGACGATCGGCAGGCCAAGGCCCGAGCCCTGTTCGGCCGTCTTGATCGCGAGCGAACCGCGCCCGAAGGTCTGCAGCACGATCGGGATCTCGTCCTCGGGGATACCGGGGCCTGTATCGGCGATGGAGACATACTGCCCGCCATTGGCCGTCCAGCCGACCTTGATGGTGATCTCGCCGCCAGGCGGGGTGAACTTGATCGCGTTCGAGAGGATGTTGAGGACGACCTGGCGTATCGCGCGTTCGTCGGCCCAGACCTTGGGCAGATCGGGCTCCACCGCCTCGCGGATCGTCTGGCTCTTCGCCTTTGCGCGCAGGTTGAGCATGTGCCGGCAGTCCTCGGCGATGTCGGCGAGCGAGAGCGCCTCCTCATGCAGCTCGTATTTGCCGGCCTCGATGCGCGACAGGTCGAGGATCTCGTTGATCAGCTCGAGCAGATGCTGGCCGGAGCCGTGGATGTCGCCCGAATACTCCTTGTAGGCCGCGTTGGCATGGGCGCCGAAGACCTCGTTCTTCATCACCTCGGAGAAACCGAGGATGGCGTTGAGCGGCGTGCGCAGCTCGTGGCTCATCGTCGCCAGGAAGCGCGATTTGGCCAGATTGGCCTCTTCCGCCTTGCGCCGGGCCTCGTCCGAATTGGCGTTGGCGGTTTCGAGCTCGGCGATCAGCGCGTCCTTCTCGGCTCGGAACGCGATCGTGGAGACCGAGCTGGCATAGAGGCGGTTGGCGAGGAAGACGAAGAAGAGCTGGGCGGCGGCCGCCATCACCGCGGTCGTCAGGCTGTCCATGTCGGTGCGCCCCCAGAAGAAGGCGGCGATGCCGATCATGATGGGCACGATGCCGGCATAGACCGCCATCGGGATCGAGGCGGCCAGCATGACCGTGAGCGCGCTGACGATGAGCAGCGTCGTGGTGACGAAGACCTTGGCGCCCGGTGCATCAACCTGTGCGAAGATCACCAGCATCATCGTCCAGGCGATGCCGTTGAAGCCCTCGGCAACGGCGAAGGCGCGCCGCCAGCGCTGGATCGCAACCCCGTCCGTCGGTTCGGAGAGAAAACGCCGGCTCATCACGACGATGAGCATCGTCGCCAGCAGCACCGCGCCGACCCAGGGCGTGACCTTGTAGACGGGCACCCAGAGGCAGGCTGCGGCGGCGATCGTGAGCACGAGCACGAGCGTGCCGACCGAGCCGTTCATCCGGTATTCGGCGAAGACGCGCAGCAATTCGTTGTCGAAGGCGCGTTCGAGGCCCGTCGAGGAGGTCAGCCGCTCGCGCACCGACTTCACCTCGCGGGTGACGAGCTTGCGGCGTGCGACAGCCGTCGGGTCTGGCCCGCGCCCGCGCTGCACCTGTTCGGCCGTCACTTCCGCCATGATCGAGAAACGCGACATCCTCTACCGGTGCACGGAGTGCGCGCCGGGTCTGCCATCATGGTCGGCAAATCGTTAAGCTCTTCCTGATGGCGCGCTTCGGATTCCCCCGTTGGAAGGATGGCCCCCTCGGCTGGCGGCGGGTCGGCCGCCCGGTCGACATCGTCGTGGCGCTGGGGCTGCTCGGATTGCTCGCCATCGCGGGTGCCGTCCTCCAGTACCGCCTCGGCCCCGCCCGCTCGCTCGTCGGGGTCGCCCGCGCCATCGACGGCGACTCGCTGCGGCTCGCCGGCGAGGAATTGCGGCTTCAGGGGCTCGACGCGCCCGAATTCCGCCAGACCTGCACCGACCCTGCGGGGCGGACGGTGGAGTGCGGCCGCGCATCCCGTCGCGCGCTGGAGGTGCTCTTGGCGCGCGGCCTCGTCACCTGCGAGATCGGCCGGATCGACCGCTATGGCCGGGGCCTGGCCCAGTGCCGGCAGGGCGAGACCGATATCAACGCGACGCTGGTGCGCGACGGCCATGCCGTCGCCTATGGCGGCTATCGCAGCGAGGAGGCGCAGGCCCAGGCGGCTGGGCGGGGGCTCTGGGCGTTGCGCTTCGAGCGGCCCGAGACCTGGCGGCGGATGCACCCGCACTGACGAACGCCATAGAACCATCACGAAACGGCTGGAAAGGAATTGACCGGTCCGCCTTCGGCATGGTCGGGTCGCGCGGCGACGGGAGAGGATGTCGATGAAGCTTTATGACGGCGGGCGGGCCCCCAATCCGCGCAGGGTGCGGATTTTCTTCGCCGAGAAGGGCGTGCCGCTGCCCGAGCTCGTGCCGGTCGACATGGGCAAGCGCGAGCACAAGAGCGAGGCCTTCACCAAGCTCAACCCCGCGCAGCGCCTGCCGGTCCTCGTCCTGGAGGATGGCACCGCGCTGGCCGAAACGATTGCGATCTGCCGCTACATCGAGAGCCTGCACCCGCAGCCGCCGCTCTTCGGACGCGATGCGCGCGAGCAGGCCCTGGTGGAGATGTGGAACCGGCGCATCGAGCTGGGTCTCTTTGCCGCCGTGGCAGCGGTGTTCCGCCACTCCCATCCCTCGATGGCCGAACTCGAGACGCAGGTGCCCGAATGGGCCGAGGCCAATCGCGAGCAGATCGACGACCATCTCTGGCTGCTCGAGCTTCAGCTCGCCGGCAGCCGCTTCGTCTGTGGCGAGGACCTGACCGTCGCCGATATCACGGCCGGCATCGCGATCGACTTCATGAAGCCCTCGCGCATTCCGCTTCCGGAGGATTTCGTGCAGATCCGGCGCTGGCATGCGGAGCTGACCGCACGACCGAGCTGGAAGGCCTGATGCGGAGCGGCCTTCTCCTGCTGGCGGCGCTGGCGGCGCTGCATGGACCGGCGCGGGCGGTCGAGCGTCTCGACGGCGATACCATCAAGCGCGCCTTCGAGGGCAACACCGTCAGCGGCCGCTACACCAATGGCGGCTTCTTCACCGAGTTTCATGATCCCGACGGCCGCGCGCTCGGCCACAATGGCTGGCAGCCCAACCGCGACGCCTGCTGGACCACGCGGGGCGACCAGGTCTGCTATTATTATGGCCCGCAGAGCGACCGCACGGTGCATTGCTTCACCGTGGAGCTGAATCGCGATCTCTACATCCTCCGCAACGCCGGCAACGGCCAGATCAACGCGCTGGCTTCCGTCGAGCCGGGCAATCCGCGCAAGCACGGCGACAATGGCGAGTCCTGGTATTGCGACGGCCTGATCTCGAAGGCCCCGGAGGTTCCGATGACGCGGCGGCGCGTGGCGGCGCGCTGATGCTGGCGGCCACGGTTTGTCTCGCCCTCCTCGCCGGGCTGGCATCAGTCGAGGTCGCGATTGCCGCCGAGCGGCTGGACGGCGAGGCGATCCGCCGTGCCTTCGAGGGCAACACCGTCGCAGGCCGCTATGCCGGCACCAACCACCCCTTCAGCGAGCATCACCATCAGGACGGCCGTGCCACGGGCCATAATCGCGGGGTCCCCAACACCGATGCGTGCTGGACGACCATGGCCGATTCCGTCTGCTACTATTACGGACCGCGCGAGACCCGCAGGACCTACTGCTTCACGGTCGAGCGGAGCGAGCGGCTCTACATCCTGCGCCGCCAGCCGGGCGGCGAAATCAACGCCATGGGGACCGTCGCGCCGGGCGATCCGGACGGAGCCAGCGCCGGCTCGCCGAACTGGAGCTGCGACGGGCTGATCTCGTCGGTGCCAGGCGCCACGCATCTCGCCAGCCGATGACGGTGGGAGAGGAGCTGGACGAACTGCTGCGGGACCTGCGGGCCTGCCGTTTGTGCCGGGACGCACCCTTGCGCGGGCCGCCGCTGCCACATGAGCCGCGCCCGGTCATCCAGGCCTCAGCCACCGCCAGGCTGTGCATCGCCGGGCAGGCGCCGGGCACACGCGTTCATGCCAGCGGCCGTCCCTTCACCGATCCGTCCGGCGTGCGGCTGCGCCAGTGGCTGGGCCTCGACGAGGCCCACTTCTACGATGCGAGCAAGATCGCCATCGTGCCGATGGGCCATTGCTTCCCCGGGCTCGACGCCAAGGGCGGCGACCTGCCGCCCCGGGCCGAGTGCGCACCGCTGTGGCGGGGCCGGGTGTTCGACGCACTGCCTTCGATCGAGCTCGTTCTCGCGATCGGGCAGTATGCGCAGACCTGGCATCTGGGCGCGGAGCGGGGAACGACCCTCTCGCAGACCGTGGCACAGTGGCGGGCCATCCTCGACCGGCCGGTCCAGCCCCGTGTCATTCCACTGCCGCACCCGTCCTGGCGCAACAATGGCTGGCTGCGGCGACATCCCTGGTTCGAGGACGAGCTTTTGCCGGTGCTGCGCCACGAAGTCGCGCGGCTGGTGGCGTAAGCGGGCGCGCGCGTCGCGACCGGCGTCAGCGGTAGTTGTAGCTGCCTGATTCCAGCCCGCGATCGACCTGTCCCCGGACGCGAAGCACGGTGCGGACCGGCCCCACAGCGGATTCGCCGCGCCCTTCGAGCTGAACCAGCGCACCGGCCGAGGTGCCGTATCCGCTGCGCGAACTCTTCCCCATGTCCATCCGCACGGATCCGCCGACGCGAACGCAGGAGGTCGAGCCGTTGATCCGCACGAAGCCGGGGCCGTATTCGGGGCAGGGACGCGTCGCGCCTGCATCAACCCGCGCGGGCTTGGCGCGCTCCTTGGCGGGGCCGCGGCCGGGCAGGGGCTCGCCGATCGACTGCGACTGCGCCGCTGCTGCGGTCAGCAGAAGAGCGAGGGCCGTGGCGGTTGCGCGGATCATGGGCTCGGTCCGAGGTTGACGGATCTGGCAGGCTCGCCCGACAACAAGGCGGCGCTGTGGCACGACCCTAACGCGGACGCCTGAATCGGAAAACCCCGGCCTCGCGACCGGGGTGTGGGGTCAGTTGGGCCGCGCAGCGGCCGGTCGCTCCTTGTCAGAGCTGATTGGCCGCGCGCGCGCGGATCAGGAAGTTGTCGTAGGTGTATTCGGCGATCTGGAACCAGAGATATTCGTCGTTCCGGAAGGCCGACATCGCCTCGTAGACCTTCTTGAAGTCGGGATTCTTGGCCGCGGTTTCGGCATAGACCTCCTTCGAGGCCTTCAGGCAGGCTTCGAGGATCTCCTGCGAGAACGGCCGCAGCTGCGCGCCGGCGCCCACGAGACGCTTGAGCGCGCCCGGGTTGCGGGCGTCGTACTTCGCCTGCATGTCGAGATTGGCGAGGCCGGCTGCCGTGGTCAGGATCGACTTGTAGACCTTGGGCAGGGCCTCCCACTTCGCCGTGTTGAGGAAGAAGTGCAGTGAGGCACCACCCTCCCACCAGCCCGGATAGTAGTAGAACGGCGCGACCTTGTTGAAGCCGAGCTTCTCGTCATCCGCCGGGCCGACCCATTCGGCCGCGTCGATCGTGCCCTTCTCCAGCGCGGGATAGATGTCGCCACCGGCGATCTGCTGCGGCACCACGCCGAGCTTGGCCATCACCTGCCCGGCAAAGCCGCCGATGCGCATCTTGACGCCCTGCAGGTCGGCGACGGTCTTGATCTCCTTGCGGAACCAGCCGCCCATCTGGCAGCCGGTGTTGCCGCCGGGCAGCGCGTAGATGTTGTATTTCTTGTAGAATTCGTTGAGCAGCTCGTTGCCGCCGCCATGGTAGAACCAGGCGTTCTGCTGGCGGGCGTTCAGGCCGAACGGAACCGCCGTGCCGAAGGCGAAGGTCGGATCCTTGCCGACATAGTAATACGACGCGGTGTGGCACATCTCGACGGTGCCGTTGGTGACGGCGTCGGAGGCCTGCAGGCCGGGCACGATCTCGCCGGCCGCGAAGACCTGGATCTGGAACTTGCCGTCCGTCGCTTCGGAAACCGCCTTCGCCAGCACCTCGGACGCGCCGTAGATCGTGTCGAGCGATTTGGGGAAGGAGGAGGTGACGCGCCAGCGGACCTCCGGCATCGCCTGCGCGATGGCCGGGCTGGCGATGGCTCCGGCGGCTGCGCCGGTGCCGGCCACCTTCAGAAATTGACGACGCGTCATCCCGGTCTCCTCCCCTGGAGCGTTTGGCGTGCCTGTTGGTCAGGCATCACGATCGCGTCAGGAAAGCAGGTCTTGAGCGCAACGCAAGCGGAAAATGCATGCAGATCATGCGTTGGGTGCATGTATTCCCTTAGGTCAAGTCTCGGTCGCGCGCCTGAAGCAGGGCGGGCGCTCCACAAGCCGCAAAAGCAGCCTGCAAAACGCAGAAAGCCCGGCCAAGGCCGGGCTTTCGCAACAGAAGGCGTGGCAGACCGCCCGGAGGCGGGCCAGCCTCAGCGGGCGCGCGAGCGCACCTGGAAGACGTCGAAGCTGAGCTCCGCCACCTGCCACCAGAGATACTGGTCGCCGCGGAAGGCAGCCATCGACTCGATGGCCTTCTTGAAGTCGGGGTTCTTGGCGGAGATCTCGCTGTAGAGCTCGTTCGAGGCCTTGAGGCAGGCTTCGAGGATCTCCTGCGAGAACGGACGCAGCTGCGTGCCGGCACCGACCAGACGCTTCAGCGCCGACGGGTTCTGCACGTCGTACTTGGCGGCCATCTGAGTGTTGGCGTAGGTGCAGGCGGCGGTCAGCGCGGCCTGATAGGTCTTCGGAAGCGCGTTCCACTTCTCGAGATTGACGAAGGCGTGCACGGTCGGGCCGCCCTCCCAGAAGCCGGGATAGTAGTAGAACGGGGCGACCTTGGAGAAGCCGAGCTTCTCGTCGTCATAGGGGCCGACCCACTCGGCGCCGTCGATCGTGCCCTTTTCCAGCGCCGGATAGATGTCGCCGCCGCCGATCTGCTGCGGCACGACGCCGAGCTTCGCCAGCACCTGGCCGGCGATGCCGCCGATGCGCATCTTCAGGCCCTGCAGGTCCGCAGGCGTCTTGATCTCCTTGCGGAACCAGCCGCCCATCTGGGCGCCGGTGTTGCCGCAGGGCAGGCCGTAGATGTTGAACTTCTTGTAGAACTCGTTGAACAGGTCGTTGCCGCCGCCCTGGTAGAGCCAGGCGTTCTGGCCGCGCGCATTCAGGCCGAACGGCACGGACGCCGCCACCGCGAAGGTCGGGTCCTTGCCGACATAGTAGTAGGACACGGTGTGGCACATTTCGACCGTGCCGTTGGTCACGGCGTCGGCAGCCTGCAGCGCCGGCACGATTTCACCGGCCGCGAAGACCTGGATCTGGAACTTCCCGTCGGTCAGGTCCGAGACCATCTTGGCCATGACCTCGGCGCCGCCATAGATCGTGTCGAGCGACTTCGGGAAGGAGGAGGCCAGGCGCCACTTCACCTCGGGGTTCGCCTGGGCGACAGCCGGGGAGGCGATCGCGGCGGCGGCGGCACCGGCGGTGGCGGTCTGGATAAACTGACGACGCTTCATAGGGGGACATCTCCTCGAGAGTTGTGGCGGTTGGGGGGCGGTTCATCCGCCCTCGCCAAGCATTGAGACTTGCTCAGCTTTCTAGAGGAACGCTGCGCCATTCGCGAGCCTTTTCGCTGAGGTGGTCTTCGACTTTCAGCTAGGGCGGCTCATGCTTTGGCAGGCCCCGAAAGCTCGGCTACAACCGCTGCCGTCACGGGCGGCCGCCGCCCCCGGTGCAGGACGCAACGAGGCAGGGCATGGATCAGGACAAGCTCGCGCAGCTGAGGCAGCGCTACGCCGGGGCCAGCGGCGCCGATATTCACGATCCCCACTTCGCCAGGGTCGCCGCCGGCCAGTTCCAGGGCGACAAGCGCAAATGGCCCTTCTCGGATGTCGCGACCTTCCTTGGCGCGCCCTATCGCCCGGATGCCCTCAGCACCCCGGGTCTCGGCGGCCTCGACGTTGCGATCATCGGCCTGCCCATGGATCTCGGCGTCACCAACCGCGCCGGCACGCGCCTTGGCCCCCGTGCCGTGCGCGCCATCGAGCGCATCGGCCCGATGGATCACGTCATGGGCACGGCACCGCTGACGATGCTGAAGGCGGCCGATATCGGCGACGTGCCCTTTCGCTCGCGCTACTCGCTGGAAAGCTGCCACGAGGACATCGAGGCGACCTTCCGCACCATCGTCGAGGCCGGCGTCTCGCCGCTCGCGGTCGGCGGCGACCATTCGATCACCTATTCGATCCTCAGGGCGGTCGGCGCCAGGCGCCCGGTCGGCATGGTCCATATCGACGCCCATTGCGACACGTCCGGCCCCTATGAGGGCTCGAAGTTCCACCATGGCGGGACGTTCCGGCAGGCGGTGCTCGACGGCGTGCTGGATCCGCAGCGCGTCATCCAGATCGGCATCCGCGGCGGTGCCGAATATCTCTGGGAGTTCTCCTATGAGAGCGGCATGACCGTGATCCATGCCGACGAGGTCGACGGGCTCGGCATTGAGGCCGTGATCGCCAGGGCGCGCGCCGTCATCGGCGACGGGCCGACCTATGTCTCCTTCGACGTGGATTCGCTCGACCCCGCCTTCGCGCCGGGTACCGGGACGCCCGAAGTCGGCGGGCTGACGCCGCGCGAGGCGCTCGCCATCCTGCGCGGGCTGAAGGGCGCCGACATCGTCGGTGCCGACGTCGTGGAGATCGCCCCGCAATATGACGCAACCTCCAACACCGCCCATTGCGCGGCACAGGTGCTCTTCACCGAACTCTGCCTGATCACCGAGGCGAGGGCGCTGGGTAAGGGGCGGCCCTGAGAGGGGCGCTCACGCTTTCCGGGCCAGCCAGATGATGTGGCGGGCTCCGGACTTGCCGCGATGGGCCCGCACCATCACCTCCTCGACGGCGAAGCCGGCATGGCGCAGCCGCCCCGTGAAACGCCGGTCGGGACCCTGCGACCAGACCGCCAGGATGCCGCCGGAGCGCAGCGCCGCCTTGGCCAGGCCGAGGCCGCCATCCTCGTAGAGCCGGTCATTGGCGGCGACCGTCAGCGCCTCCGGCCCATTGTCGACATCGAGCAGGATCGCGTCGTAGCGCCCGGCGCCGTCCGCGATGACGCGGCCGACATCCTGCACCGCGATGGTGACGCGGGGATCGTCCAGGCAGCCCGCGAACAGCTCCGCCATCGGCCCCCTGGCCCATTCGACAACGGCCGGAATCAGTTCCGACACGGTGATCTCGGCCTCGGCCGGAAAGCTCGCGAGCGCCGCGCGCAGGGTGAAGCCCATGCCGAGCCCGCCGATCAGGAGGCGCGGCTTCGTCCGCCCGGCAAGCCGCGTCGCGACGAGCGTGGCGAGGGCTTCTTCCGAGCCGCTGAGACGGCTGTTCATCAATTCGATCGTGCCGAGCATGATCGAGAACTCGGCGCCGCGCCGCTTCAGCCGCAATTCGCGTCCTGCGGCGCCGGGCAGGGTGGCCGTGTCCAGCAGGGTCCAGGGGATCACGGGCTCGTCTCGCGGTCGGAGGGGCTCCCGGCGCGGGAGGATGCGGGGGTGGTAGGAGAGCGCGGCGCCGTCGTCCAGAGCCGTGTCCTCGATGCCGGGCTGGTTCCGCATTGCCGCACCGGGCGGGGAGCCTGCCGCATAATTCGGCGCGCGGGCTCACAAAAGCTGCTCGCGCCCACTTGCGGCCTGCCCGCGGCATCGCCCAATCTGTGGGCAGAGCCGGCAACGGGACCGCGAAAGCCCGGCCGGCCGAACCCAATGGGAGGTACCATGAAAGGTTTCGCACGAGTCATCGCCGTCGCGCTGCTGACGGCCGTCGGAGCCAGCGGCGCCCTGGCGCAGGCCAAGGAGTGGAAGGAAGTCCGGATCGGCACCGAAGGCGCCTATCCGCCCTTCAACAACCTGAACGCCAAGAAGGAACTGGAAGGCTTCGAGATCGACTACGGCAACCTGCTCTGCGAGCGGATGAAGGTGAAGTGCACCTGGGTCGTGCAGGACTGGGACGGCATCATCCCGGCGCTGCTCTCCAACAAGTACGACATCATCATCGCCGGCATGAACGCCACCGACGAGCGCAAGAAGCGCGTCGACTTCACCTCGGTCTACACCAAGACGCCGATCTGGATCATCGGCCCGAAGACGACGACCTCGACCGACGTCTCGCCCGCCGCCCTGAAGGGCAAGGCCATCGGCGTGCAGGGCTCGACCGTCCATTCGAACTATGTCGAGAAGGTCTACAAGGATTCCACCGCGCGTCCCTATCCGACGCAGGAGGAGGCGAACCTCGACCTGCTCAGCGGCCGCCTCGACTACATCATCGCCGACTCGCTCTCGCTCGAGGATTTCCTCAACGGCAAGGGCAAGGACTGCTGCAAGAAGATCGGCGAGATCACCCGCGATCCCGCGATCCACGGCCCCGGCGTTGGTGGCGCCGTGCGCAAGGATGACACCGCGCTGAAGGCGCTCTTCGACAAGGCCATCGCCGAGACCATCGCCGACGGCTCGCACAAGAAGATCGCCGACAAGTATTTCAAGATCCCGATCCTCTGATCGGTTCGGCATTCGCGGCCGGCGCGGTTCCCCCGCGCCGGTTCACGCTTCCAAGGCCCGGCACCCCCCATCGATGTTCGACAAGTTCGCGCTCCTCGGTTTCGGCGATGGCGGCTGGGGGCTCGCTCTGCTCCAGGGCGCCGGCATCACCATCTCAATCGCGCTCGCGACGCTTCCCTTCGGCCTCGCGCTCGGGCTGATCGTCGCGCTCGGAGCCCGCTCGCAGCGCGCTGTGCCGCGCATGCTGGCAACGGCTTACACCACCGTCTTCCGCGGCGTGCCCGAGCTTCTGACGCTCTACATCATCTATTTCGGCGTCCAGGTCCTGCTGCAGGAGGCCTGGCGCTGGCTCGGCCTGCCGGGCTCCTTCTCGATGCCGCCCTTCGTCGCCGGCATGGTCGCGCTCGGCGTGGTGCTGTCGGCCTTCTCCAGCGAGGTCTGGGTCGGCGCGCTCAACTCGATTCCCAAGGGCCAGCGCGAGGCTGCAGCGGCGCTGGGCCTGTCCAAGGGCCAAGCCTTCCGCCTCGTCGTCTTCCCGCAGCTGATCCGCGTCGCGCTGCCCGGCCTCGGCAACAACTGGATGGTGCTGCTGAAGGAGACCTCGCTGGTCTCGGTCATCACCCTGCCGGACATCATGTTCATCACCACCCGCGCCAATGTCGCGACCAAGGAGCCGTTCCTGTTCTTCGGCGCGGCGATGGCGATCTATCTGGTCTTCTCGATGATCTCGGCCTGGGGCATCGGCCGGATGGAGGCCCGCGCCAACCGCGGCATCGCCGCCTTCGGGGGCACGACGCGATGACCTGGTGCGAGTATCCCGGCTGGGCCGTCGGCAGCGAGGTCCTGCAGAACTATGGCTGCCGGATGGCCACCGGCGTCGGGCTGACGCTCCAGCTCGTTGCGATCTCGGTGTCGCTGGGCTTCCTGCTCGCGATCGGGCTCGCCGTGGCGCGGCTCTACGGGCCGCGCTGGGCGCAGGCCCTGATCAACGGCTACACCACCTTCTTCCGCGGCACGCCGCTGCTCTGCCAGCTCTTCCTGGTCTATTACGGGCTCGGCCAGTTCCGCCTGTTCTGGACCGATATCGGCCTGTGGTGGTTCTTCCGCGAACCCTTCTACTGCGCGCTGCTGACTTTCGTGATCAACACGGCCGCCTATCAGGCCGAGATCCTTCGCGGCGCCATCCAGTCCATCCCGCGCGGCCAGTTCGAGGGCGCACTGGCGCTCGGCCTCCACCGCTGGTCGAGCCTGCGCCACGTCATCCTGCCGCAGGCGATGATTCTGGCGCTGCGCCCCCTCGGCAACGAGCTGATCGTGATGATCAAGTCGAGCGCGCTGGCCTCGCTGGTGACCCTCTACGACCTGATGGGCGCGACGAGGCTCGCCTTCTCGCGCTCCTTCGACCTGTCGATCTACCTCTACGCAGCGCTGATCTATCTGCTGCTTGTCGAGATCGTCCGCCGCGTCTGGGACCGGCTGGAGCTGAGGCTGACGCGCCACATGGCCCTGCGCTGAGGGCCGGCCGCGGTCGCGGTCAGGCCGGCAGCGTCAGCACCATCGCGCCATTGGCGGTGGCCACCAGCGTGTGCTCGTACTGCACGGTGGGTGCGCGCGGCTCGCCATAGAGCGTCCACGGATCATCGCCGTTCTCGGCCCAGTTCGCGCCCAGCGAGAGGAAGGGCTCGATGGTGAAGACCTGGCCCTTCTGCATCACCCGCCGCTCGGACCGGTCTGGCCAGGTGGCGAGTTCCTTCGGCTCCTCGTGGAGCGAGCGCCCGACGCCGTGGCTCGCGAGATTTCGCACCAGCGTATAGCCGTTCTTCTCGGCGAAGCGGCCGATCGCATTCCCGATGCCTGACAGCGGCTTGCCGGCGCCGACCTGCCCGATCCCGACCCAGAGCGCGCGCCGCCCGTCGCGGCAGAGCCGCTCCGTCCTGCGGGCCACGGGTGGCACGGCGAAGGAAGCGCCCGTGTCCGAATAGAAGCCGGCCTTCTCGGCGGAGACGTCGATATTGATGAGGTCGCCGGCCTCGATCCGCCGCGCGCCGGGGATGCCATGGGCGATCTCGTCATTGACGCTGATGCAGGTCGCGCCGGGGAAGTCGTAGTCCAGCTCCGGCGCCGAGCGCGCACCCTCGCGCTCCAGCAGGGCCCGCCCGATCCGGTCGAGCTCGGCGGTCGTCATCCCGGTTTCGATTGCCTTGCCCATGGCGGCCAGCGTCTGCGCGACGATGCGGCCGATGTCCTGCAGGCTCTTGAGGTCGTCGTCGTTCGAGATCGTCATGGCGGGTGCCTAGCCGCATCCCGGAACGCTCACAACCGACACCGCGTCATCGCGCATATGCGGCAGCACAGCCGCGCGCCTTTGCAGAGCGCCGGCCGCAGGGTAAAGCGCTGATCGAAATCAGAACAATCCAGCGGAGCGAAACATGGCCAAAGTCGCGTTCATCGGTCTCGGCGTCATGGGCTATCCCATGGCGGGTCACCTCAAGGCCAAGGGCCACGAGGTCACCGTCTACAACCGCAACCCGACGAAGGCTCAGGCCTGGGTCTCGCAGCATGCCGGCGTCTCGGCGCCCACGCCCGCCGACGCGGCGAAGGGCCAGGAGATCGTCTTCGCCTGCGTCGGCAATGATGACGACCTGCGCTCGGTGACGCTGGGCGAGCAGGGCGCCTTCGCAGGCATGGAAAAAGGTGCGATCTTCGTCGACCACACCACGGCGTCGGCCAATGTCGCGCGCGAACTCGCCGCGGCGGCGAAGGTCGGCGGCTTCGGCTTCGTCGATGCACCGGTTTCCGGCGGCCAGGCGGGTGCGGAGAACGGCGTTCTCACCGTGATGTGCGGTGGCGAGCCCGAGGCTTACGCCCGCGCCGAGCCGGTGATCGGGTCTTACGCCCGCATGTGCAAGCTGATGGGCCCTGCCGGCTCCGGCCAGCTCACCAAGATGGTCAACCAGATCTGCATCGCCGGCCTCGTCCAGGCGCTGTCCGAGGGCGTCCATTTCGCCAAGCGCGCCGGTCTCGACGTCGAGACCATGCTCGAGGTGATCTCGAAGGGCGCTGCCGGCTCCTGGCAGATGGAAAACCGCGGCAAGACGATGAATGCCGGCAAATTCGATTTCGGCTTCGCCGTCGACTGGATGCGCAAGGATCTCGGCATCGTGCTGGAGGAGGCTCGCCGCAACGGGGCGCAGCTCCCCGTCACCGCGCTGGTCGACCAGTTCTATGCCGAGGTCCAGAAGCTCGGCGGCCGTCGCTGGGACACCTCGAGCCTGATCGCCCGCCTGGAAGACTGAGGATATGGCTAGCCCGCGCCGCGTCAGCGGCGTGGGCTCGTGCCACGCCGGCCGAAATAGACCGCCACGAGTCCGGTCAGGGTCAGAACCCACATCAGCACCACCAGCGAGGGTGGCCAGATCGTCACCAGCCAGCTGATCAGCACCGTCATCAGCGCGCTGAGCCCGAGCTGGATCGCGCCCATCAGGCCGGCGGCCGACCCGGCGAGTTCCGGTCTGGCGGAGAGCGCCTCCGCCGTCGAACCGGGGATCGTCATGCCGTTGCCGATCGAGTTGATCGCGAGCGGCAGGAACAGCATCAGCGGCGACCAGGCGGGGCTCAGCGACAACGGCACCGCGACGGTCATCGCGATCGAAGAAATGACGAGCCCCAGCCGCACCATGCGCGGCGCGCCGATTTTGACCACCAGCCGCGCCATCGCGAAGTTGCCGACCATGTATCCCGCAGCATTGAGGATGAAGAAGGCGCCATAGGTGTCGCTGCCGCGCCCCATCGTCTCGACGACGATATAGGGCGCTGCCGCGATGAAGGCGAAGAAGGTCGCCGAACTGGTCGAGACGGCCACCACGTTGAGGACGAAAACGCGGTTGGTTATCAGCTCGGGGAAAGCCCGAAAGACCCCCAGCAGCGGCGTGCGCTGCCCCAGGTTCGGCGCGGTCTCGGGAAGGCGGGCGAGTGTCAGCATCAGCGTGACCACGCCGCTCGCCGCCATGAACCAGAGGATCATCCGCCAGCCCAGCGCCGTCTCGATCTGCCCGCCGAGCCAGGGCGCGATCATCGGTGCGACCACCATCACCATCGTCACCGTGGCGATCTGGCTGGCCGCCTCGTCGCGGCTTGCGGTGTCGCGGATGATGGCGCGCGACAGCGCGAAGACGGAGCCCGAGCCTGCGCCTTCCAGCACGCGGGCCAGCAGCAGCACCTCGATCGAGGGAGCGAGCGCCCCGAGCACCGAGCCGGCGATGAAGAGCACGATGCCGGCATTGACGCAGGGCCGCCGGCCGAACCGGTCGGAGAGGGGGCCGCTGACGAGCTGGGTCAGCGCGACGGCGACGAGGAAGAAGGTCAGTGCAAGCTGGATCGTGGCGTAGCTCGAGCCGAAATGGCGCGACAGCGCCGGTGCGGCGGGGGCAAGCAGGTTGAGCGCGATCGGCTGCAGAGCCGACATCGCGACCAGGACGGTGAGGGTCGGCTTGAGGGCGCTGGCGTTCATGTCGGGGGCGTGCTCGGCAGCTTGAGCTGGGACTGCGGCACGACCCGCTGCCGGTGCATGGTGTAGAGCCCGCTCGCCACGATCATCGCAATGCCGAGCCCCGCCAGCGCATCGGGCACATGGCCCCAGACGGCATAGCCCATGATCACCGCCAGGATGACGACCGAATAGCGGTAGCCCGAGACGACCCCGACATCGGTGTTGCGGTAAGCGCTGATGATGCAGATGCTGCCCGCGGTCATCAATGCGGCCGCGGCCGCGACATAGCCCGTCTCGCGCCGCCAGACCGGCTGCCAGACCTCGAAGAACCCATACGCACAGGCGACGAGGCCGACGATCGCCGTCGTCATCAGCGCGATCACCGTGGAGGGGATCTCGTTGCCGATCCGCCGGGTCAGCAGGTCGCGCGCGGCGGCCATGGCGGCGCTGATCAGGGCGACGAGGGCCGCGGCGTTGAAGGAATCCGTCGCAGGCCGCAGCACGACCAGCACGCCACAGAAGCCGAGGAAGACAGCCAGCGTCCTGCGCCAGCCGACGCGCTCGATCCGCAGCACCACGGCCAGAACCACGATGATGATCGGCGATGCCAGCAGGATGGCGGTCACGTCCGCCAAGGGCATCTCGGCCAGCGCCCAGATGAAGGTCAGCGTCACGCCGGCATCGATCAGCCCGCGCAGCAGCACGATCGGCCGGAACGCCAGCCGCAGCTTGGGGCCTTCCTTGAACAGAATGACGAGGCTGAGCGCGCTCAGCAGCGCAAAGCCCGTGCGCAGCGTGATCGCCTGGCCGGCCGGATAGACCTCACGGGCGAGTTTCATCAGCGCGTCGTTGCAGACGAAGAGCGCCATCGCGGCCAGCATGGCGATGATGCCGCTTCGGTTCTGCTCGGGGCTGGCCACGCGGCTCGGTTCTTTCGTCTCAGGCCGCGAAGCGCGCCAGCGAGAAGGGCGCGAGGTCGAAGCGCGATTGCCCGCTGTCGGAGAGATCGGCCAGGATCTCGCCGATCGCGCTGGCGAATTTGAAGCCGTGCCCCGAGCAGCAGGAGGCGAAGACCGCCTGCGGCACGCCGGGCACGCTGTCGATGATGAAATCCTCGTCCGGCGTCACGCTGTAGAGGCAGCCCTTCAGCGTCAGCGGTTCGCCCGCCGCATCCGGCAGATAGCGGGCGAGGCAGGCGCGGATCAGCTCGACCTGGCGCGGGCTCGGCGTGCGGTCGTCCTCGCGCGGATCCATCGGCTCGCGTCCGAAATGTGGCCCGCCGAGCTTGAAGCCGGGATGCTCGTAGAGCGGGAAGCCGTAGAAATTGCCTTCCTCAACGGTGAGGATGAAGACCGGAAAGACGCCTTCGCGGTAGAGCTCGGGCTTGCGGGTGGTGAACCAGCCGATCGCCTGGCGCACCGTCGTCACCGTCTGCGCCAGCGAAGGCACGGCATCGGCGATCCAGCCGCCCGAGGTGATAACCAGCCGTCCGGCGCTGTAGGTGCCGCGCGCCGTCCGCACCGTCACCCCGCCATCGGCGGTCGGCGACCAGTCGAGCATCGGCTCGTTGGTGCGGATCTCGGCGCCGCGCGACTGGGCGAGGCCGACATGGGCGAAGATCGCCTTCTCGGAGGCGACGAAGCCGCCGCCCGGCTGCCAAAGCCCGATATGGCCCGATGGCAGGGTGAAGCCCGGAAAGCGCCGCGCGAGCTCCTTCGCGTCGAGCTGCTCGTGCTCGAGCCCATGGTCCAGGCAGGATTGCAGCGAGGATTCGACCTGGCCGGCGCCGGCCGGCGCGAGATCGAGCGAGCCGGTGACATGCAGCAGCTTCAGACCGGCCTCATCGCCCGTCTTCCGCCAGAGTTCATGCGCGCGCTGGACGATCGGCACATATTTCGAGCCCTCGAAATAGGCCAGCCGGATGATCCGTGTCAGCCCGTGCGAGGAGCCCATCGTGTGGCCGAGATCGAAGCGCTCCAGCCCCAGGACGCGCAGGCCGCGCTGCGCCAAATGCCAGCAGGCGGCCGAGCCCATGGCGCCGACACCTGCGACGATCACGTCATAGCTGTTGCTGTTCATCGGAGGTTCGCTCGGCAGGTGATGCGGGAGGGGAGGGATCGACGGGAGCGGCAGGCAAGCCGCGTCCCGAGCCTTAACCCGACGCGCCGCGACGGTCCATGCTCGCCCGTGCAGGGCGGCCCGTCGCGGCATGGTGGTGAGCCTTTGTTAACGATGTCCGACCATAACAGGGCATGGCTTGAGGAACTGGGTGGGGTGATGCACCGAAGGGTTCGACGCTGGCTGAGCGGTCGAAGCCGGACGGACGCCGACGACCCCGTTTCGGCTGGGGCGTCGCCGCCCGCGGCCGGCCCCGCATTGGCCGTTGCAACCACGGATACCGTCGATCGCGAGGCCGTCGCCGTCCTCGAACAGGACGTCGTGGCCGCGATGCGCCGCCTTGCCGCCGATCTCGGCGAGGCCGAGCACTACTCCACCGAATCCGAGACGCGCTCCAGCGTGATCCATGAGCGCGTGCTCGGCATGCGCGAGGCCACCGCCACCGCGAGCGCCAATTCGGCCGCCCTCGTCACGGCCTCGCGTCAGGTGTCGGATGCCGCCGGGCAGATCGGCTCCTCGATGAACCATGCCCGCGACCGGCTCGACGCCGCCGCCACGCGGGCGGGCGAGGCCACCGAGATGATGACCGGCCTCGCCATCGCGACGGCCGAGATCCGCGGGATCGTCGATTCCATTGCCGAGATCGCCCGCCAGACCAATCTGCTGGCGCTCAACGCCTCGATCGAGGCGGCGCGTGCCGGCGAGGCCGGCCGCGGCTTCGGCGTCGTCGCCCAGGAGGTCAAGGTCCTCTCGGTCGAGGTACGTGAGGCGGTGGAGAACATCCGCAACCGCGTCGACCGCCTCACCCAGGCCGCCCATGGCTCTGCGGCCATCGTCACGGACGCGCTGCAGATGGTCCGGGACGTGAACCCGGTCATCGCCGCCATCGGCAACGCCTCTCAGGAACAGGCGACCGCAACCGCCGAGCTGTCCCGGAACGCCGGCGAGACCGCGCGCTTCGTCGACACGGTGGTGCAGCGTGTCGAGGAGATCGACCGCGTCGCGCTCTCGGCGGCGACCGAGAGTGCCAATGCCCGTCGGGCGACCGCCAAGGGCGCGAGCCTGGCGGACGGGATGCTGCGGCGCTTCATTCCGACTCTTCGCCACTCCTCCTTTGCCGACCGCCGCGTCCATGACCGATTCCCGGTCGAGCATGTGGTCAAGGCGAAGCTGGGCCCCGACGATTTCACCAGCCACACCATCGATCTCGGCCGCGGTGGCGTTCTGATCGTGCGGCCGGATGGGCGCAACCTTGTCCCGGGATTGCGCGGCACGATCGAGATCGCTGACCTTCCGCCGATGCCCTGCCGCATGGCCGCCGCAACCGATCTCGGCCTTCACATGGCCTTCGACCGTCAACTCGACGACCAGGCGGCGCAGCTCGACGAGATGATCGGGTCGATCGAGACGGGCTACCGTCCGCTGATCGACCGGGCCCAGGGCTTCGCCGCCGAGGTCGTGGCCTGCTTCGCCGAGGCGCTGGCGAGCAAGCAGCTGACAGAGGCCGATCTGTTCGACGTCGACTATGTCGCCATGCCGGACACGGACCCGCAGCAGGTGCGCAACCGCGCCCTGCCGGTGCTGGAGCAGATCCTCCCGCCGCTCCTGGCCCGGACGGTGGCGCGCGATCCGCGGTTGCTCTTCACCGTGCCGATCGACCGCAACGGCTTCATCCCCGTGCACAACACGGCCTATGCGATGCCGCAGCGGCCGGGCGATCCGGTCTGGAACGCCGCGCATTCCCGCAACCGGCGCATCTTCGACGACCGCGCCGGTATCGCGGCGGCGCGCTCGGTGCGGCCTTTCCTCGTCCAGTCCTATCTGCGCGATATGGGCGGCGGCGTGACCGAGATCGTCCGCGAGGTCGATGCGCCGGTCCGTATCAACGGCCGCCACTGGGGCGGCGTGCGCATGGCCTACCGGATGTAGCGCGCCGGGCTCTAGAGGCGCTCCCAGACGAAGGGAATGCCCGAGCCGCGCAACGCCTGCTGCCAGAGGGTGCTGGCCTGTTCGAGCCGCTGCGGCTCATAGACGCCCTGGACCTGATGGACCTGGAGCTGCCAGCTGCGGGCGTCCGAATCCTGCCAGACCTTTCCGACGAGGCGCTTCAGCCGCTCGCCATCGCGCGCTCCCGGCGCGGAGCCGAAGAACGTGAACTGCCCGGAGTTCTGCAGCATGTCCGAGACGAGCACGAGCGCCTTATCGCCTTCGCGCACGCGCGTCTCGGGTCGCGAGGCGACGTCGCCCACCGCCTCGACGATCGGCGAGAGATTGCCCTTCGCCGGCTGGGTCAGCACCGACAGGGCCTCGTCGAGCGGACGGCCGAATTTCTCGACCCAGCGCAGATAGTCGCGGCGGGGATTGCCGATCAGTTCGCTGGCGGTCCGTCCGGGATTGCACAGCGACAGCAGCGGCGGGAAGCCGGGCTCGAACACGTCCTTGAAGACATAGATCGAGAGCATCCGGTCGGCGGGCAGGGTCTCGCCGATCTGCTTGACCAGCCGTTTCAGCCGTCCGGACTGCACCTCGCTCCACGGATCGCTCTTGTCGACCAGGACCAGCGTGTGTCCGATGGCGCCCGTCTTCAGGCACAGGCTGTCGGGGTCCCGCGGCGGACCCTTGAGCAGCGAGGGCGCGGCGAAGAAGCCGACCAGCGCCACGCCGGCGAGGATGGAGGCGACGATCGCCCAGCTTTCGCTCTTCATCGGCCGTTCGTCTTCTTTCGTCTCTGGGCGCGGGCCTGCGCTACGGGGGCTGTCTAGCCGGGGCGGGCGGCGGCGTCACCCGAGCGGTCCTGCGCGGCGCCACGGCCTGTGGATCAGCGCGGGGCGGCGGCGAACTCGTCCCGGATCTGGCGACGCGTCGCCTCGTCCTGCTCGAAGGCGTCGCGCCCGGCCTCGGCGGCGCGCGCCTTCAGCCGCTCGATTTCCCCGGCCAGGTCGAGCCCCCGCACCAGGGCGAGCTGCTCGCGCAGCTTGGCTTCCACCAGCGCCGGCATCGTGGCGAGCTGACGTTCGAAATCGTCGATCGCGGCCCGCAGCGCCGCATATTCGGCCAGCGCCACCGGCTGGTCGATCTCGGACACGTTGAGGTTCTGCGAGAAATAGGCCGGCGGTATGTCCGTCCGCACCCGCAGATTGGCCTCGCGGTACTGCATCAGCGCGGCATCCTTCGCCGTGCGCAGCTGGGTCAGTCGGGCTCCATAGAGGTCGCGCGCCTCGTCGGCGGCGGCCTTCACGGCCTGCAGGCGGGTGCTTTCGCGGGCGCAGTCCTCCTTGAAGCCGTCGATGCGCGAGCGCACCGTCTCCAGCTCGGGCAAGAGCTCGGCATCGAGCCGGCGCCGCTCCTCCTCCACCGCGCTCCAGCGCTGGCGCCAGCGCTGATAGGCGGCGCCATGGCCGGGATAGGTCCCGAAGGCGGAATAGCCCTTCACCGCCGCGGCGAAGGCGACCAGGCAGCCGATGATAACGAGCGCCGCCGATTTCAGCTCGGTGATCGCGAAGGGATCCGCCATCAGCCGCGGCAGGACCTGCAGCGAGCGGGCATCGGGCGTCGCGATCAGCATCTCGCGGTAATGCCCGACGGCGAGGTTGAACATCACGATCAGGACGATCAGCGCGACATAGGCGGGCAGGGCCCACAGCAGATGCGACGGGCGCACATGCTGGCAGTAGCGCGCCGGCCCGAGCCCCGTCAGGAAGCCCAGCGCGATGTTGAGCGCCGAGATGATGACGGCTGTCGCCGCGCCACCGACGAGACCGAACTCGCTGGCCTCCGCGAAGAAATTGCCGTTCAGCAGGCTCTCCAGCGTCAGCGGCACGATCAGGAACAGCAGGATGAACTGCCATTTGTCGACCTTCGGGTCGGCCGATCGCCTGTGGGTGTAGTTGAAGAACTCGTATTCGCGCTTCGCCTTCAGCGCGTCGTAGACGCGCTGCTCCAGCTCTCCGCCATGGCGGTTGAGCAGCGCGCGCATCGCGGCCTCGATCGAGCGGATGCGGCCCTCATAGCGCTCCTGCGTGAACTGCTCCCGCCGCGCGGCGATCTCGGCCCCGAGGCCGTTGAGCGTCGCGGAAGCCTCCTGCCGGATCGCGGTGAACAGTTCGATGACGCGCGAGAGCAGCGTCAGCTCCGTCTGCGAGGGCGAAGCGGAACTCGCGGGCGGCTGGTTGTCCAGCGCGTCGCGGGCGCCGTGATGGCCGGCCTGCACCACCTCGGCGAGGTGATGGGCGGTGATCGGCGGAATCGCGCCGGCCGTGCCGCGGTCAGACGCCATGGGCCTCTCGCATCAGGAAGCGCCGCGCCTCGACGACATCGACATGGAAATCGCGGAAGCGCCGCCAGCCGGGGTTGCGGTAGCGACGCTCGAACCAGACCGTCAGCGCGAGCAGAACGGCCGTGATGCCGAAGGTCGCCGCGGCGTCGCCGCCGAGCGCATCGCCGGCATTCAGCCGCAGCAGCGTGACGGCGACGGCCAGAAATGTCGCCAGCGCCAGAAGGGCCGCGATCCGGTGGCGGCCGAGATCGCGCGCGAGCTGCAGGGTCAGGCCAAGGCCCGCCGTGGCCGCCAGGGCGGCGAGTTCGAGAACGAGCAAGAAGGCAATAGCGGCGGCGAGCCAGGCCCCGATCCCGGTGGGGGAGGCCGGCAACAGCGTCAGATGGACGGTCCAGGCAGTCGAGAGGGCCAGAGCGAGGCACCCGCAAACCAGCAGCGCGACGAGTGCCGACGGGAGCTTGAGGTCCGGCCAGAGCCGTCGCGCGATGATCGCGAGCCGCGCAATCTGCGTCTCGAGCACGAAATGCCAGACGGATTGCCCGGCCGAACGCAGCCGGGACCACAGGCTCCTGATCATCGGACGCTCGCAACCTCCACCACGGAACCAAGGTCGGGGCTTTGCCGCGACGCGTCAAGGCGCCGCAACGTCAGGCAAAAGCCCCGTCGCGCTTGGTTTCCAGGCCGGAAAATCGCCCTCAACCGCCGGTGACGCTCATATGGCGCCCGACGGCCGGCTTCGCGCGGCGACGGTCGATGACGAAGTCATGGCCCTTCGGCTTGCGCGCGATCGCCTCCTCCATCGCCCTGTGCAGAAGCGCGTCGTCTGCGGAGGCGCGCAGCGGCGCGCGCAGATCGGCGGCATCCTCCTGGCCGAGGCACATATAGAGCGTGCCCGTGCAGGTCAGCCGCACGCGGTTGCAGCTCTCGCAGAAGTTGTGCGTCATTGGCGTGATGAAGCCGACGAGCCCGCCGGTCTCCTGAACGCGGACATAGCGGGCCGGCCCGCCGGTGCGGTAGGGGTCCTCGACGAGGTTGTACTTGTCCATCAGCCGGGCCCGCACAACCGAGAGCGGCAGGAACTGGTCGATGCGCCCGGGCTCGATCTCGCCGAGCGGCATCACCTCGATCAGCGTCAGATCCATGCCGAGGCCGTGAGCCCAGACCATCAGGCTCTCGATCTCGTCCTCGTTGACGCCCTTCAACGCAACCGCGTTGATCTTGACCCGCATTCCCGCCTTGCGGGCTGCCTCGATACCGCCCAGCACCTTGTCGAGATCGCCCCAGCGCGTGATCTGGCGGAACTTGTCGGGGTCGAGCGTGTCGAGCGAGACGTTGATCCGCCGCACGCCGTAATCGGCCATTTCCTGCGCGTAGCGGTCGAGCAGGGAGCCGTTCGTGGTCAGCGTCAGCTCCTCGAGCGCGCCCGAGGTCAGGTGGCGCGAGAGCGAGCGGAACAGGCTCATCACGTCGCGCCGCACCAGCGGCTCGCCGCCGGTCAGGCGCAGCTTGCGCGTTCCCCGCGCGATGAAGGCCGTGGCGAGGCGGTCGATTTCCTCGAGCGTCAGCAGGTCGCGCTTCGGCAGGAAGGTCATGTCCTCGGACATGCAGTAGACGCAGCGGAAATCGCAGCGATCCGTCACCGAGATGCGCAGATAGGAGATGTCGCGGCCGAACGGGTCGGTCAACACGGGCCGCGCCAGGGGCGCGATACCCGGCCGTGCGGCGGCATCTGGCAGAGGGCTGTCGAGAAGCACGATCGGCAACTGTCCGTTCGGTGGCCGGGTTTGCGGCAGGCTTAAACCCATCCCGGCATTGCGTTGAGCCGGAGACATTGGCATTGCAGCCGCCGAGGTCAAGCGGGAGCGATCGTCGCGGACCGCCAGCGGAGTGTCCATCATGTCGTCCTGGCCGACCGAGATCCGTCTCTCGAAGGACCGCCGCACCCTCCACGTCAGCTTCGACGATGGCGCGAGCCACGCGCTGGCCGCGGAGCTGCTGCGGGTCGAAAGCCCCTCGGCCGAGGTCCAGGGCCATGGCCCGACGCAGAAGAAGACCATCCCCGGCAAGCGCGAGGTCGAGATCCTCAAGGTCGAGCCGGTCGGTCACTATGCCGTGAAGCTAACCTTCGACGACATGCACGACACCGGCATCTTCGGCTGGGACTATCTTCGCGAGCTCGGTGAAACCGGCGGATGCGAAGTTCCAGGCCTATCTCGACGCGCTGGAGGCGCAGGGCCTGTCGCGGGAGCCGCAGCGCCGCCGCTGAGGCCTCCCTCGGGCCTGCGGCTCAGTAGAGCTTCAGCCCATCCATCGTCGAGACATGGGCGGAGATCACCTTCCAGCCCAGCTCCGGGAAGCGCACCCAGCTCTGGCTCTGCCGGCCGACGAGGTCGCGCCCGCGCACCTTGAACTCGAGGTTCACGGTGGCGATGTCGCGGCCCAGCGTCAGGATCTCCAGCCGGATCCGCTTTTCCTTGATGCCCGGCCCGGGCGGGCGGGCGACGCGGTGGGCATGGATCTCGTCGAAGCCGTAGCCGTTCTCGTGCAGCGCGTAGCGGATCGTGTGCGGGCTGTTCCAGAAGGTCGCGTCGAGCACGTCGACATTCTTGTCGATCAGCGCCTGCTCATAGGCCTCGAACAGCGCCGAGACCTCGGCGACGATTTCGGGACGGTTCGGGGTGAGATCGGTCATGCGGCAGCTCCCATGGCGCGGGCGACGGCGATCAGCGAGGCGTCCGTGCCGCGCCCGCCGATGATGGAGAGGCCGACAGGGGCGCCGTTCACGGTTGCGCCGGGCAGGCTGACCTGCGGCGAGCCGGTGAGCCCACCCTGCGAGCAGAGGCAGCTGATCCGGTCCTTGAGCGGCTGCAGCGCCGGCTGCGACAGCCCGCGCAGCGGTGCCGGGAAGGCGGTCGTCGGCAGGCACAGGATCGTGCCCGGCGGCAGCAGATGGCGCAGCCGCGCGCGGGCCTCAAGCCGCATCATCTCGGCCCATTGCCGCTCGCCTTCGGGCATTCTAGCGCCGTTGAGCAGGCCCGCCACGACGCTGAAGGCCATGCGCGGATTGGCGGTCTCGACCCAGCCGCGGAAGGTGTTCCAGGCCTCGACCGGCTGCAGCGTGCGCTGCGCCCGCGCCCAGACGGACAGGCCCTGCGGCGCCATGATCTCCTCGCGGACCTCGCCGACGATCCGGCTCAGGCGCGCGACCATGGGCTGCAGCGCCTCCGCCACCTCGGGGTCGGCGAAGGCGAAGGCGTCCGTCGCGATCAGCAGCCGCGTCGGCAGCGCTCCCGGAGCCTCGCCCAGCAGCGCGGTGGAGACGCGGGCGAAGGTCTCGGCATCGCGCGCGAACCAGCCGGTCGTGTCCGAGCTCGGCGCCTGCGGCAGCATGCCGGTCGTGTCCAGGCGGCCATGCGTCGGGCGGATGCCGTAGAGCCCGCAGAAGCTCGCCGGCACGCGAACGGAACCGCCCGTGTCGGTGCCGAGCGCGGTGTCGCACAGGCCCGCTGCTACCGCCGCGGCCGAACCCGAGGAGGAGCCGCCCGGCACGCGCTCGGGCGCCGCGGTGTTGATCGGCGTGCCGTCGAAGGCGTTCTCGCCGAGAATGCCGAGCGACACCTCGTCGGTGATCGTCTTGCCGATGAAGCTGGCGCCGGCGTCGAGCAGGGTCTGGACGGCCCAGGCATGGCGCTGGGGGACCGGATTGACCATCGCCCAGTCATGATTGCCGCCGCCGGTCGGCAGGCCCGCGACGTCGAACAGGTCCTTGACCGCGAAGCTCAGCCCGTCGAGTGCCCACCCGGCCTTGCCCGAGAGCGGCATCAGCGTGCCGGGTACGAAAGCGTTGACGGTATCGTCCATGATCGATCCTGAAAAAGGCCGGGCCCAGCCACTCGCAAGCAGGATGCCAGCTGGCGGCGCCACAGAAAAAGGGCCGCCCCGG
This sequence comes from Bosea sp. OAE506, assembly GCF_040546595.1. Classification (NCBI taxonomy): domain Bacteria; kingdom Pseudomonadati; phylum Pseudomonadota; class Alphaproteobacteria; order Hyphomicrobiales; family Alloboseaceae; genus Allobosea; species Allobosea sp. OAE506. The sequence goes on along the minus strand of NZ_JBEPOB010000001.1, from coordinate 4,339,243 downwards.
AGGACGGCCCTTTCGAAAGGAACAGACGCCTCGGCTCAGCGCGCGACGACGACGCGGGTGCCGACCTTAACGCGCTCGTAGAGGTCGATCACGTCCTCGTTGAGCATGCGGATGCAGCCGGAGGAGACGGCCTGGCCGATCGTCTCCGGCTCGTTCGAACCGTGGATGCGGTAGAGGGTCGAGCCGAGATAGAGCGCGCGGGCGCCCATCGGGTTCTCCGGGCCGCCGGGCATGAAGCGCGGCAGGTCGGGGCGGCGCTTCAGCATCTGGGCCGGGGGCGTCCAGGTCGGCCATTCCTGCTTGCGGGTGATGGTCTGGGCGCCGGCCCAGTCGAAGCCGGGGCGGCCGACGCCGACGCCGTAGCGCATCGCCTTGCCATCGGGCATGACCAGATAGAGGCGCCGCTCGGAGGTGTTGATCACGATGGTGCCGGGGCGCTGCTTGCCGTCATAGGAGACGATCTCGCGTGGGATCGCAGTGGCCTGAGCCTTGGCCGGATCCTCGAAGACGAACAGCGGCTGGCGCGTCAGCGGGTCGATCTCGGCGCGGGCAGTGGTCGCGAGGGCGAGCAGGCCAAGACCACTGAGCGTGGCCATACGGAAGAAGCGGTTCATCGGGACCTCGGGCGGCGGCAAGAAGGGGAGCGGACGGCAAAAAGCTGACGCGAAAACGTCAACATCTCCTCAATTTCCTGTCAGAGTCCGGTCACAGGCGCAATCCGACCTGCATCACATCGGTGCGATCCACAGGGCTTTGCAGGGCCTCGTTGCGCCCCTGCAACATGGCGTGCCGGACGCCGGCTCAGATGTCGAGATCGGCGATCCCGAAGCTCTGCAGCAGCTGCTTGCGGTCCATGCAGCTCACATCATAGGTCACCGCCCGGCCCTTGAGTTCCGGCCGCTGGCCGAGCTTGCGCGTCATCTCCGTAGCGACGGCGTCGATACGCGCCTCGCAGGCCTCGATGCTGGTGAATTGCGTCTCCGCAACGCGGGCAGACGTGCATTTCGGCTCGCCCGCGATGCAGGCGAGGATGATCATGGTGAAGGCGTCCATTGGATGTCCCTACCGAGTGACTTCCCCCGACCGGTCGCAGCAAGTTCCTTGCCAGTTCCGCGCACCCTGATAGCGCAGCGCATGCGGCGCTGTCGCGAAAGGCCGGGGCGGAGGCGCACAGCCGTGTATTGTCGGGCTTCGCCCGCTCCCGAACCCCGTGCCGAGGTTGCCGCGTGTCCCATCCGCCGCTCTATATCGACTTCCTCAACGCGCTCGACGTCGAGGCGCTGAAGCTCACCGATGCGGAAATCATTGCCGCGGTCGAGGCAGGTCTTGCCGCCCAGGGCCGCGGCCAGACCGAGATCGAGCCGCGCGTCCATCTGATGCCGAAGGCTGGCGCCAACGGCCATTTCAACGTGCTGCGCGGCGCCTTCCGCGCGCCGATCGCCCGCGCCGGGGTCAAGGTGATCGGCGACTTCGTCGACAACTACAAGCAGGGCCTGCCCTCAGAGATGGGCCTGCTCCTGCTGATGGACCAGATGACCGGTGTCCCCACCGCGATCGTCGACGGCAGCCATCTCACCGACATGCGCACAGGCGCGATCACCGCGATCGGCGCCAAACATCTCGCCCGCAAGGGCTCGAAGGTGCTGGGCCATATCGGCGCGCGCGGAACGGCCTACTGGAACGTCCGACTGCTCGATTCCCTATTCGATTTCGACGAGATTCGGGTCCATTCCCGCCGGCCCGAGAGCCGCGACGCCTTCGGGGCTCGCCTCTCGGCCGATCTCGGCAAGCGCGTGGTCGTGACGGAGGATTGGCAGAGCTGCGTCGAGGGCGCCGACATCGTGGTCGAGGCTTCCCGGCTGAACGCGCCGGAGCCGATGCTGAAGACCGACTGGATCAAGCCGGGCGCCTTCGTCGTGCCTTATGGCACGATGAGCGCGGTCGAATTGTCGCTCACCGACATCATGAGCAAGCTCGTCGTCGACGATTGGGGCCAGTGCAAGGGCGGCCCCTTCGGCAGCCTGCGCGCCCATGTCGAGGCCGGCAAGCTCTCGGAACAAACGCTCCATGCCGAGATGGGCCAGATCGTCGCCGGCCTCAAACCCGGCCGCGAGCGCGACGACGAGACCATCCTGTTCTGGCATCGTGGCCTTTCGCTCTCGGACATCGCGCTCGGCCATTTCATGCTGGAGAAAGCCAAGACCATGGGCCTCGGCCAGAGGCTGCGCTACGCGTGAGGCTCATTGCCAACGCCCGCATGTATGCCGTCGATGCCGCGACGGCGGCGAACTGGACGGCGCTCTTCGCCCGGATCGCGGAGATGGCCGGCGTCCCGCTCGCGGTCATCCCGCATGCGGCGCCGGCCCCGTTGGAAGACCTCTGGCGGCGCGACGATCTCGGGCTCGCCTTCATTTGCGGCTACCCGTTCGCGCGGGGTGGCTTCCCCGTGCAGCCCGTCGCCGCACCTGTTCCAGCCTCGGGTGATGGCCGCCCACTCTATGCGACCCATCTCGTCGTGCGGGCCGAGAGCGACATCGCCACGCTCTCGGACAGCTTCGGCGGCCGCCTCGGCTGGACGGTCGCGCACTCGCAATCGGGCTTCAACGCGCTGCGGACCCACCTCCTGCCGCACTGGCAGGCGAGGGGTCCGCTCTATGCGAAGAGCATCGGGCCTTTGCTGACGCCGCGGCGGGTGATCGACGCGCTGCTGGCCGACGAAATCGACATCGGCCCGCTCGATTCCTACTTTTACGACCTGCTGCTGGTGGCCGAGCCGCACACCGCCGCACGTTTGCGCATCGTCGAAACGACGGCGCTGCGGCCAATGCCGCTGCTGGTGGCGTCGAACGGTGTCGGGGAGGCGGTCATCGCGCGGTTGCGGGCGGCGCTGCTGGCCGCTCATGGGGACGAGGAGGGACGCGCGATCCTCGCCCGGCTCCGACTATCAGGCTTCGCCGCCGTCGAGCTGGAGGCCTACCGCGTGCTGGTCGAAGAGGCGGATGCGGCGGATAGCGCGGGATACCTCCAGCCGGGCTGAGGCGAAAACGGTGGCTTCGGAACCTCTCCGTCATCCCGGACAAGCCGCATAGCGGCGCAGATCCGGGATCCATCGGAGAGCGCAGCCCCCTTCGATGGATCCCGGCGCTCCGCTTCGCTTCGGCCGGGATGACGGCGAGGGTTGAATTCAGAACAGTACCGTCCCCGCACTCCGCGCGCGAATGCCCGCCAGCGTGATCTGTCCCAGCGCCGCGCCGTCCTCGCTGCGGATCGTCGCGGCGTCGCGGCCTTCGGCCAGCAGCGCCGACAGCACCTCCCGCAGCGAGAGCGTGCCCGGCAGCGCGAAGCCGCCCGCAGCCTCGCCGGGCTCGACGGCTTCCGTCGCGCGCACCAGCGAGAGCCGGCGCAGGGCCCGGTCGGCGCCGACGAAATCCGCGACGAAATCGTTCGCCGGCGCGGCCAGCAGCCGGTCGGGCGTGTCGTATTGCACCAGCCGCCCATCTTTCAGGATCGCGACGACATCGCCCATGCGGATCGCCTCGTCGATGTCGTGGGTGACGAGGATCACCGTCTTCTTCAGCCGCTTCAGGATCGCCAGGAACTCCTCCTGCAGCCGCCCGCGTACGATCGGGTCGACGGCGCCGAAAGGCTCGTCCATCAGCATCACCGGCGGATCGGCGGCGAGCGCGCGCGCCACCCCGACGCGCTGGCGCTGCCCGCCCGAGAGATGGCGCGGATAGCGCGATAGGAACTGGGACGGATCGAGCCCGACGAGGTCTAGCATCTCCGCGACGCGCGCCTTGATGCGGGGCGCCTCCCAGCCCAGAAGCTTCGGCACGGTCGCGACGTTCTGCGCAATCGTCATATGCGGGAACAGGCCGATCTGCTGGATAACGTAGCCGATATGACGGCGCAGCTCGACCGGATCGGCCTTGGTGACGTCGCGGTCGCCGACGAAAATCTGCCCCGAACTCGGCTCGATCAGACGGTTGACCATCCGCATCGTCGTGGTCTTGCCGCAGCCCGAGGGGCCGATCAGCACGCAGACCTGTCCGGTCTCGATCGTCAGGTCGAGCGCGTCCACCGCCGGCTTGGCAACGCCGGGAAACAGCTTGGTGACCTTCTCCAGCCGGATCGTCATGAGGCTCCCATCCGCAACTGGCGTGTCATCAGGCGTTCGATCCCCGCAAATCCGATCTCGACAGCCAGTGCCAGAGCCGCAACCGCGACGGCGCCGGCGATGAGCTGCGGGAAGTTGAAATTGGCCATGCCGGCGGTGATCAGTTCGCCAAGCCCCCCGCCGCCGATGAAGGCGGCCAGCGTCGCCGCCGAGACGATCTGCACCGCCGCCGTGCGAATGCCTGCGAAGATCACAGGCAAGGCGAGCGGGATCTCGATGCGCGTCATCACCTGCGCGTCCGAGAAGCCCTGACCGCGCGCGGCGTCCACAATGTCGGCGTCGACCTCGGTCAGGCCGGTATAGGTATTCAGCAGCAGCGCAGGCAGCCCGTAGAGCGTCAGCGCCACCACCGAGGGCAGGAAGCCAGTGCCCAGCAGCGGTAGCATGATCACCAGCAGCGCGAGCGAGGGCACGGTCCGCAGAATGTTGACGATCGCGATGGCGGCGTTGGCGAAACCGCGATGGCGCGTCAGTAGCAGCCCGAGCGGCAGCGCGATCAGCAGCACGGCGGCCAGCGCGACCCCGGTCAGCCAGAGATGGTTCTGCAGCGCGACGATGAAGATCTGGGGGTTGGCGGAAATCCAGGTGGCCATCAAACGGTCTCCGCCTGGTTGGCGCGCAGCCGCAGCTCGACCCGGCGCAGGCTCTCGTCGCAGAGGATCGCCAGCGCCGAGGTCACGACCGCGCCGGCGACGACCTTCTCGCCGAAATCCTGGGTAATGCCCTGGAAGATGATGTCGCCGAGCCCGCCCGCATTGATGAAGGCGGCGACGGTGGCGACCGAGACCTGCGTCACCACAGTGATGCGGATGCCGGCGATGATGACGGGGAGCGCCAATGGCAGCTCGATGGCGAAGAGCCGGCGCCAGCGGCCATAGCCCATGCCGTCGGCAGCATCGAGGATGTCGGGCGCGATCTCCTGCAGCCCGGTCGCGACATTGCGGATGATGATCAGGAGCGCATAGGCGACGAGCGCGACGATCGCCGGCCAGAAGCCTAAGCCGAGATAGGGGATCAGCAGTGCGAAGATCGCCAGCGCCGGCACGGTGTAGAGCGCGCCCGAGACCAGCAGCACGACGAGCGCGAAACCGGGCCGCCGGGCCGAGAGCACGCCGAGCGGCAGGCCGATGGCGAGCGCAATCGCCAGCCCGACGCCGACGAGCTGGATATGCTCCCAAAGCGCGATCAGCAGCCGGTCCCAGTTTTCGATCGTCCAGCTCATGGCGCGATCCCGACTGGCCCAGCCACATCGGCCAGCATCAGCCCGCCGGCCTCGATCGCGAGCGCCAGCGCCTCGTACTCCCGCCCCATCGGCCGGTCGTCGTCGAGGCGGGCGACATGAGCGCGCACGAAATTATGTGCAACGGCGGTTCCACGGCCGAGCCTGATGTCGCCGCGCAGATCGACGGCCTCCGCGGCCACCACAAGCTCGACCGCCGCCAGCCGAGTCAGGCGCCTCGCGATGGCATGCGTCTTCTCGACAATGGCGGGCGTCATCGGCGCGTAATCTTCGACGCCGTCGGCGACGGGCAGCGTCATGGCGCCCAGCGGCAGGGCGAGATGGCGGATTTCGGCCTCCAGCGCCGCGGCGATCTTCTGCGTCGTCGCGAAGCCTGAATGCGAGCCGCCATGGCGCGTCAGGAAGCGCGGCAGATCGCTCATGCCGGCATTCATCAGCTTGACGATGCGCGCGGCGGAGGTCGCCGCCAGATGGGAAAGCGCAAGACCGGCGGCTTCAAAGGTCAGGGCGAGCTCGGTCGTGTCGAAATTGACGCTGGAGAGCAGGATATCGCGCTCGACCAGTACGGCCGGGCTGTCCGGCGCGCTCGCGAGTTCGGCGTCGACCGTTTGACGGGCGGCGGCGACGGCCCGCAAGGCGTGGCCCGCGACCGGCGCAAGGGTGCGAAACGAGATCGGGTCCTGCAGCCGCCGTGCTGCGCCGGGCGCCCAGAGATCGCTGCCGGCGAGCAGTCGGCGCAGGCGGTCGACACCGGCGGCGTGGCCGGCCATCCCCCTAAGAACCGCGAGGTCGGGATCGAGCGGCGAGAGATTGGCCCGGAACGCTTCCAGCGACAGCGCCCCTGCGACGATGACGGCGTCGAGCGCCTTGACCATCGCCTCGGCCGCCAGCGCGGCCATTCCCACGCTCTGCGCATTGGCATTCAGAAGAGCCAGCCCGTCCTTGGGGCCGAGCAAGGGCAGCGCGATACCCGCCGCCGACATCGCCTCGCCACCGGGCAGAATGGCGCCCCGGAACTCGGCCTCGCCCTCGCCGATCAGCGGCAGGAACGCCTGCGCCAGTGGGCTGAGATCGGCTTCGCCGAGCGAGCCGGTCCGACGCACCACGGGGTGAACGCCCGCATTGAGCATGGCCGCGATCGTCTGCGCCAGAACAGGGGAGATGCCGGATGCGCCATTGCAGATCGCGACAAGCCGCGCCGCTAGTAGAGCCCGCACCTCGACCGTCGAGAGCGGTTCGCCGACGCCAACGGCTCGCGCGCGGATCGCACGGGCCTGAAAGGCTGGGATCGCGTCTGCGTGGAGGCGGGTATCGACCGCCGCTCCCAGCCCGGTCGTCAGGCCGTAGACGCTGTCGCCTCGGTCGAGTGCCCGCAGCACGACGGCCCGCGCCGCCTCCAGCCGCGAAAGCAGGCCCGGATGCAGCCGCACCAAAGCGCCGTCCTGCGCGATGGCAAGGATCGCCGCCGACTTGACCGGTTCGCCGCCGAGGATGATGGCGGCAGGCGGCTCGTCGGTGCCGGCCGCAGGCAAAGCGCTCAGTTCACCAGTCCCTTGGCCTTGAGGAAGGCCGCCGCGACGGTCCGCGGCTCCTTCTTGTCGACCTCGACCTGGCGGTTGAGCTCCTGCATCGTCGGGTTGTCGAGGGCAGCGCCGACCTTCTCGAGGATGCCGACGATCTTCTCGTTGGCGGCGATCTCGGGGCGCACGACGGGCGCGAGGAAATAGGGCGGGAACAGGGCCTTGTCGTCCTCGAGCGCGACGAACTTGTCGGCCGCGATCTGCCAGTCGGTCGAGAAGCCGTTGGCGACCTCGATCTGCTTCTGGTTCAGCGCCTCGTAGCGCAGGCGCAGGGCCGCGAACTGCTTGAACTCGGCGAATTGCGCGCCATAGACCTCCTTGAGGCCGGCGATGCCGTCGCGGCGATCGACGAATTCCGTGCCGGCGCCGAGCCGCAGTTTCGACGATGCCTTGCCGAGATCGCTGAGCGTCTTGAGGTTGAACTCCTTGGCCGTCTCCGGCCGGACCACGATCGCATAGCCGTTGTTGATGTTCGACGGCTTCAGCCAGGTCAGGTTGAACTCCTTCTCGTAGAAGGCCTTGACCATGCCGCGCACCTTCTCGGGGTCGGTCTCGGTCACCCCTTGCGCCTTCATCACGGCGTTCAGCCCCGTGCCGGTGTATTCGGGATAGAGATCGATTGCGCCGCTCTTGAGCGCCTCATGCGCCACCAGCGTCCCGCCGAGATTGATCTTGCGCTCGACCTTGAAGCCGGCAGCTTCCAGTGCGGCGCCATAGAGCTCCGCGACGATGAACTGCTCGGTGAAGTTTTTGGAGCCGATCTTGACCGTCTGGGCCGAGGCCACCGAGAGGCCGGTCGCCAGCAGGGCCGCGGCCCCGAGAAGCGTTTTGAGAAGGCGCATGGCTGGTTCCTTGGGAGGGCTCGTGAGGGTCAGGCTAGCAAGCAGGGCGTGCGATGCAAGGAGCGGGCGAGACAAAGACGCGTGATGCTGTCGCCGGTCGCCGGGGGAGAAGGATCGCTGTCCGCCCGGCTCAGTCGGCGGCGTTTCGTTCCCCGCCACGGATCGCGACAGGCAGCCGGTTCTCGGCCGGCGAGAGCGGGCAGACCCAGGCTTCCGAATAGGCGCAGGAGGGGTAATAGGCGAAGTTGAAGTCGAGGATCAGCCGGCCCGCACCGTCGCTGCCGAGATCAGCGCTCTTGATCGTGTCGAGCAGGTAGCGTCCGCCGGCAAAGCTCTCGCGTCCGTTGCTGGCGTCGCCGAAGGGCAGGAAAACGCCGCCGCCATAGCTCTCGATCCAGTACAGCGTCAGTTCCCTGCCCAGCGGCTCCAAAAGCCCGTCCGTCATCGCGAAGGGCAGCAGTGTCATCATGCCGTCCTTGCCGGCCTCGACGCGGATCACCTCGCGGTCATGCGCCGGCACCGTGGCGACAGTGAAGCGCAATGCGGGGTCATAGGCGAAACAGTCGATACCGCGGAACTGCGCCCGGCGTGCCGCCGAAAGCGGCGATTGCGGGTGCTCGCGGAACAGCCGGTCGCGCACGCTGCGCCAGTGCAGCCAGCCCTCTTCGCCAGGCAGGGCGCGGATGGCGGCGTAGAGATCGGCCACTTGGCGGCGCCAGTCATGCAGGCTCGAGAAGCGTTCCAGCGTCGTGGACGCCGCTGCGCTGCTGGCCGTATCGATGATGTCGCTCATGATGTCCCACCCCAGCCAGTGCCTACGCCGTGGCGCCGATCGCGGATCAACGCGCGGGAGCCGATCGGGTTTCAGGCGGGCAGAATGACGAGAGCGGCTGTCAGCTCCCGTCAGGGGCGCGGCTGCGATTTCAGGTGAGGCGGCGCTTCTCGAGCTTCCGGGCGAGCGTGCGGCGATGCATGCCGAGCCGCCGCGCCGTCTCGGAGATGTTGAAATCGCTCTCCACCAGGGTTTCGTGAATGCGCTCCCATTCCAGGTTCTTGAGCGAGGTCTGGCGCTGGGTCAGCGGCACCTCGGCATCGCCCTGCACGCGCTCGAACGCCGCCTCGATATCGTCGGTGTTGGCCGGCTTGGCGAGGTAGTGGCAGGCGCCGAGCTTGATCGCCTCGACCGCGGTGGCGATGCTGGCAAAGCCCGTCAGCACGACGATCTTCATTTCCGCGTCGCGCTCGTGCAGCAGGCGGACGCATTCCAGTCCCGACCCGCCGACCACCTTGAGATCGACCACGGCATAGCCCGGCGTCACCGTCTCGAGCAGGGTCCGCAGGCTCTCGATGCCGTCGCAGACAGCCACGGCATAGCCGCGGCGCTCGAAGGAGCGGCGCAGCACCGGTGCGAAGGCGGAATCGTCTTCCACGATCAGGAGCGTCTTCTCGTCGCTCATCGGGCATCCTCCTGGGAGACCACTACGGGCGAGAGCGCCATCAGGGGCAATGTCACGGTGACGCAGGCGCCCCCCGTTTCGCGGTTGCGGGCCTCCAGCGTGCCGCCGAACTTGCGCATGACGTTGCTGACCAGGAACAGCCCGAGCCCGCCGCCGGGCCGCCCCTTGGTCGAGCGGTAGGGCTTGCCGAGTCCGGCGAGAATCTCGGCCGTGAAGCCGGGCCCTTCGTCGGCCACGACGATGGCGAGGTCTTCGCCGCGCCGCTCGACCTGCACCGTCATCGCCTGGGGCGAGGCCTCCTGTGCGTTGTCGAGCAGATTGCCAAGCACCTGCTTGAGAGCGGGGTCGGAGACGATCTCCGCATCGGGGGTGAAGGCGTTGACATAATCGAGCCGCATCGGCGCCCGGTGCGAGCGCCATTGTTCGATCAGCTCATCGACGAAGCCGCGCACGGTGGTCCAGCCCGGATTTTCCGCCCGTGTCTCGCCCGAGGACATCAGGATGCCGGAGACGATGGTCTTGCAGCGGTCGAGCTGGGCCTGCATCTCGCCGATCTCGGCGATCAGCTCTGGTTCGGCCTTGAGCACCGGCATCCGGCGCCAGTCGTTGAGAATGACGGACAGGGTCGAGAGCGGGGTGCCGAGTTCATGCGCCGCGCCAGAGGCGAGCAGGCCCATGCGGACGATATGGTCCTCTTCCACGGCGCGCTGGCGCAGATCGGCGAGCTTTTCGTCGCGGATGCGCAAATTCCGGCTGATCCGCTGCAGGAACAGGACGAGCAGCCCGGCCGCGATCAGGAAGCAGACGAAGACGCCCTGGAGATAGAGGCGCGGCACGCCGTCATCGAACGCGACGGGCAGGGCCAGCGGCTCATGCGCGCCCATCAGCAGGACGAAGCACAGCCCCGCCAGCCCGACCAGGACCCAGGTCGACCACCATTCCAGCAGCACGGCCGCAAGGCCGATCTGCAGCAGATACAGAAAGATGAATGGGTTGCTCGCGCCGCCGCTGAGATAGAGCTGCGTCGTCAGCGCGCCGAGATCGAACAGCAGGGCGGCGAAGAGCTCGCCATTGCGGACATCGGCGGCGACGCGGTGGTGGCGCAGCAGGCTCGCCAGATTGAGCACCACCAGCAGCAGGAGAACCAGCATCATGTCGCCGAGCGGCAGGGCGATGCCGAGGATGCGGTCGACGAAGAGGATCGTCACCACCTGACCGCCGACGGCGAGCCAGCGCAGCTGCACCAGAAGCAGCAGGTTTTTCTGGTTGGTGGTGTCCTGGAACCTAATGGGCCTGCTCCCGCGCCCGCCGCAGCCGGAATTCGTGGCGTAGCACGAAGACCAGAGCGGCCGCGAGCATGGCCGCGAGAGCAAACCAGGTGGCCGCATAGACGAGATGGTTGTCCGAGAAGCGGACCACCGTCAGCCCGCCCACCGGAAAGCCGCCGGCATTGGGGGTGGCATCGGCATCGACGAAATAGGGCGCGGCCTGAGTCAGCTGGCGCGCGGCGGCGATCGCCGCGACGTCGCGGGAATGCCAGCGATCCTCGGCCGGCGCATTCGCCCGCAGGAACCCGCCGCCGGGCTCGCTGAGCCGCAACAGGCCGGTGACGGTGACAGTGCCCTCCGGCAGCGCCTGTGCACGGCTGGCGCGCTCGCGCCGTTCCGGCGGCACGAAGCCGCGATTGACCAGGACCGTGAAGCCGGAACCGGTGACCAGCGGCGTCAGCACCCAGGAGCCCGCACCGCGCTCCGTCACCGCCTGCACGAGGACCTCGCGGTCATGCAGGAAGCGACCTTTGACGACGACGCGGGTGTATTCGGCCTCCGCGATGGCGGGCCACGCCGAGGGCCCGGGCGCCGCGACGGGATCGGCGTGGATGCGGGCCTCGACCCGCTCGATCAGCGCCCGCTTCCAGAACAGCCGCTCGACCTGCCAGACACCGAGCCGCGTGAAACCGGCAATCCCCGCGAGCGCGAGCAGCGCGACGAGGACCAGGACCGCGCGCGACCGCGGCGCGCGGGCCGCGGCGGCGGAGGTCACGGCATCTGCCTCATATCGTGCACCGGCATCATGTTGGTGTTCAGGTGGTACATCACCCACAACGAACCCGCGAGCGTGATCACCACGACGATCACGGTGAAGACCAGCGCCAGCAGCGTCCAGCCGCCTTCGACGCGGCCGTTCATGTGCAGGAAGTAGATCATGTGTACGACGATCTGGACGACGGCGAAGCCCATCACCACGAAACCTGTGAGCTGGTTGTTGCCGAGCGCGCCCGACATCACCAGCCAGAACGGGATGGCGGTGAGGACGACCGACAGGCCGAAGCCGGTCATATAGCCGCGGAAAGAGCCATGGGCCTCGTCCTCGGGATGAGGCTCGTAGCCCGGCTGGTGCTGGGCGTTCGTCTCGGAGCTCATCGCAGCATCCCCATCAGGTAGACGAAGGTGAAGACGCCGATCCAGATGACGTCCAGGAAGTGCCAGAACATGCTCAGGCACAGAAGGCGCCGGCGGTTGGCGGCGATCAGCCCGTGCCGGGCGACCTGCGTCATCAGCACCGTCAGCCAGACCAGGCCGAAGGCGACGTGCAGCCCGTGCGTGCCCACCAGCACGAAGAAGGAGGAGAGGAAGGCGCTGCGCTGCGGCGTCGCGCCCAGCGAGATCAGGTGGTGGAACTCGTAGAGCTCGATGGCGAGGAAGGCGAGGCCGAACAGCCCCGTCACCGCCAGCCAGGCTTGCGTCGCCGCGACCTTGCCCTTCGCCATCTCCAGCATGGCGAAGCCGAAGGTGATCGAGGAGAAGAGCAGCATCGCGGTGTTGATCGCGACGAGGTTGAGGTCGAACAGGTCCTTCGGCGCGGGACCCGCTGCGTAGTTCGCCCCGAGCACGCCGTAGATCGCGAACAGGATCGCGAAGATCAGGCAGTCGCTCATCAGATAGAGCCAGAAGCCCAGCGGCGTGCTGTGGCCCTCGGGATGCGGGTGCTCGTCCTTGAGATAGAAGACGGGCGCGTCGCCGCCCTGCGGAACGGTCATCGTCGATGCCATGATGTCAGGCCCCCGATCCTGCGAGCAGGCGGGTGCGCGCGTTCTCCGCGGCGACGACCTCCTCTTCGGGAATGTGGAAATCGCGGTGGTAGTTGAAGCTGTGGGCGATCGCGACCAGGAGGATGCCCGCGAAGGACACCGCCGCCAGCCACCAGATGTGCCAGATCAGCGCGAAGCCGAGCGCCACCGAGATCCCTGCCAGCACGAGGCCGGTCGGCGTGTTCTTCGGCATGTGGATCGGCTTGAAGCCCTCGACAGGTCGGACATAGCCGCGGCGCTTCATGTCGGTCCAGGCGTCGTTGTCGTGCACCACCGGCGTGAAGGCGAAGTTGTAGGCCGGCGGCGGCGAGGACGTGGCCCATTCCAGCGTGCGCCCGTCCCACGGGTCGCCGGTGAGGTCGCGCAGTTCGTCACGCTTCCAGATGCTGTAGGCGATCTGGGCAATGAAGCTGACGATGCCGAGCAGGATCAGGAAGGCGCCGAAGCCGGCGATGATGAACCAGATCTGCAACGAGGGATCGTCGAAGACGCGCATCCGCCGCGTCACGCCCATCAGGCCGAGCACATAGAGCGGCATGAAGGCGAACAGGAAGCCGAGCGTCCAGAACCAGAAGGAGAACTTGCCCAGCAGCGGGTGCAGGCGGAAGCCGAACGCCTTCGGCCACCAGTAGATCATGCCGGCGAAGAGCCCGTAGAGCACGCCGCCGATGATGACGTTGTGGAAATGCGCCACCAGGAACAGGCTGTTGTGCAGCACGAAGTCGGCGGGGGGCACGGCGAGCAGCACGCCGGTCATGCCGCCGATGACGAAGGTCAGCATGAAGGCAATGGTCCACATCATCGGCAGCTCGAAGCGGATGCGGCCGCGATACATCGTGAACAGCCAGTTGAAGATCTTCGCCCCGGTCGGGATCGAGATGATCATCGTCGTGATTCCGAAGAAGGAATTCACGCTCGCGCCCGAGCCCATCGTGAAGAAATGGTGCAGCCAGACCAGGTAGGACAGGATGGTGATGACGACCGTCGCATAGACCATCGAGGTGTAGCCGAAGAGGCGCTTGCCCGAGAAGGTCGAGACGACTTCGGAGAAGATGCCGAAGGCTGGCAGGATCAGGATGTAGACCTCCGGATGGCCCCAGATCCAGATCAGGTTCACGTACATCATCGGGTTGCCGCCGAAGTCGTTCGTGAAGAAGTTGGTGCCGACATAACGGTCGAGCGTCAGCAGGGCGAGCACCGCGGTGAGCACCGGGAAGGTCGCCACGATCAGCACGTTGGTGCACAGCGAGGTCCAGGTGAAGACCGGCATCTTCATCAGCGACATGCCGGGGCAGCGCATCTTCACGATCGTGCAGATCAGGTTGATGCCCGATAACGTCGTGCCCACGCCTGCGATCTGCAGCGCCCAGATGTAATAGTCGACGCCGACCTCCGGACTGTAGGAGATCCCCGAGAGCGGCGGATAGGCGAGCCAGCCCGTGCGCGCGAACTCGCCGACGAAGAGCGAGATCATCACCAGCACCGCGCCGGCCGTCGTCATCCAGAAGCTGAAATTGTTCAGGAAGGGGAAGGAGACGTCGCGCGCGCCGATCTGCAGCGGCACGACATAGTTCATCAGCCCCGTCACCAGCGGCATGGCGACGAAGAAGATCATGATCACGCCATGGACGGTGAAGAGCTGGTCGTAGTGATGGGCGTTGAGGTAGCCCTCGGACCCGTTGAAGGCGATCGCCTGCTGGATGCGCATCATCACCGCGTCGGCGAAGCCGCGCAGCAACATCACCAGCCCGAGGATCATGTACATGATCCCGATCTTCTTGTGGTCGACGCTGGTCAGCCAGTCACGCCACAGCCAGCCCCAGAGCCGGTAATAGGTCAGCGCGCCGACCACCGCCGCGCCGCCGAGTGCCACGACGGCGAAGGTGGCGACAAGGATCGGCTCGTGGATCGGGAAGGCAGCGAGCGTAAGCTTGCCAAAGATCGGAGAGGTGGCGGCAACGGAAGCGTCGGTCACGGGGATTCTCGCTTCAGGACTGTGACGAACGGGCGAGGCCGAGCAGTTCGGTAAAGGTCTGCGGCCGGCGCGGCGTCAGGGGGGCGAACGTCAAGGGAGCAAGCGTTGTGAGGGGAGGCGTCAGGCCCAGGCCCCGGATTGGGGTCAGGTCGCGCGGGGTGGTGTCGGGCGGTGCCATCGCCATCATGGCCTTCGCCTCCTCGACCGTGCAGATCGAGGCGATGTAGCGCGGCTCCTCGCCAAAGGGCGCCTGGTTGCCGCCGCGGCGCGAATACTTGTCGTAGGCCAGCGGCAGCGTCGTATGCAGGCCGGCGAGGCCCAGCCCCCCCTTGGCGTCGAGCGCCATCATCTCGCTCATGCACATCTTGCCGGGCTGGACGCAGAGATTGCGGATGGCGTCGAACAGGCGCGGCTCGGTCGCGCCGAAGCGCTGCACCGCGACGTTCTCGCTCGGCCGCTCCAGCTGGAGATAGGCCGTGCGGTCGAGCCGGGCGTCGCTCTCCTTGGTCTTGGCGACCCAGCCCTCGAAATCGCCCTCGCTCATGCCGAGGAAAGCGAAGCGCATGCCGGAGAAGCCGGCGCCGCTGTAATTGGCCGAGAAGCCCTGGTAGCGGCCGGGCCGGTTGATCACGGCATGGAGCCGCGTCTGCATCGCCGGCATCGCGTAGATCTGGCCAGCCAGCGCCGGGATGTAGAAGGAGTTCATCACCGAGGAGGAGGTGAGCTTGAAATGGATCGGCCGGTCGACCGGAGCGGCGAGCTCGTTGACGGTAGCGATGCCCTGCTCGGGGTAGATGAACAGCCATTTCCAGTCGAGCGCGACGACCTCGACCTCGAGCGGCTTCGTCGTCGCCGGCACCGGCTTGCCAGAGGCGATCCGGTCGAGCTTGCGGTAGGGGTCGAGCAGATGCGTGCCCATCCAGGTCAGCGCGCCGAGCGCGATGATGATCAGGAGCGGCGCCGCCCAGATGACCAGCTCGAGGCCGGTCGAATGGTTCCAGTCCGGCTTGTAGGTCGCCTCCTTGTTGGAGGCGCGGTAGCGCCAGGCAAAGAAAACCGTCAGCGCCATCACCGGCACGATGATCAAGAGCATCAGCACCGTCGAGATCACGATCAGGTCGCGCTGCTGCGCGGCGATGTCGCCCGATGGCGCCATGACCACGAGGTTGCAGCCGCCGAGCGCGGCGAGCAGGGGAAGCAGGGCAAGGACACGCAGGGGGCTCAAGGCAGACACCTTTCGCTGATCGGCTTGTCCGGAGAGCTAGCTGCGGTGCAGCAAAGGTAACATTGGACAATTTGCCCAATGCCGCCTGACAGCCCGATGGGGCACTAGAACCGCTGCCGCGGCATGGTGCGACGCACCATGCCTTCATGTGACCGATGCGCGACGGGACAGATCATGGCTCAGATGCCGACCACGGCGGAACGCGACGCCAGCCATCTCAGCGAGAGCCATGGCGAGGTGAACCCGGGCGAGATGGCGATCGGCGTCATTATCGGCCGCACCTCCGAGTTCTTCGACTTCTTCGTCTATGCCATCGCCTCGGTGATCGTTTTCCCGAAGCTGGTCTTTTCCTTCACCGACCCGCTGACGGGAACGCTGTATTCCTTCGCGATCTTCGCGCTGGCCTTCATCGCGCGCCCCTTCGGCACGGTCCTCTTCACCGCGATCGACCGCAAGGCCGGCAAGAGCGCCAAGCTGACGCTCGCCCTGTTCCTGCTGGGCACCTCGACCTGCGCCATCGGCTTCCTGCCGAGCTATGACAGCATCGGCGCGGCCTCGATCTGGCTGCTCGCGCTCGCCCGCATCGGCCAGGGCATCGCGCTCGGCGGCACCTGGGACGGGCTCGCATCCCTGCTCGCACTCAATGCCCCCCAGCGCCATCGCGGCTGGTATGCGATGATCCCCCAGCTCGGCGCGCCCTTCGGCCTGATCGTCGCCAGCGGGCTCTTCGCCTTCTTCGTCGGCAATCTCTCGGCCGAGGACTTCTACAGCTGGGGCTGGCGCTACCCCTTCTTCGTCGCCTTCGCGATCAACGTCGTCGCGCTCTTCGCCCGGCTGCGCATGGTGGTGACGCCGGACTACCAGAACCTGTTCGAGACGCGCGAGCTGCAGCCCACGAAGATCGCCGCGACGCTGCGGGCCGAAGGGCGCCATGTCGTGATCGGCGCCTTCGCGCCGCTGGCGAGCTTCGCCATGTTCCACATGGTCACGGTGTTCCCGCTCTCCTGGGTCTTCCTGTTCACCAATGAGGGGCCTGCGCGCTTCCTCGTCATCGAGGCGGTGGGCGCGGTCTTCGGCGCCATCGCCATCGTCGCATCGGGCATGATCGCCGACCGGATCGGCCGGCGCGCGCTGCTCGGCGGCTGCGCCATCGCGATTGCGGTGTTCAGCGGCTTCGCGCCGCAGCTGCTCGACGGCGGCCTCATTGGCGAGCTCGTCTTCATGATCGGCGGCTTCATCCTGCTCGGCCTGTCCTTCGGCCAGTCCTCCGGCTCGGTCGCCTCGGCCTTCTCGCCGACCTATCGCTACACCGGATCGGCCCTGACCTCCGACCTCGCCTGGCTCTTCGGCGCCGGCTTCGCGCCGCTGGCGGCGCTGCTGCTCTCGACCCATTTCGGCCTGATCTCGGCGGGCGCCTATCTGCTCTCCGGCGCCATCGTCACGCTGCTGGCGCTGCGCCTCAACCGCCGCTGGGAGCTGCGCCGGGCCGATGAGGGGCGGGGGTGAGATCGCCCCGCTCGCGCAGCAAAGCGAGCGTGCGCTGATCGGCCGACCCGCCGCAGCGCTGCGCGATCACGTCAGTGAACAGGTTTTGTTCGCCCTCGGCCGCGAGCGAGAACAGCGTCATGCTGGAGACGAACTTCACATCGTCCGGCGAGCCGAAGATCTCATGCAGGGTCCGACCCTCGACCGCCAGAACGGTCTCCGTGCAGGCGCTCAGGCGAGCGCCGAGCACGGGATGCGCCAGATAGGCGCGCGCCTCCGCCAGCCCCGAGAGCCCATAATGTCGTGCCGTCTCGGACGATCCGAGCCCGCGCAGCTGCGGGAACACGAACCACATCCAGTGGCTGCGCTTGCAACCCTCCCGGAGTTCCGCCAGCGCCTGAGTGTGGACCGGCGCCTGGGCGGCGATGAAACGTTGCAGATCGAAGGGGTCGCTCATGCCCCGGAGGTGGTGCAGGATCGGGCGGATGCAAGCCGCGGTGGGGCTGTCGGGCCGCGCCAGCCGGTCTGGGGGAGGGCGATATGGCCGGGGATCCGCTCGTCAGGCGCCGCCGCCAGTTTTCGAAACTGAAGGGCTGGCACCGCAACCGCAGCGGCAACTGGCAGATCGAGATCCGGCAGTTCCGCGTGACGATGTTCGAGAACGCGCTCGGCTGGGGCGCCGTGATCAGCCATCCGAGCCGTCCCGAAGGCACTTTCACTTCGGGCCGGTGCGGCAACTTCGTGGAGGCGCAGGGCGCCGCATTCGATCTGCTGGTGATGCTGGAAAAGCAGTTCGCCGACGCGTGATGAACGACCGCACGCACAACGCGCGGCACATCAGGGCAAGGCGATCATCTGGGAGAAAATGGTGGGCGACACAGGGATCGAACCTGTGACCACTCCCGTGTGAAGGGAGTGCTCTACCGCTGAGCTAGTCGCCCGCACCGGCGCCTCTCCTAGTCGGCGCGCGCCGCGTCGTCAAGAATGGGCGACGACCTTCGCAGCCGTCCCCGCATGGCCGCCGCCCAGCACCTGCCGCACGGCCGCGGGCAGGGCGTCGAAATGCTGGATGATGACATCGGGCTCCAGCGTCTCGATCGGCACGTCGGTATAGCCGAAGGGCACGCAGATCGTCGGGATGCCGGCCGCCTTCGCGGTGGCGATGTCCGTGCGCGAATCGCCGATCATCACGGCGCGTGCGGGATCGCCCCCGGAGGCCTCGATCGTCAGCGTCAGGTGCCGCGGATCGGGCTTGTGGAAGGGGAAACTGTCGCGCCCGGCCACCGAAGCGAAACGCTGCGCGATGCCGAAATGGTCGAGGATCAGCCGCGTATGCAGGATCGGCTTGTTGGTGCAGACGGCGAGCAGATAGCCTTCCGCCGCGAGCTGATCGAGCGCGCCGAGCACGCCGTCGAAGAGGTGGCTATGGGAGGCGACGTCGTCTGCATAGATCAGCAGGAAATCCTCGAACAGCCGCTCCAGCGTCTCCTCGTCGAGCGGCCGGCCCGAGACCTTGAAGCCGCGCGAAATCAGTGCGCGTGCGCCCGCGCCGACCAGTTCGCGCGCCCGCTCCAGCGGCAGGGCCGGCAGCCCCTCGCGCACGAGGATGACGTTGAGCACGCGCATGATGTCGGGGGCGGTCTCGGCAAGCGTGCCGTCGAGATCGAAGACGACGATCGGGGGCAGGGTCATGGGCAGGCCGCTCCTGGCGCGTGGACGCTGCGCATAAACGGGCTGAACGGGCTTTTGGCAAGCGCGCCCGGCGCGGCAGGGCAGCGTCCGGGAAGACATCGTCGGCTCCGGCATTGATGCTATCGTGCCGGCGATTCGTGGAAGGAACAGTACCGTGTCTCGATCCCTCCGACCCTTGGTCGCCCTGGCCCTCCTCGGCGGGCTGGCTCTGGCCGGCACCGCGCAGGCTGCCCCCTTCGATTTCGCGCCCGCGCCGCAGACGGACCTGAACCGGGTCTACCGCGTCGACAAGGCCACCGGCGAGGTCGCCGCCTGCCAGTTCCAGCTCAAGGAGGGCGGCGTCGGCGTCACCGTCTGCTTCCCGCCGGGCGAGGGCGCCGGCGCGCAGGCGCCGAGCGACTACACGCTGATGCCGTCGCGGCATGAGCGCGAGGGCGGAATCTTCCGGGTCAACATCCGCACCGGCGAGATGAGCATCTGCTACGTCTTCGACGACAAGACGGTCTGCACGCCCCAGGCAAAGTAGGGCGCTTGCAACATTAGGCCGCAGGACGGGCGCAAAACCGCAGGACCTGTGGCATAGCGGCTGCCTGTCGCGGTCGTCAGCGGCGCGCGGCACATGGTATCAAGGGCGCGCCTCCATCCCTCCGCGTCCCGGAAGCCCGCCATGCTCAAGCTGAACGATCCCTCCCTCCTGAAGTCGCAGTGCCATGTCGATGGCGCCTGGATCGGCGAGGGCGTCGATGCGGTCGACAATCCGGCCACCGGCGAACTGCTGGCGAAGGTGCCGCGCTTTGGTGCCGACGAGACCACCGCCGCCGTCGAGGCCGCCTCGCGCGCCTTCAAGCCCTGGGCGAAGAAATCAGCCAAGGAGCGTTCGGTCATCCTGCGCAAATGGTTCGACCTGATCATGGCCAACCAGGAAGACCTGGCGCAGATCATGACCGCCGAGCAGGGCAAGCCGCTGACCGAGTCGCGCGGCGAGGTCGCCTATGCCGCCTCCTTCGTCGAGTTCTATGCGGAAGAGGCCAAGCGCATCTATGGCGAGACCATTCCCTCGCCCTTCCCGAATTCCCGCATCATCATCCAGAAGCAGCCTGTCGGCGTCTGCGCCGCGATCACGCCGTGGAATTTCCCGGCTGCGATGATCACGCGCAAATGCTCGCCGGGTCTGGCCGCCGGCTGCACCTTCGTGGTCAAGCCTGCGCCGGACACCCCGCTGACGGCCTTTGCCCTGATCGAGCTCGCCATCCGCGCCGGCTTCCCCAAGGGCGTGCTCAACATCGTCACGGGCGATGCGGTCGCGATCGGCAAGGTCATGACGACGCACCCCGCCGTGCGCTTCATCGGCTTCACCGGCTCGACGCCGGTCGGCAAGCTCCTGATGCAGCAGGCGGCCTCGACGGTGAAGAAGGTCGGGCTCGAGCTCGGCGGCAATGCGCCCTTCATCGTCTTCGACGACGCCGATGTCGACGCCGCCGTGCAGGG
The DNA here is from genome assembly GCF_040546595.1 of Bosea sp. OAE506. Lineage (NCBI taxonomy): Bacteria > Pseudomonadati > Pseudomonadota > Alphaproteobacteria > Hyphomicrobiales > Alloboseaceae > Allobosea > Allobosea sp. OAE506. The sequence goes on along the minus strand of NZ_JBEPOB010000001.1, from coordinate 4,318,991 downwards.
CGCGATCGCCGCCAAGTTCCGCAACATGGGCCAGACCTGCGTCTGCACCAACCGGCTCTTCGTGCAGGACGGCATCCATGACGAGTTCGTCGCCAAGTTCGCCGGCGAGGTCGCCAAGATGAAGGTCGGCAACGGCACCGAGGTCGGCGTCGTCCAGGGTCCGCTGATCAATGAGCGCGCCATCGAGAAGGTCGAGCGCCATGTGGCGGATGCCGTGGCCAACGGCGCCAAGGTCGTGGTCGGCGGCAAGCGCCATGCGCTGGGTCGCACGTTCTACGAGCCCACCGTGCTCGCCGGCGCCACCACCACCATGCTGATGACGCGCGAGGAGACCTTCGGCCCCGTCGCCCCGGTCTACCGCTTCAGCACGGAGGAGGAGGTCGTCGCGCTCGCCAACGACACGCCCTTCGGGCTGGCCGCCTATTTCTACTCGAAGGATCTCGGCCGCGCCTTCCGCGTCGCCGAGGAGCTCGAATACGGCATGGTCGGCATCAACTCGGCGATGCTCGGCACCGAGGTCGCCCCCTTCGGCGGCGTCAAGGAGTCCGGCCTCGGCCGCGAGGGTTCGCTCCACGGCATCGAGGAGTTCGTCGAGATCAAATACATGCTGATGGGCGGCCTCGGGGCTTGAACCGGGCCGCGACCGCCGTCATTGCGGGGAGCGTCGCGACAAGGCGATCCGGTGCGGCAAGCGCTCGTCCCGGATCGCGTCGCTGCACTCGCTATGACGTCGAGTTGAGGACAGGACCATGAGCCCCGACGATCTGAAGAAGCTCGCCGCCGCGCGCGCACTCGAACTCGTGACGCCCGGCATGCGGCTGGGCCTCGGCACCGGCTCGACGGCGAAGCATTTCGTCGATCTGCTCGGCGCGCGCGTCGCGGCCGGCCTCAATGTGATCTGCGTCTCGACCTCGGAGGTTACGGAGGCGCAGGCGCGTGCATTGTCGATCCCGATGTCGACGCTGGACGAGACGCCCGAGCTCGACCTCATCATCGACGGCGCCGACGAGGTCGATCGCGAGCTTCGCCTGATCAAGGGCGGCGGCGCCGCCCTGCTGCGCGAGAAGATCGTCGCCGCTGCCTCGGCCCGCATGGTCGTGATCGCCGACGACACCAAGCTGGTCGAGCGTCTTGGCCGCTTCCCGCTGCCGATCGAGATCGTGCCCTTCGGCATGGAGGCGACGCGTCGTGCCGTGCTCGCCGCCATGGCGGGGGCCGGAGCGGCCGGCGATCTCGTCCTGCGGCACAAGCCCGACGGCAGCGTCCTCGTGACCGATGGCGGGCACTGGATCCTCGATGCCCACCTCGGTGAGATCCCGCAGCCCGAGGCCCTGGCAGCGGCGCTCGCCGCGATTCCCGGCGTCGTCGAGCACGGCCTGTTCCTCGGCCTCGCCGATGCGGCGATCCTGGCCGGGGCGGGTGGGCTGACGATCCTCGGCCGCCTCGACTGAGCCCGCCCGCGAGCGGCTTCCCCAATGTCCCGGTCGGCCGGAACGGGCGGAGCGCGACATCGCTTCGCCTTAAAATGCCTTTTCACTCGGCGCTTTCATGCTCTAAGGAGACCGCTGATGCGGGCTCCGCTACCGGGGCCGCCTGAGTCGGTGGGAACCGGGCAGGACTGATTCAACCAATGGCTGGGTCGCCCGGTGCGGCACCGACCGCCACTCCAGCAACGATGGCGCGATCCGGCGCAGGACGAAGGGGCTCAGAATGATCCGTCACCATTTCGCCGGCTTGGCCGTCAGCCTGGCGCTTCTGCTCGCCGGCCCTGTCCAGGCGCAGACGGCCCCTGCGCCGGCGCAGGCCGAGATTCCGCAGAGCTGGCTCGAGGCCGGTCGCGACGTCGTCGTCCTCTCGGGCCTGGGCGATTCCTTCGACTCGATCTATCGCGAGTTCCGCGAGCGCGTGAGCCAGACCGTGGCCACGACCCGTCCCGAGGTCCGCAAGGACATGGAGCAGGTCATCGACGCGCTTCGCCCGGAGGCCGAGAAGCGCAAGCAGGAGATCGTCGCCTCCGCATCCTATATCTTCGCCAAGCGCATGAGCGAGTCCGATCTCAAGGAGGTCGCCGCCTTCTTCCGCTCGCCGGTCGGCCAGCGCTACAACGCCATGCGCCCGGGCGCGATCGACGAGATCTTTGCCCTGCTCCAGCCCTGGAGCGTGCAGACCAGCAATTTCCTGTTTGACCGCTTCAGCGAAGAGATGCGCAAGCGCGGCCACAAGCTCTGAGACAGACGGCCCGGCCGTCTCTCCCACGACCAGACAAGCGCCGTCGGCCCCGGGCAGGCGGCGTTGTCATGTCCGGCGGCTAGTTCTTCGGGCCGATGCGGGCGTGGCCTTCGCCGTCGCGCGGCGCGCCGGTGGGCTGGCCGGTGGCCCGGTTCACCGCCACGGTGACGAACCACAGCAGCACGCCGATGCCGATCAGCGCGCCGGCGATCTGGTACTGGACCATGTCGCGGCCGGTCCACGGACCGGCGAAGAAGGCGCAGGCGAGGGCGCCGAGCACCGGCAATACGGTCGGCGTGCGGAAATGGTCGTGCGCCACCCTGTCCTTGCGCAGCACCAGCACCGTGACGTTCACGACGGCGAAGACGCAGAGCAGCACCAGCGCCGTCGTCCCGCCCAGGGCGGGCACCTCGCCGACGAAGGTGATGAGCCCGAAGGCCAGCAGCGTGGTGAAGCCGATCGCGACGAACGGCGTGCGGCGCTCCGGATGCACCTGCCCCAGCACCGCCGGCAGCACATGCTCGCGGCTCATGCCGTAGACCAGCCGGCTCGCCATCAGCATGTTGATCAGGGCGCTGTTGGCGACCGCGAACATGGTGATGAAGCCGAAGATCCAGAGCGGGAAGGAGGGCGCCCCCGCCTGTACGACCTTTAGAAGCGGCGTCTCTCCCTCGCCGAGCTCCTCCGGCGGCACCAGCGTGATCGCGGCGATCGAGACCAGCACATAGATCACTCCGGTGATCACCAGCCCCGCCAGCAGCACCTTGGGGAAGATGCGGCTGGGATCCTTGCACTCCTCGGCCATGTTGACCGAATCCTCGAAGCCGACCATCGCGAAGAAGGCGAGCGTCGTTGCCGCGATCACCGGCCAGAACAGGCCGCCATCGGCCGCAGGCTTGAAGGCGAGCACCCGCGAGACGTCGCCCTGGCCGGCCGTGATCGCCATCAGCCCGATCACGATGACGATCAGCAGGCCTGTCAGCTCGACGCAGGTGAGAACGACATTCGCCTTCACGCTTTCGCCGACGCCGCGCAGATTGACGGCCGCGACCAGCGCCATGAAGCCAAGCCCCACCACCGTGATCCAGCCTGTCCCCGTCAGGCCGAGATCCAGCGCGCTCGAGAGATTGGCGGCGAAGGCGCGCGAAGCCGTCGAGGCCGACGTGATCCCCGAGCACATCACTGCGAAGGCGACGATGAAGGTGATGAAGTGGATGCCGAAAGCCTTGTGCGTGTAGAGCGCCGCGCCGGCCGCGCGCGGATATTTGGTGACCAGTTCGAGATAGCTGAAGGCGGTCACTAGGGCGACGACGAAGGCGAGCAGGAACGGCAGCCAGACGACCCCGCCGACCTGCTTGGCGACCTGCCCGGTCAGCGCATAGATGCCGGTGCCGAGGATGTCGCCGACGATGAACAGCAGCAGCAGCCACGGTCCCATGACCCGCTTGAGGCTGGGTTGGGTTTCAGGCGAAGCGGTGGTGGCTGGAATGCTGGCGTCGGTCATGGAATCCTCGTGTCGGCGTGCCGCTTCATGAACACAGTCATGCCGCATTTGTTCAGCGCGGTGCCGAAACTGGCCTGTCCCCGTGATGGAAGGGGCCTTGGCTGGCCGATCCATCTCGCCGCCTGATCATCTGGAGCCCCCATGTCGATCTCCCCTGGAACCGTCCTCGTCACCGGCGGCTCCGGCTTCCTGGCGGGGCGCTGCATCCTGTCGCTGCTCCAGGCGGGCTACAGCGTCCGCACGACGATGCGCACGCCGGGGCGACAGGCCGCCCTGCGCGCTGCGCTCGCAGCGGCAGGCTGCGTGGCCGGAGAGCGCCTTTCGGTGCTGCAGGCCGATCTGATGGCCGATGACGGCTGGCGGGAGGCGGCGGTGGGCTGCGACCGCGTGCTGCATATAGCCTCGCCGCTCTCGGCAGCGGCGCCCCGCCACGAGGACGAACTGATCCGCCCGGCCCGCGAGGGGACGCTGCGGGTGCTGCGCGCCGCCCGGGAGGCGGGCGTCGGTCGCGTCGTCCTGACCTCCTCCTTCGCCGCGATCGGCTATGGCCGCACGCTGGAGCGCCCCTTCACCGAGAGCGACTGGACGGACACAGGGGATGCCGGTCTCGCCGCCTATCCCAAATCCAAGGCGCTGGCCGAGCGTGCTGCCTGGGATTTCGTCGATCGCGAGGGCGGGGGGCTGGAACTCGCGGTCGTCAACCCGGTCGGAATTTTCGGGCCGCTGCTCGGCCCCGACCTTTCCGCCTCGATCCTGCTGGTGAAGAGCATGCTGGAGGGGCGCCTGCCGGCCCTGCCGCGGCTGATGTTCGGCGTCGTCGATGTGCGCGATGTGGCGGAGCTGCATCTGCGCGCCATGACGCACCCCGCCGCCGCGAATGAGCGCTTCATCGCCACGGCGGGGGATTTCCTGACCATGCAGGAGATCGCGCTGGCGCTGCGCGAGCGCCTCGGCCTGGCGGCGGCGCGCGTCTCGACGCGCGTCCTGCCGGACTGGGTGGTGCGTTTCGTCGCCCTGTTCAGTGCCGCCGCTCGACAGGCGGCGACGCCCGAACTCGGCCGGCGCAAGACAGCCACCAGCGCCAAGGCGCAGGCCATGCTGGGCTGGGAACCGCGGCCGGCCGCCGAGGCGCTCGCCGCGACGGCTGAGAGCCTGATCCGGCTGGGACTGGTCGGCGCGGGCCGCTGACGGGCGTCAGTCCTCGCTCGCCTTGAACTTGTTCAATCCCTTCATCACGAAGGGCGCCACCAGCGCGACGAAGGCCAGGCCCAGCAGCGTCGCCGAGATCGGGTTCTCCAGCAGGATCATCGGATCGCCGAGGCTGATCTGGAGAGCCCGGCGCAGCTGCGCCTCCGCCATCGGCCCCAGGATCAGCCCGACGACCATCGGCGCGACCGGATAATCGTAGCGCCGCATCAGATAGCCGAGATAGCCGAAGAGGAAGAGCATGCCGAGCTCGACCGGCGAGGCGTTGACCGCGAGCGTGCCCATCGTCGCGAAGACGAGGATGCCGGCATAGAGCCAGGGCTGCGGCACGGCGAGCAGCTTCACCCAGAGCCCGATCAGTGGCAGGTTCAGGATCACCAGCATGACGTTGGCGATGAACAGCGAGGCGATCAGGCCCCAGACCAGATCCGGCTTCTCCGCAAAAAGCAGCGGGCCGGGGTTGAGCCCGTATTGCTGGAAGCCCGCCAGCATGATCGCGGCCGTCGCCGAGGTCGGCAGGCCGAGCGTCAGCAGCGGCACCAGCGTGCCCGCAGCAGAGGCGTTGTTGGCCGCTTCCGGCCCCGCCACGCCCTCGATCGCGCCCTTGCCGAACTCGTCTGGATATTTGCAGAGCTTCTTCTCGGTCGAATAGCTCAGGAAGGTCGGCACCTCGGCCCCGCCTGCCGGCAGCGCGCCGATCGGGAAGCCATAGGCCGTGCCGCGCAGCCACGGCGCCCAGGAGCGCTTCCAGTCCTGTTTGCTCATCCACAGCGAGCCCTTGATCGGGATGATCTCCTCGGGATCGCGGAAGCGCTTGGAGGCGACGAAGAGCGCTTCGCCGACCGCAAAGAGGCCGACCGCCAGCGTCGTCACCTCGATGCCGTTGAGCAGCTCCGGCACGCCGAAGGTCAGTCGCGCCTGGCCGGTCAGCTTGTCGATGCCGACGAGGCCTAGCGTGATCCCGAGGAACAGGCTGGTGAGCCCGCGCAGGGGCGAATCGCCGAAGGTCGCCGAGACCGTGACAAAGGCCACGATCATCAGCGCGAAATAGTCCCAGGGACCGAACTTGATCGCGACCTCGACCAGCCAGGGCGCGAGGAAGGCGAGCCCGATCGTGGCGATGAGACCGGCGACGAAGGAGCCGATCGCGGCGGTGGCCAGGGCAGGGCCGCCGCGGCCGGCCTTGGCCATCTTGGAGCCTTCGAGCGCGGTTGCGAGCGAGGCGCTCTCGCCTGGTGCGTTGAGCAGGATCGCGGTCGTCGAGCCGCCATACATGCCGCCGTAATAGATGCCGGCGAACATGATCAGCGATCCGGCGGGATCGAGCTTGAAGGTCACGGGCAGCAAAAGCGCGACCGTCAGCGCTGGGCCGATACCCGGCAACACGCCCACGGCGGTGCCGAGGAAGACGCCGATCAGGCAGAACATCAGCTTGGAGGGCTCGAGCGCGACGCCGAAGCCGTTCAGAAGCGAGACGAGGGTGTCCATGGGCCGGCGCTCCTCAGAGGAACAGACGTTCGAGCGGCCCGGCCGGCAGCAGCAGGGTCAGGAGCTTGGCGAAGACGAGGAAGATGACGAGGCCGAGCACGAAGCCGATGGCGGCATCGACCGCCAGCGCCCGCCGGCCGAAGCCGCGCGCCGTGCAGGCGAAGAGGATCGTGATCGCGATCACGAAGCCGGCGCCTGTGGCGATGCAGAGGATGAGGCCGGCGAGGCCGCCGACGATCCACAGCAGCGCGCCGGCATCGGCCGCCTCCGGCTTCGGCAGCCCGCCCTTGAAGGCGACGACGAGATGCGCGAGGCCGAGGATGACGAGACCGCAGCAGGCCACCAGCGGCATGGCGGTGGGGCCGAGACCGTAATTCGAGGTGATCGTCTGCTGCGAGGCGTCGTAATAGACGACGCCGGCGAGGGCGAGCAGCAGCAGGCCGACGAGGAGGGCGGGCCGGTCGGCGCCGCGTGACGGGGCATCGTTCGTCATGGCGTATCCATCATCGACGGTTCGATCTGCGGGGCAGTGGAGACGGGGTGGAGGGGAAAAAAAGGGGGCCGGTCCCCGGCCCCCTGGTCTTGCTCGCGATGCGCCGCGCTTACTTCACCAGGCCGACATCCGTCATCACCTTGGTGACGCGCGTCTGCTCGGCCTTCAGGAACGCGTCGAATTCGGCGCCGCCGAGATAGGCGTCGTCCCAGCCGCGGGCCTTGAGGATCTCGGCCCATTCCTTCGACTTGACCATCTTTGCGACGGTGTCCGAGAGGTTTTTGGTCTGGTCGGCCGAGAGGCCCGGAGGGGCGACGACCGAGCGCCAGTTCATCAGCTCGAGATTGACGCCGCCTTCCTTGAGGGTCGGCGCGTCGGGGGCGTTGTCGAGACGCTTCGAGGAGGAGACGCCGACCACGCGCAGCTTGCCGGCCTTGATCTGGCCTTCGAACTCGCCATAGCCGGAGATGCCGGCGGTCACGCGCCCACCGAGCATGGCGGCGAGAGCCTCACCACCACCCGAGAAGGGGATGTAGTTGATCTTCTTCGGGTCGCCGCCGGCGGCCTCGGCGAAGAGCGCGGCCAGGATATGGTCGGCACCGCCGGCCGAGCCGCCGGCCCAAGTCACCTTGGCCGGATCGGCCTTGACGCGCTCGGCGAGGTCCTTGGCGTTCTTGATCGGCGACTCCGTCGGCACGACGATGACCAGCGCCTCGGCCGTCAGCCGCGCGATCGGCGTCACCTGCGTCAGGTTCACCGGCGACTTGTTCAGCAGGATCGCGCCGACCATGACGAAGCCGTTGACCATCAGCTGGTTGCCATCGCCCTTGGCGTTGATCAGCTGCGCGAGCCCGATCGTGCCGCCGGCGCCCGTGACGTTGGCGACCTGCACGCTCTTGGCGATGCCCGACGCCGTCAGCGCCTGCTGCATCGAGCGCGCCGTGCCGTCCCAGCCGCCGCCGGGGGCTGCGGGCGCCATGATCTTGAGTTCGAGCTGGGCGAAGGCGGCCGTCGACAGGCCGGCCACCGCGACGGCGGTGACAGCACAGCGCTTGAGAAGGGATGTCAGCATGTATTTCCTCCGCTCGCGGATTGAACCGCGCGATTTTTGGGCGACGTTCGCCAGTGGCACTTCGCCGCGCACGCCGTCAATTGCGCCTGATTGATCAATCCGGAGTCAAGACAAATCGCCGGCCGCGCGCGCCCCTAGTCCTCGGTCCGACGATGGCGTAAGCGCTGGCGCATGAACCAGCCGATCCCTTCCCTTGCGACGCATCCGGCCGGCGGACGGGTGCCGGAGCGGCTCGCGGCGCTGGGCGCGGGTCTTCTGGTCTCGCTGCCGCTCGCCATGTGGATCGCCAACCGCTCCGCGCCGCTGGTGCTGGCCCTGGCGGCCGGGGCCTTCTGCGCGGCGGTCGTAGCGGGCGAAGGCTGGCGCCCCCTGGTCCGGCGCGCCGGGCTCCTGCTGCGAAGCCCGATCGGCCTTGCTCTGTCCGGCTTCCTGCTCTGGTCCCTCGCCACGATCGCCTGGAGCCATCGGCCACTGCCGAGCCTGGCCGCGTGGGGCGAATTCGCGCTGCCGCTCGCCTGTGGCGCGGCGATCGCCGCCTCCGGCCGGTTCCGCCCGAGTCCGGCCCTTGGCCGTGGCCTGGCGATCGCCGTCGCCGCGGCGGCGCTGCTGATGATGGCGGAACTCGCGACGGGGCTGGCGCTCCGGCGCGCCCTCGATATCGGTCGCCAGGTCACCTACGTCTTCAATCGTCCGGTGCTGACCTGCCTGGTCCTGGCGCCTGTTGCCTTCGCGGCGCTGTTTGGCCACCGGTCGTCGCAGCGCTGGAACGGGGCGCTGGCGGTCCTTCTCGTCCTCGCGGTCGCCTGGGCCTGCCTGGGGTCGGAGAGCGGTGCGGCCGGTCTGGGCGTGCTCGTCATGGCGGTCGTCGCGGTGCTCGCACGCCTGGCCCCCCGCCTCGCGCTCGCTGCGGTGGCTCTGGGCTTCGTCGCGACGATGGTGCTGGCCCCCGTCGTCGGGCGCCTGGGCGACGCATTGCTGCCGCCCGCGCTCCACGAGCGTCTTGCCAATTCGCATTCGCGCGACCGTGTCGACATCTGGCTCTCCTTTGGGGAGGCGACGCTGGCCCGGCCGATCCGCGGCAGCGGCTTCGGCACCTCGCCGACGCTCGACCGCCACCCCGTTGCCGCCGAGGTCTCGCCGCCGCGTCGCGCGTTGCTGGCCGTGGGCCACCCGCACAATGCGCCGCTGCAGGCCTGGACCGAGACCGGCGCGGTCGGTGTCGCGCTGCTCGCCTTCGCCGGGCTTGCCCTGCTGCTGCGGCTGAAGCGGTTGGCGGCCGCGGATCTGGCGCCGCGGCTCGCGCTTTTCGCCTCGGCCTTCGCCGTGGCCGCGGTGGCGCATGGCGCCTGGCAGGGCTGGTGGATTGCGGCGCTGACCATGGCGGCGCTATGGCTCTATCGGCTGCCGGTCGGCTCCGATGCCGATGATCGCGGGGCGTAAGAGGACATCATGGCTGAATTCGACGTCGATCTCTTCGTCATCGGGGCCGGCTCCGGCGGAACCCGGGCCGCCCGTATCGCCGCCGGCCATGGCGCCCGCGTCATGATCGCGGAGGAGGATCGCATCGGCGGCACCTGCGTCATCCGCGGCTGCGTGCCCAAGAAGCTCTTCGTCTATGCCAGCCGCTTCGCCGAGGATGTCGAGGACGCCGCGGGCTTCGGCTGGACGGTTCAGAAGCCGGTCTTCGACTGGCCGACCCTGCGCGACGCCGTCGGCAACGAGGTCACCCGCCTCTCCGGCCTCTACCGCAAGGGGCTGAACGGCGCGGGCGTCACCATCCGCGAGGAGCGCGCCACCGTCGTCGATGCCCACACCGTGCGCCTCGCCAAAAGCGGCGAGACGATTCGTGCCCGTCACATCCTTGTCGCCACGGGCGGCTGGCCGGCCTTCGATCCGCCTATTCCCGGCGGCGAGCTCGGCATTTCCTCCAACGAGATCTTCCATCTGCCGAGCCTGCCGAAGCGCATGCTCGTCGTCGGCGGCGGCTACATCGCGCTCGAATTCGCCAGCCTCTTCGTTCGCCTTGGCGTCGAGGTCACGGTGCTCCACCGCGGCGACAACGTGCTGCGCGGTTTCGACGAGGACATCCGCAATCGCCTGCGCGACGCGCTCGAACAAGCCGGCATCCACTTCCGTCTTGGCTGCACGGTCGGCCGCATCGAGCTGCTGCCGGACGGCACCCGCCGTGCCCATTGCGCCAGCGGCGAGCCGATCGATGCCGATGTCGTGCTCGTCGCGACAGGTCGCCGTCCCAACACGGCGGGGCTCGGCCTCGCCGAGGCCGGCGTCGAGCTCGGCCCGCTGGGCGAGGTTCTGGTCGATGACGATTCCGCCAGCAGCGTGCCGTCGATCCACGCGGTCGGCGACGTTACCAACCGCGTCAACCTGACCCCGGTCGCGATCCGCGAGGGCCACGCCTTCGCCGACTCAACCTTCGGCAACAAGCCCTGGCGGATGAGCCATGGCATGATCGCCTCGGCGGTCTTCACCACCCCGGAAATCGGGACGGTCGGCCTTTCCGAGGTCCAGGCCGCAGCGGCCGGCCACGAGTTGCGGATCTTCGAATCCGGCTTCCGGCCGATGAAGGCGACGATCTCGGGCCGCAACGAGCGCGTCTACATGAAGCTCGTCGTCGACGCGCAGACCGACAAGGTGCTCGGCGTCCACATCCTCGGCCATGACGCCGGCGAGATCATCCAGGCCGTCGCCATCGCCGTGACGATGGGCGCGACCAAGGCCGATTTCGACCGCACCATCGCGCTGCATCCGAGCGCGGCCGAAGAACTGGTGACGATGCGGACGCCGCGGGCGGGGTAGGGCCGCTCGCTACCGGACGAGCCCCTTCTTGGCGAGCCAGTCCTGGATCAGCTGGGCGACCTCCAGATTGTTCTTGTCGAGCATCATCATGTGGGAATTGCCCTTGATGCCGACGGTCGGGAGATTGACCACGTCGACCGAGCCGCCCGCGGCCCGGATCTTGTCGCCAAAATCGGTGCCCGTCTTGCGGATCGCCGGCCAGCGCGCGTCCTGCTCGATATAGTCGCCATAGACCATCAGGACGGGGATGTCCTTGAGGACATCGGCCCTGGCGGGGTCGCCGATCCCCGCGGGCTCGACCGCGATCAGCGCCTTCACCTTGTCGGGCCGCGCCTGCGCTACCTTGAAGCCGAACTGGCCCGACTGGCTGTGGAAGGCGATCACGCAGGGGCAGACCTTGTCGACCTTGGCGATATAGGCGTCGATGATCATCTGGTCGGTCGACGTCCAGCGCGGCACGATCTGCTTGACGAAGTTGTCGTAGCCATCCGGCGGGAACTGGCTCCCGGCGAGGTATTTCCGCTTGGAAGGATCGGCATTGTAGCTGTTGGCGCCGTCGCCGATCCGGAACCGTTCGAACGGATTGGCCGTCGTCAGGAAGACCGGCTCCCCGGGGATGACGTCTGGGTACATCGCCCAACCGGACCGGCCGCGCTCGACCGCATCGGAATTGTAGACCGCCCAGCCTTTGCGCAGGAAGAACTCGAGCCAGCCCCGGCGCCCGTCAGGCGTTGACTCGTAATTCACGCCGGTCATGCCGCCGCCGTGCCAGAGCAGCAGCGGAACCGAACCGCGCTCGTTCTGCGGCAGGAAGTACTGCACATACATCTGCCCGGTCTGGTAGGTGCCGTTCGGATCGACCCGCGCCGGCGTGCCGCCGGGCGTGAACACCACATCCTTCACGGGCCGGCCCGAGATCTCGACCAGCTTGCCGCCGACATGGAAAGAACCCATGCCGCGCAGGGCCAAGGGCTCCTCGGCCGGTGCGGCGCCGGCGGTGGCGAGGGTGAGCGCCACGGCAGCGGCGAATGAGCGGAAAGGCATCGGCGTAGTCCTCCATGACGCTCTGATCGCGGCGTCTGTGGGGAGAGGCTAGGAGCCGGTTTCCGGGCTGGCAAGCATCGGGCGTGGCTTCGAGCCGGCGCCTCTGGAATGGGCCCATGCCGCCCCGGCATCCCCCGGTCTGGCGACGGGATGGCCCTCGCCGGCGCTGACAATTTCGGCCGCACGGAGATCGCGCCGGCCCGACTGCAACAGCTGTACGACCCACGCCATCGGCGTTGAATCAGGGGTCGAACCCGTTCAGCCGGCGCTTCATCGTCTTCATCTGCGCTGTGACCAAGCGGAATCGATTTGCGAGCCGCTGCCGGCAAGCGGCTGGATCGATTCAGCTTTCGCTAACCATAAAGGGCGTTGCGTCGGCGCGGTGGGGCTCGCTCGCCATGGTGGCCTTCGCGGCGCCATAGGTGTATAGGCGCGCCTTCGCGCTTTCGAAGAGGTTAACCCGCGCGAGCGAAGTCAGGAGCAGGACCCATGTCGGAGCGGTGGACGCCCGAGAGCTGGAGGGCCAAGCCCGTCCAGCAGATCCCGGATTATCCGGACCAGGCAGCCCTGAGGGCGGTCGAGCAGCAGCTCGCCGGCTTTCCGCCGCTCGTTTTTGCGGGTGAGGCGCGCAAGCTGAAGAAGGCCCTCGCGAAAGTCGCAAACGGCGAGGCCTTCCTGCTCCAGGGTGGAGACTGCGCCGAGAGCTTCGGCGAGCACTCGGCCGACAACATCCGCGATTTCTTCCGGCTCTTCCTGCAGATGGCGGTGGTGCTGACCTTCGCCGGCGGCTCGCCCGTGGTGAAGGTCGGGCGCATCGCCGGCCAGTTCGCGAAACCGCGCTCAGCTCCGACGGAGACGATCGGCGGCGTCGAGCTGCCGAGCTACAAGGGCGACATCGTCAACGACAACGCCTTCACGCCGGAAGCGCGCATTCCCGATCCGCGCCGCCAGCTCGAGGCCTACAGACAGTCGGCGGCGACGCTGAACCTTCTGCGCGCCTTCGCCACGGGCGGCTACGCCAACCTCGACAACGCGCATCGCTGGATGCTCGGCTTCGTCAAGGATGCCCCGGCCTCCTCGCGCTACAACGAGGTCGCCGAGCGCATCACCGAGGCTCTCGACTTCATGCGCGCGATCGGCATCGACCCCGAGACGCACCCCGAGATGCGCTCGACGGACTTCTACACCAGCCATGAGGCGCTGCTGCTCGGCTACGAGCAGGCCATGACCCGCGTCGATTCGACGACGGGCGACTGGTACGACACCTCCGGCCACATGGTCTGGATCGGCGACCGCACGCGCCAGCTCGATCACGCCCATGTCGAGTTCTTCCGCGGCATCCGCAATCCGATCGGCCTGAAATGCGGCCCCTCGACCACGGTCGACGGCCTGCTCAAGCTGATCGACGTGCTCGATCCGCAGAACCAGGCCGGGCGCCTGACGCTGATCGGCCGTTTCGGCGCCGACAAGGTCTTCGACAACCTCCCGGCCCTGGTGCGTGCCACCAAGCGGGAAGGGCGCAACGTCGTCTGGTCCTGCGACCCGATGCACGGCAACACGGTCAAGGCCGCCAGCGGCTACAAGACCCGCCCCTTCGACCTGATCATGACTGAGGTGAAGAACTTCTTCGCCGTCCACCAGGCCGAGGGCACCCATGCCGGCGGCCTGCATCTGGAGATGACCGGCAAGAACGTCACCGAGTGCACCGGCGGCGCTCGCGGCATGACCGATGCGGATCTCAACGACCGCTACCACACGGTCTGTGATCCGCGCCTCAACGCCGAGCAGGCGCTGGAGCTGGCCTTCCTCGTGGCGGAGTTGGTGAAGCGCGAGCGCGCCGGCCGCGCCCGGCCGGAGGTCGAGGCGGCCGAGTGATCGGCCACCCGTCTCGGGGTTGAAATGAAAAGGCCGGGGCGCATCGCCCCGGCCTTTTTGCTTCGAAGAGGATGTTGCTGCGTCAGAACTTCAGGCCGGCCGCCACGCGCCCGGTGTTCACCGTCGTCGAGGTGCCCTCGACATCGGCGAAGCGGATGATCTGGTATTCGGCGCGCAGGAAGAGGTTGTCCGTCAGCGCCATGTCGATGCCCGCACCCGCCGAGAGGCCGAAGCCATAGACGTTGCGCTTGGTCTCGCCGACCCGCAGCGGATAGCCCGCGGCGACGAGATTGTTCTCGAGAGCTCCCGAGACCGGGTTGATGCGGGTGAAGCGCCATGTGGCATCGATCGTCGAGGTCGTATCGAAGCGCCCGAGCGCGCCGCCGACCGTCGCATAGGGCATGATCCGGCCATAGGCCCAGCCCATGCGGACGCGCGCCGTGGCATAGTCCTGCAACTGCGCGCCATTCCGGGTCGTCATGCTGATGTCGTTGAGTGTGCCGTCCGAGGTCGTGAAGCGGCGACCGATGAAGTCGCTGATCAGGTACTCGTGGCCGGATTTGGTATAGTCCGCCTCGAGACCGAGAACCACGTCGCCGAAGGCGAAGTTGTAGCCGGCGAAGCCGAAGAAGGTCGAGCCGCTGTCGCGCTTGGAGGGCAGGTTGCCCACCAGAGAGCCGAGATTGGCCTCGGAGCCGAGAAGCGTGTTGCGGTAGGCGTAGTTCGCCAGCGTCTGCAGGCCGTTGCCGGGCTTGAACTTGGTGTCGGATAGGCCCGCACCGCCGCCGAAATAGAAGCCGGACCACTTCGTGTTGCTGTCGAATTCCGGCGCAGGCGGAGCGTCGTCGATCTGCGATCCACGCAGCACCGGGTAGTCGGCCGCCAGGGCGGCGCCCGGGGCGGTCGCGACGCCGGCCAGCAGGGCGGCGGCCAGAGCTGCGGCCGGTCGATGAATGAGGCGGGTACGCATGGTCGTTTCTCCGAACGACGGCCGGCGATCTTGCAGGAGCGGCTCGTTCCTGATTCATGCGCGCTTAACCCTAACGTCAGGTTAAGCCCGTGCCGCGGTGCCGGCCCGTCGGCGTTGCTCGCCCGGCGGGGCCGCGCTACAGCCCCGCCATGACCGACCGCTCCTTCCGCCTCGCTCTCGCGCAGACGAGCCCGCTCCTCGGTGACGTGGCGGGCAATGCCGAATGCGTGCGCGCCGCCCGGGGACGTGCTGCTGCGGCGGGGGCCGATCTCGTGCTGTTTCCCGACGGCGTTCTCGCCGGTGGAGCAGCGGGGGGGCTGGTGCATCGCCCTGCCTTCCTCGATGCCTGCCGTCGGGCCTGCGAGGATCTGGCGCGCGAGACCGTCGATGGTGGGCCGGCCCTGCTGCTCGGCCTGCCCTGGGTCGAGGGCGGCGCCCTCTACGATGCCCAGGCCCTCCTCGATGGCGGCGTCATTCAGGCCGTCCGCTTCAAGGTCCGGATCGGCGAAGCGGGCGCGAGCGCCTTCCGGCCGGGGCCGCTGCCCGGCCCGGTGCCCTTCCGCGGCCTTCTCCGCCTCGGCCTCGTCCCGGGTGAGGATCTCGCCGACGAGGAGGTCCCGGAATGCCTCGCCGAGACCGGCGCCGAGCTGCTGCTGGCTTGCGACGCTGCGCTCTACCGACGGGGCGGCGCCGACCGGCGCCTGAACCGCGCCGTGGCACGCGTCGTCGAGACGGACCTGCCGCTGGTCTGGCTCAACGCCGTGGGCGCAGGGAAGGCGGGTGTCTGCGATGGCGCCTCCTTCGTCCTCGCTGCGGACCGCAGCCTGACGCATCATCTGCCGGCCTTCCGCGAAACGCTCGTCGTCACACAATGGATTCGTCGCGACGGCGTCTGGACGAGTGAGCCGGGCGAGGTCGCTGCGATCGAAACCGGCGACGAGGCCGATTATGCTGCCTGCATGCTCGGCCTGCGCGAGCATGTCCGCCTGACGCGGGCGACTGGCGCCGTTCTCGAGCTCTCCAACTCCGCCAGCGCGCTCTGCGCCGCCCTGGCGGTGGATGCGCTGGGGCCGAAGCGGGTCGAGGCCGTCCTGCTGGCCGGGGGCGAGCCCGGCGAGGCCGCGCCGGCCGATGCCGCGGCGACCGCGGCCGTGCTGGGGCTGGCCGCGCGGACGATGCCCATGGCGGGCCTGATCGGGGCGCTCGACGTGGCCTTGCCGGCCTCCGGCGCCCAGGCCACGCCGGATCGGATGGACGTGGCCCGCGCGGCCCTTCTGACCGCCCTCGCGCGAGGGATGGACCGCACCCTGCTCGCGCCGTCACCCCGGTTCGGGGCGTCCGGAGCGGCTGCCGTCATCGGCGATCTGAATCCCGTTGGCGATCTCTCACCGGCTGAGATCGACCGCCTGCTGGAACTGCGTCGTGGCTGGAAGCCTGTGGGCGCGCTGGGGCCCGACCGCCTGCTGCTCCCCGCCCTCCCGGTGGCGCCGGAAGAGCAGCCGCGGGACGCGATCCTGTCCGCGCTCGCAGCCGGACAGCGCATCGCCGAGATCGTCGCAGCAGGCCACGACGCGGCGACCGTCATGGCGCTTCAGGAAGAGCAGCGCTCGGCTGCCGATCCCCGGCGCGCTGCGCCCCGGATCAGGCTCACCGAGAGCCTCGATGAGGCCGCGGTCCGCCACGGCTTCGTCGATCGCGGCGAACCGGCCAATGAGCCGGACGCCACGCTGGTGCGCGGCATCGGGCGCCCGGGCGCAGACAGCATCGATTTCTGAAGCCGGCGCACCCGGCCTTCAGTGGACCGGCGCTGCGCCCGTATCCGCCTTGTCGTGCCGCCCGAAGCGGTCGACCATCGTCGCGCTGGCCTCGTTGAGGCCGAGCACCTCGACCTCCGCCCCGTTTTTGCGGAGGCGCAGCACGACCTTGTCGAGCGCGCCGATCGCCGAAATGTCCCAGAAATGCGCATGGGTCAGGTCGATGGTGACGCGCGCCGGCCGCTCCTCGAACGAAAAGCCGCGCAGGAAGCTCTCGACCGAGGCGAAGAAGATCTGGCCGCGCACCACATAGGTCGCGGCCGTGCCGTCCGCGCTGTCGCCCCTCTCGACGGCGACGAGCCGCGCGACCTTGCCGGCGAAGAACACGCCCGAGAGCAGCACGCCGACGAGCACACCTTTGGCGAGATCATGCGTCGCCACCACGGTCGTCACCGTCGCCAGCATCACGATGGAGGAGGGCAGCGGGTTGCTGCGCAGGTCGAGGATCGAGCGCCATGAGAAGGTGCCGATCGAGACTATGATCATCACCGCGACCAGCGCCGCCATCGGAATGATGCGGACGAGATCGTCAAGCACGAGGATCAGGAAGAGCAGGAAGGCGCCGGCGATGAAGGTCGAGAGTCGTCCGCGCCCGCCCGAGGTCACGTTGATCACCGACTGGCCGATCATGGCGCAGCCGCCCATGCCGCCGATCAGCGCCGAGGCGATGTTGCTCGCGCCCTGGCCGTAGCATTCCTGGCTCTTGTTGCTGGTCGTCTCGGTCATGTCGTCGACGATCTGCGCCGTCAGCAGCGACTCCAGCAGCCCCACCGCCGCCAGCGCGACCGAATACGGAAAAATGATCCGCAGTGTCTCGAAGGTCAGCGGCACCTGCGGCAGCGCGAAGACTGGCAATGTCGAGGGCAGCTCACCGAGATCGCCGACACGGCGCAGATCGAGCCCGAAGCCCCAGGCCAGCGCCGTCAGCACGGCGATCGCCACGAGCGGGGAGGGGATCGCCTTGGTCAGATAGGGGAAGAGGTAGATGATCCCGAGTCCGGCCGCGATCATCGCATAGGTGAGCGTAGGAACACCGATCAGCTCCGGCAGCTGCGCCATGAAGATCAGGATCGCGAGCGCGTTGACGAAGCCGGTGATGACCGAGCGCGAGACAAAGCTCATCAGGCGTCCGAGCCGAAGCGCGCCGGCACCGAGCTGGATCAGCCCCATCAGGATCGTCGCGGCGAAGAGATAGGGCAGGCCATGCTCCTTGACGAGCGTGACCATGAGGACGGCAGTGGCAGCGGTGGCCGCCGAGATCATCCCCGGCCGGCCGCCGACCACGGCGGAGACGCAGGCGATGGCGAAGGAGGCGAAGAGGCCGACCTTGGGGTCGACGCCGGCGATGACCGAGAAGCCGATGGCCTCCGGAATCAGGGCAAGCGCCACGACGATGCCGGAGAGGACGTCGCCCCGGATGTTGGAGAACCATTCACGGCGATAAGCGGAGAGTGCTGTCATTGAGGAACCCATGAGCGATCGGAACCCGCGGCGATTGCGCAGGCTTCAGGCGGATCGGCAGTTGGGTTGTCCGGCGGATCGGCGGCCGGAAGAGCCACCCGGATTTTCACCGGGTCCGTTCGAATACTCTTATTCAGTCATGGATCATGCTGCGCTGCAAGAGATGCGGGCGCGCTGCACCATGCTCCCCGCACATGGCCGCGCGGGCGATTGTCGCTGCCGGCCAAAAGCGCCATAAGCGCCGCCATGACCAGCCCCGCGCCTTCCCGCCCGCCGCTCCTGCGCTTCGCCCCGTCGCCGACGGGCTATCTGCACATCGGCAATGCCCGCTCGGCCCTGTTCAACGGGCTCTATGCCCGGCGCCATGCCGGCCGCTTCATGCTGCGCTTCGACGACACCGATCTCGCGCGTTCGAAGCCGGAATATGCCGCCGCTATCGCGGAGGATCTCGCCTGGCTCGGCATCGTCCCCGATCTCGTCATCAGCCAGTCGCAGCGCCTCTCGCTCTACGATGCCGCGGCGGAGGATCTGCGCGCCGCGGGCCGCCTCTACCCCTGCTACGAAACCGCCGACGAGCTCGAACGGCGCCGCAAGCGCCAGCTCGCCCGCGGCCTGCCGCCGATCTACGACCGCGCCGCGCTGAAGCTCACCGCCGAGGACCGGGCGAAGCTCGAGGCGGAAGGGCGCCGGCCGCATTGGCGCTTCCTGCTGGAGCCGCGCGTTGTCGCCTGGACCGATCTGATCCGTGGCGACGCCCATGTCGACTGCGCCTCGCTCTCCGACCAGGTGCTGATCCGTGAGGACGGCAGCTATCTCTACCATCTGCCCTCGGTGGTGGACGATGCGGCGACCGGCGTGACCCACATCATCCGCGGCGAGGACCACGTCACCAACACGGCGGTCCATATCCAGATCTTCCAGGCGCTGGGTGCGGCGCTGCCGGCCTTCGGACACCACAATCTTCTGACCACGGCGAGCGGCGAGGGGCTCTCGAAGCGCCTCGGCCATCTCTCGCTGCGCGGGCTGCGCGAAGCCGGCGTCGAGCCGCTGGCGGTGGCGGCGCTGGCCACGCTGACAGGCTCCTCCGATGCGGTGCGCCCGGTCGCCAGCCTCGACGAGCTGGCGGGTTTGGTCGATCTCGCCCATGTCTCGCGCGCCCCGGCCAAGTTCGACGAGCACGATCTCGACACGCTGAGCGCCCGCACGCTGCATCAACTGCCCTATGCGGCGGTCGCGCCGCGGCTGGCAGAGCTGGGCATCGGCGGGGCGGAGCCGTTCTGGCTGGCGATCCGCGGCAACCTCTCGAAGCTCGACGAGGCGCGGCTGTGGGACGACGTCGTGCGCGGGCCGATCCGGCCCGTCGTCGCGGACGAAAGTTTCGCCGAAACGGCCGCTTCCCTGCTGCCGCCGGAACCCTTCGACGCGACGACCTGGAAGAGCTGGACGGCCGCCGTCCAGGCCGCGACCGGGACCAAGGGCAAGGCGCTGTTCATGCCGCTGCGCCAGGCCCTGACCGCACAGGACCACGGACCCGAGCTGGCGGCGCTGCTGCCGCTGATCGGGCGGGACAAGGCGCTGCGGCGCCTCAAGGGCGAGAGCGCCTGAAGGCCGACCGTCATTCTCGGGCGCTGCAAGGCAGCGACCCGAGAATCTCATGACCAGTAGGTACGGGTTTGCGAGATGGTCGGGTCAAGCCCGACCATGACGCCCCCTGCTCGGGCAATCCCTCAATCGTGCCGGTGCATCGCCGACTGATGCTTGGTGTCGCGCATCGTCGAATAGACCAGCAGCGAGATGAAGATCACACCGGCGAGGTAGTAGTAGAACCACTGCTCGTGGCCCTGCTGCTTGAAGAACAGCGCGATCGCGGGCGCTGTGCCTCCGAAGATCGAGACCGTCAGCGCATAGGGGACGGCGACGCCGGTGGCCCGGATCGAGGTCGGGAACAGCTCCGCCTTCACCACCGCATTGATCGAGGTGTAGCCGGCCACGAAGACCCAGGCGCCGGAGATCAGCAGGAAGGCGACCCAGGGCGATTTGGTGCCGGCCAGCGTCGTCAGCAGTGGCACCGTCAGAAGCGTGCCGGCGACACCGAAGAAGATCAGCATCGGCTTGCGGCCGATCCGGTCCGAGATCGCGCCATAGATCGGCTGCAGGATCGCGGCGAAGATCAGCGATCCGGCGATGACATAGGTCGTGGTGATGTCGGAGAAACCGGCGGTCTGCCGTACGAAGGTCTGCATATAGGTCGTGAAGGTGTAGAAGGCCGCGGTGCCGCCGGCGGTCAGCCCGACCACGATCGCGATCTCGCGCGGATAGCGCATCAGCCCGCGGATCGAGCTCTCGCGCTTCACCGGGTTCTTGCTGGCTTCCGTGAAGGACTCCGTCTCGTGCATGTGGCGGCGCATGAACATCGCCGTGACGGCCAGCAGCGCCCCGATCACGAAGGGGATGCGCCAGCCCCAGGCGACGAGCTGCTCATGCGTCAGGAAGACGTTCTGGAGCAGCAGCAGCACCAGGATGGCGGTGAGCTGCCCGCCGATCAGCGTGACGTACTGGAAGCTCGAATAGAAGCCGCGATGCTCGGGATCGGCGATCTCGGAGAGATAGGTCGCGCTCGCTCCGTACTCGCCGCCGAGGCTCAGACCCTCGATGATGCGCGCCAGCGCCAGCAGGGCCGGGGCCGCGAAGCCGATCGTCGCATAGGTCGGCGTCAGCGCGATGATCAGCGAGCCGAAGCACATCATCAGCACGGAGATCGTCAGTGACAGGCGCCGCCCGTAGCGGTCGGCCAGATGGCCGAACAGCCAGCCGCCGAGCGGGCGCACTATGAAGCCGGCGGCAAACAGCGTCGCCGCATTGAGCTGCTGCACCACCGGATCGCTGGAAGGGAAGAAGGCCGGCGCGAAATAGAGCGAGAAGGCCGTATAGGCGTAGAAATCGTACCATTCGACGAGATTGCCGACGGAGCCGACGAAGATCGCCTTCAGGCGTCGTTTCGCGTCGGCGAATTCGATCGGATGCGGTTGCGGCTGGGATGTCGCGGTGTCGGACATGGCGGTCTCCGGCGCGGGAGCGGCCGGTCCTGCCGCCGACGACGGCGCGAGGCGATCGGCGAGGCGGTTCGGGTCCGCTGCCCCGATGAGGGTGGCGTTACCTCCTCTATCGCGCCGTCGTCGTCATGCGTCCACGGGCTAGCCAGTTCGGTTTTGCGCGACTGCAATACGCTCAGCGCATGGAACAGCCTGCGTCCTCAGGGCCGGATGGTCGCGTTTCCGAGATTGGGCGCGAGGTTCGGCGCGACGATCCGCACCGTCCGGCGTTCGCCCGTCACGCTCTGCGAT
Organism: Bosea sp. OAE506; assembly: GCF_040546595.1. Taxonomy (NCBI): domain Bacteria; kingdom Pseudomonadati; phylum Pseudomonadota; class Alphaproteobacteria; order Hyphomicrobiales; family Alloboseaceae; genus Allobosea; species Allobosea sp. OAE506. Next base: position 4,297,674 of record NZ_JBEPOB010000001.1, on the reverse strand, counting down.
TCCCGCTTGAGGCCATCGCCCTTGTCGAGAACGCGCTCGCCGACCGAGGCCGGGCCGACGCCGGCCGACTCGGTCCCGGAGGTCGGAGAGTTCTCGGACGGCATCGGCTTCTCTTCGGGAATCGCGGGCGTAGCGGCCGGCTGCACCGCAGGAGCTGCGGCGCCGCGCCGCTTCGGATCGGGCTTTGCCTCCTTCGGCCGCGACAGTTCCGCGGCGCGCTGCTCGGTGACGATGACGTCGCCCTTGCGCTTGTCGAGCAGGTACTCGGCTTCCTTCAGGGCCTGCGCCCAGCTTTGGCCCTGCGCGCGGCAGGTGCAGGCGGAATCGAAGCTGCGCTGATACTTGCCGGCGTTCGGCAGTGAGGCATAGGGCTGGCCGGTGGCGCGCGCGACCGCGTTCTGGATGTCGCCGCCATTGGTCATGCCATAGGCCAGCGTCTCGACGCCGGGGCAGAGCGCCTGGCACATTTCGTCGGAGCTGTCGCGTCCGCCGGGATTGTTGGCGAGCGGGAAGAAGAAGCCGTCGCAGGTCCGCACGCAAACCGTCTGGGGGCCGCCCATCCGCGGCTTTTCGGGCTCGATCGGCTGCTCGGGGTCGAGCTCCGGCATCGTCGAATCGATTTCTCCGCGGCGTGGCTCGAGGCCGAAGATGGTCTCGAAGAAGCCGCGCTGCTGTGGGGCGCGGCAGTTGGCGTTGATCGCGGAGGCGAGCTGCGCCCGGCGCTGCTCTACGGCGCCGCCCTGCGCCGCCTGCTGGAGATTGGCGTACTGTGCCTGCAACTGGCCGATCTGCGCGCGCAGGCCGCCACATTCGCGGGGAGGCCCCTCGCCGAAGAAGGTGAAGCCGCCGCGCTCGCAGCCCATGGCGCGGTACTGGTTCGTCGCCTGCGCGAGCTGCGCGCCGACGCGTTGCGCCATCTGCGCCGCGCGCGGATCGCCGCCGCCGCGCTGGCCCTGCAGGCTGGCGAGTTCGGAGCGCCAGGCATTGCAGGCGGGCGACTGCGCCACCGCCGCGCCGCCGGTGAGGGCGAGCGCGAACAGCGCCGCACCGAGGCGGCCGGGGGAACGCAGTCGGAGGCGTCTGAAGAGCATCGCGGGTCGGATCACGTCACCTGCTTGTCGGTCTCGAATGCCAGACGGCCCTTGTCCAGGGCTGGCGGGCTCGCCGGAGCACAACAGCCGCCAAACGCGACGGAACTATGGAGCGGTGCCGCCGCGGGCGCGGCCTGCAGGCGTTCGCATGCCATATCCGCCGCCGCCGGGCAATCGTCGCACCACCTTGGGCGGGACCGGTTGGCGCGCGCGCGCCGACTGTCTAGAAGGCTCGCGAGCCATCCGCGCATGTCGCGCGGGCGCAGCGACCGGGCGATGCCGACATGACCGAACCTCTGGCGCTGGAAGCCGCCTTCATCCCCGAGCTGCCGAACTACTATCGCGGCAAGGTCCGCGAGAACTATGACCTGCCGGACGGCCGGCGCATCCTGATCTCGACCGATCGCCTCAGCGCTTTCGACCGCGCCATCGCCGCGATTCCCCATAAGGGCCAGGTCCTGACCCAGACCGCGCGCCACTGGTTCGAGCACACCGCCGACATCTGCCCCAACCACGTGCTCGAATATCCCGATCCCAATGTCGTGGTCGGCAAGCGGCTCGACATCCTTCCGGTCGAGATCGTGGTGCGCGGCTATCTCGCCGGCACCACCGGCACCTCGATCCTGACCATGTACAAGCAGGGCCGGCGCGAGATGTACGGGGTCAGCCTGCCCCACGGCCTGCGCGACAATGAGCGCCTGCCGGAAGCGATCATCACCCCGACCAGCAAGGCCTTCGACGGCGGCCATGACGAGCCGCTCTCGGCCGCGCAGATCGTCGATGAGGGGCTGCTGACCCGCGAGCAGTGGGACACGGTGAGCCGCTACGCGCTGGCGCTTTTCGCGCGGGGCCAGGCGATGGCGGCGCAGCGCGGCCTGATCCTCGCCGATACCAAATACGAGTTCGGCACCGACGCTGACGGCACGATCCTGCTCGCCGACGAGATCCACACCCCCGATTCCAGTCGCTACTGGATGGCCGATAGCTACGCCGCGCGCTTCGCAGCGGGCGGTAAGCCGGATTCCTTCGACAAGGATTTCGTTCGCAACTGGGTCGTCGCCCGTTGCGATCCCTACAAGGAGGATCTGCCGCCGATCCCCGCCGAGCTGATCGCGCAGACGACCGACGTTTATGTCCGCGCTTTCGAGACCATCACCGGGCAGGCCTTCCAGCCGCCCCCGGCAGGCGAGCCGCCACTGGAGCGCATCCGCCGCAATCTCGCGCGGTTTTTTTGATCAACCAGCCCTCATCCTGAGGAGCCGCGCCAGCGGCGTCTCGAAGGATGCTCCAGTGTTCTCGGAATCTCCTGGAGCATCCTTCGAGACGCGCTTCTGCGAAGCGCTCCTCAGGATGAGGGCTGATGAAGACGGAAGGCGAGCCCCCCTCAGCCCTCGTCGTCGCGATAGCTGCCGGCGAGGTGGCGGCTGCGCTCGGTCAGGGTCGAGAGCACGCGCTCGAAGACCTTGAGCTCCTCGGGCGCGATGCCCTCTGTCCAGCGCGCCTGGAAGGCCAGCGCCAGCGGCACGATCTGGGCATAGATCCGCTCGCCGGCCGAGGTCAGGGCGACGAAGGATTCGCGCCGGTCCTGCCGGTTCTCGGCGCGCGAGACGAGGCCGCGCTTCTCCAGCTCCGAGACGGCGCGCGAGACCTTGGTCTTGTGCATCTGCGCGAGCTCGCCGATGTCGCGCGAGGTCAGCTTGCCGAACTCGCCGAGCTGCGCGACCACCCGCCATTCGGGAATGCCGATGCCGAATTGCGCGTCGTAGATGCGCCCCAGCGCGCGCGCCGAGTGGAAGGCCACGACATTGAGGCGGTAGGGCAGGAACTGCTCCAGCCGGAGCGGCGCTTCCGGCTGGGGAGAGGGGGGCTTCGTCGTCATGGTTGGGCGTCAGCCTCCCGCGGCCGGCGCCTCAGCGCGCCTTCAGCCGGTTCATGAAGCTGTCGAAGGACAACTCCGCTACCTGCCACCAGAGCAGGTTCTCGCCGCGGAAGGCCACCATCGAGTCGTAGCCGGCCTTGAAGTCGGCACTCTTGGCCGAGGTCTCGGCGTAATACTCCTCCGCCGCCTTCAGCGCCGCTTCCATCACCGGCAGCGGGAAGGGGCGCAGCTGCGCGCCCTGGGCGACGAGCCGGCGCAGGCCGCCCGGGTTCACGAAGTCGTATTTGCCGAGCATCCAGTTGTTGGCCGCCTCGCAGGCATTCTGGACGATCGCCTGGTAGTGCTTGGGCAGCTTGGCCCAGGCCTCCTTGCCGATGATCAGGTGCAGCATCGCGCCGCCCTCCCACCAGCCAGGATAGTAGTAGTATTTGGCGACGCGGATGAAGCCGAGCTTCTCGTCGTCATAGGGGCCGACGAACTCGGCCGCATCGATCGTGCCGCGCTCCAGCGCCGGGTAGACGTCGCCGGGTGCGATCTGGGTCGGCACCACGCCGAGCTTGGCCAGCACCGCGCCGCCCATGCCGCCGATGCGGAACTTGAGGCCCTTGAGGTCGTCGATGCCCTTGAGCTCGTTGCGGAAGAAGCCGCCCATCTGGCAGCCGGAATTGCCGCAGGGGATCGAGTACGCATTGAAGCGGTCGAGCACGCCGTTGACGATCTGCTCGCCTCCGCCGAAATACCACCAGCTGTGCTGCTGGCGGGCGTTGAGCCCGAAGGGAATCCCGGTGCCCAGCCCCAGCGTCGGGTCCTTGCCGATGTAGAAATAGGTCGGCGAATGCGCGCATTCGACCGTGCCCGAGGACACCGCGTCGAGCGCCTGCAGGCCGGGCACGATCTCGCCGGGCGCGAAGACCTGGATCTGGAACTTGCCGTCGGTCGCCTCGCTGACCAGCTTCGAGAACTGCTGCGCCGTGCCGAAGATGGTGTCGAGCGACTTCGGGAAGCTCGAGGTCAGCCGCCATTTCACCTCGGGCTGCGACTGCGCGATCGCGGGCATCGCGACAGGGGTCGCGGCGGCGGCGAGAGCGCCTGTTTTCAAAAAGTCGCGGCGTTTCATAAGGTGATCCTCCCACGGGCTTGTTCTGCCCTTATTGGCCCGTCAGGCGAGGAATGAAAAGACATGAAACTCGCTTCACTTGAGCATGGTCGCGACGGCCGTCTCGTCGTGGTCTCACGCGATCTCACCCGGGCGACCGACGCCTTTCCCGTCGTGCCGACCCTGCAGGCGGCACTCGACGACTGGGACCGGCTCGCCCCGCGCCTCGGCGATCTGGCGGAGGCGCTCGAGCACGGCTCGGTGCCCTCATTCCGCTTCCACGAGCATGACTGTGCCGCGCCACTGCCGCGCGCCTTCGGGCGGTTCGTCGCAACGGGCGGGGTGGGCGAACTCGCTTCGGCCCCCTCGGCCGGGGCGCTGGGGCCCCGCCAGCCCGTGCGCGCCGTCGATGAGGCTGCCGGTCTGGTTGCCGAGGCGGGACTGGCCGTCATTGCGGGCGACCTTGCGGCACGGTCCGGGTCGCCGCAGGCGGCAGGCGTGATCCGCCTCGTGATGCTGGGCTGCCGGGTGCTGGAAACGAAGGGCGCCACAAGCGAGGCTGACGCCGCCGCCCGCGAGGTGGCTTTCAGCTTCTCGCCGGTCGTCGTGACGCCCGACGAGATCGGCCCCGCCTGGCGCGATGGGCGCGTCGAGCTGCCCCTGCTGCGCCGGGTCAACCAGCAGCCCCTGCAGCGGGGCGAGGTGCCGGCGGGCATCGCAGCGGGAAGCCTGCTGGCACAGGCGGCCGCGCGGCAGGCGCTGCAGGCGGGGACGATCCTGGCCTGGGCCGTGCCGATGCCGCAGGAGCAGCCGCTGCGCTTCGGCGACACCGTCCGCATCGAGATGAAGGATGCGGCGGGCCATTCCATCTTCGGCGCGATCGAGCAGGAGATCCTGCCGCTCGGGTGAGGGGAACCGTAGCGCCACCCACGCGTCATAGCGCTTGGCGTCAGGGGGCCTGGCGTCGTACCGCTTGGCGGCCGCAGGGGCGCCCGCTACCTTGCCGCATAACCGCACATCCTCCGCGAGAGCCGACGCCTGATGATCGAAACCGTCGCCTTCTATCCCGAGACCGTCCCGCTCGCCTTCTTCGTCTGGGGGCCGGTGCTGGTGATGGTGCTGTTCTGGGCCGCGGGCATCTGGTCCAGCCGCCAGGGCGTGCCGCGCATGCTGGAGAACGACTGGAACGGCTACAATGCCGACGATGTCGAGAAGCTCTTCGCTCTCTATGGCGAGACGCACCGCGCCCGCTACCGCAACCGGGTGCTCCCGGCCGACGTCGCCTTCGCCTTCACCTACGCCATCGTCGGCGCGATCCTGATCGCGGGGCTCGCCATGCGCGGTCAGCCCTGGTGGGTGGCGGCGCTCTGCGGCGGCGGCTGGCTGCTCGGCGGCCTCTGCGACGTGGCGGAAAACCTCGCCGTCGCCCGTCTGCTCGACAAGTATCCGAAGGTCGAGGCCGGCGACGTCGCCTTTGCCAGCCGGGCGACGCAGTTCAAGCTCGTGCTGTTCCTGGCGGGCATCGCCGGCGCAATCGCTGCGGCCTATCTCGCCTTCAAACCGCTGGCGGCCTGAACGCCGCGCCGGCTCTGGCGGGAGCCGACCAGCGCAACCATATCCGGCGCGAGGCCCTCGCGCCGCTGGAGAGACGACCCCATGAAAGCCCTTGCTTCCGCCCTTCTGGCCGGTGCCCTCGGTCTTGCCGGTCTGGCGGCCCCGGCCACGGCGCAGGAAGATCTGATCTTCCGCAAGTCGACCGTCTGGAAGATGCTGACGCCTGACGACAAGCTGGCGGTCTACGGCGTCGACGATCCCGTCGTCGAAGGCGTCGCCTGCCACTACACCGTGCCCGAGAAGGGCGGTGTGTCCGGCATGTTCGGCGTGGCCGAGGAGGTCTCGGACGTCTCGCTCGCCTGCCGCCAGATCGGCCCGATCCGGTTCAAGGAAAAGGCCGAGCAGGGCGATGTCGTGTTCCGCGAGCGGCGCTCGCTGATCTGGAAGAAGATGCAGATCGTCCGCGGCTGCGACGCCAAGCGCAACGTCCTGATCTACATGGTTTATTCCGACAAGCTGATCGACGGCTCGCCGAAGAACTCGACCTCGAGCGTGCCGATCATGCCCTGGGGCGGCACGGCCGAGCCCGCCAGGTGCAGCGAGTGGATCAGGTGAGCGACGGCCTCAGCCGCCGCAGGTGATGACCAGAGGCTGCTCAGGAGCAGCAGCGGGGGCGGTGCGAGCCTTCGAGAGCGATCCGGTGAAATCCTCGCGAGAGGCCAGTCCGAAGGAGTTCGCGCGGGCATAGCCCTGGGCTTCGCACCAGGCGTCCGCGACGATCTTGCCGCATTCCGACTTGCTGGAGATGCAGTCGGCGACGCCGTAGCCGTCGCTGGCGGGGATCAGGAAGGTGCGCTGCCCATTGGGGGCGGCCTCGGTCTTCGTCGTCGGCAGGACCGACAGCGAAAGTCCGGCTCCGACGATCCCGAACAGGCCGATCAAGGCAACGGCGCGACGCATGGGGTGACTTCCTCGCAAACGATGGGCGCTCAACCCTCGACTCACGAGGATGGTTCCTATCGGTTAAAATTTGAATAAAATGTCCTGCATCCGGCGCGGCCGGAGCAAAAACGGGGCGCCCTCTTGACGGAAAGCGCGCGCGAAGGCAAGCGTGTCGGGATGACGCGGGCCCTCAACATTATCTGCATGATTTGCCGCTAGCTCTCGCTGGCCGGCTGCTCACGTCCTCATCCTGAAACGGTAAAGACGCAACAGCGCCCCGGCCAGCGGCCAGGATCGCCCTTCGTCACGCTTTCGCCGTTCGCCAGGATCAACACCCCGATGCCGACCCTCAGGCTCTACAACACGCTGACCCGGACGAAGGAGGACTTCGTCCCCGTCGATGCCGCCAATGTCCGCATGTATGTCTGCGGGCCGACGGTCTACGACTACGCCCATATCGGCAATGCGCGCCCGGTCATCGTCTTCGATGTGCTCTACCGGCTGCTGCGGCATCTCTATGGTGCCGACCACGTCACCTATGCCCGCAACCTCACCGACGTCGACGACAAGATCAACGCACGCGCCGCCCGCGATTTCCCCGGCCTGCCGCTGAACGAGGCGATCGCGAAGGTCACCGAGAGCACCACCGCGCAGTTCCATGCCGACATCGCGGCGCTCGGCTGCCTGCCGCCGGACGAGGAGCCCCGCGCCACCGACCATATCGGCGAAATGCAGGCGATCATCCACCGCCTGATCGCGCGCGGCGTGGCCTATGTCGCCGAGGAGCATGTGCTGTTCCATGTCCCGGCCGTGGCGCATCTGCGCGCCGCGCCGAAATACGGCTCGCTCGCCCGCCGTCCGCTCGACGAGATGATCGCGGGGGCACGGGTCGATGTCGCGCCCTACAAGCGCGATCCGATGGATTTCGTGCTCTGGAAGCCGAGCCGCGACGGCGTCGATCCCGGCTGGCTCTGGCCGGAGGGCGCGCCCGAGGGCATCACCCGTCCGGGCCGGCCGGGCTGGCACATCGAATGCTCGGCCATGTCGATGGCGAAGCTGCTCGAGCCCTTCGGCGGCGGGCTTGCCTGCGACGATCCCGCCAGGAACGTCTTCGACATCCATGGCGGCGGCATCGACCTCGTCTTCCCGCACCACGAGAACGAGATCGCCCAATCCTGCTGCGCCTTCGGCGGCGCAGACGGCTCCGGCCGGATGGCGAACTACTGGATGCACAACGGCTTTCTGCAGGTCGAAGGCGAGAAGATGTCGAAGTCCCTCGGCAACTTCGTCACGATCAACGAGCTGCTGGAGACGGACAAGTTCGGCGGGCGCAAATGGCCCGGCGAGGTGCTGCGCCTTGCGATGCTGAAGACGCATTACCGCCAGCCGATCGACTGGACGGTGAAGGCGCTGGAAGAGGCGGAGGCGACGCTACGAAGCTGGGAGCCGCTCGTTCGTACCATCTCAAACCACTCAACCGAGGCTCCCCGCAATGTCAGCGAGGACGTGGTGGAGGCTCTGCTTGACGACCTGAACACTGCCAAGGGCATGGCTGCGCTGCATTCGTTGGCTCGCTCCGCCAGAAACGGGGATGGTGAGGCAGCATCGTCCCTTGCCGCAACAGCCGATTTCCTCGGCTTGCGACGGCATGCCTGGGACGCTGCCGAGCAAGGTCTGACGTTCAAAACGGCGACCGACGACGCCTTTGACGCTAAGATTGAGGCTCTGATCGAAGCCCGCCTTGCCGCTCGCGTCGCCAAGGACTTTAAGCGCTCAGACGAGATCCGCGACGAACTCGCCGCCATGGGCATCGCCCTCAAGGACGGCAAGGACCCCGCCACCGGCGAGCCGACGACGACGTGGGAGGTGAAGCGATGAACCGCGACACGCGGCCCGCCGCCATCCTCATCAAGCCTGAAAAAGAACAGCCATGACCCCGAAGATCCGCCCCGCCGGCTCGCTCTCTGTCGCCATCAAGCTCGTCATGTTGGCGATGGTGGTGCCGCGCGTGTTGCGCTTCAAGCTGCGGCGCGACGCATGAGCGCGGCCCGCATCCACCTGTTCGACACGACGCTGCGCGACGGCGCGCAGACCACCGGCGTCGATTTCTCGCTCGACGACAAGCGCGCCGTGGCGGGCCTGCTCGACCGGTTGGGCATCGACTATGTCGAGGGCGGCTATCCCGGCGCCAACCCGCTCGACACCGCCTTCTTCGCCGAAAAGCCGACGAAACACGCCAAATTCGCCGCCTTCGGCATGACCAAGCGGGCGGGACGCTCGGCCGCCAACGATCCCGGAATCGCCGCGCTGCTCGAGGCGAAGGCGGACGCGATCGTCTTCGTCGCCAAGAGCTGGGACTACCATGTCCATGTCGCGCTCGAGATCCCGCTCGAGGACAACCTCGCCGGCATCCGCGAAAGCGTCGAGGCGGCGAAGGCCGCCGGCCGCGAGGTCATGCTCGACTGCGAGCACTTCTTCGACGGCTACAAGGCCAATCCGGACTACGCGCTGGCCTGCGCCCGCACGGCCTATGAGGCCGGCGCCCGCTGGGTCGTGCTCTGCGACACCAATGGCGGCACACTGCCCGACGAGATCGGCGCTATCGTCGCAGCTGTCGCGAAGGTCGTTCCGGGCGATCATCTCGGCATCCACGCCCATGACGATTGCGGCTGCGCCGTCGCCAATTCGCTGGCCGCCATCGAGGCCGGGGCGCGCCAGATCCAGGGCACGCTGAACGGGCTGGGCGAACGCTGCGGCAACGCCAATCTGGTGACGCTGATCGGCGCGCTGAAGCTGAAGGAGCGCTATCGCGGGCGTTTCGCGCTGGGCATCGACGAGAAGCAGCTCGGCGAGCTCAGCCAGGTCTCGCGCGCCCTCGACGAGATGCTGAACCGCGCGCCCAACCGGCATGCGCCCTTCGTCGGCGCCTCCGCCTTCGCCACCAAGGCCGGCATCCATGCCTCGGCCGTGCGGAAGGACCCGCGCACCTACGAGCATGTGCCGCCCGAAGCGGTCGGCAACCGCCGCAAGGTGCTGATCTCGGACCAGGGCGGCAAGTCGAACCTCGTCGCCGAGCTGGAGCGCATCGGCGTCACGCTCGGCCGCGACGATCCCCGGCTCGGCCGCGTGCTGGAGGAGGTCAAGGAGAAGGAGGCGCAGGGCTACGCCTTCGAGGGCGCCGACGCCTCCTTCTACCTGCTCGCCAAGCGGATCATGGGCGAGGTGCCGGCCTATTTCGAGGTCGAGCGCTTCAAGGTGAATGTCGAGCGCCGCTACAACGCGCTCGGCGATCTCGTCACCTTCTCGGAGGCGATCGTGAAGGTGAAGGTCGGCGACGAGGTGCTGATCTCGGCCGCCGAGGGCGCGGCCGGCCCGGTCAACGCGCTCGATGTCGCGCTGCGCAAGGATCTTGGCCGCTACCAGTCGCTGATCGCGGGGCTTCGCCTCGTCGACTACAAGGTCCGCATCTTCCAGGGCGGCACGGATGCCGTCACCCGCGTGCTGATCGAGTCGGCGGACGAGACCGGCGAGCGCTGGACCACGGTGGGCGTCAGCGCCAACATCATCGACGCGTCCTTCCAGGCGCTCGTCGACTCGATCACCTACAAGCTGATGCGATCCGGCGCGACGGGGTAGGGCACCTACGTCATCCTCGGGCGCAGCGCAGCGCAGACCCGAGGATCTCAGAACAAGTCCGGCGCTTGATGCCAGTCCGGCAAGAGATGGTCGGGTCAAGCCCGACCATGACGCGCTGCCCCGTTTACTCCGTCAGGCGGATGACCTTGTCCCTGCAGAGATTCATGTCCTCGGCGTCGCTCTCGACGGCGTCGTCGAAGCGCGCGAGCACGAAATAGCTGCAGCCGGCCGGCTTGTTCAGCTTCACCGCGATGCTCTTGCCCGGGGCCAGCGGCTTGGCGATCTTGCCGACGAGGCGGGGCTGGTCGCCGCCGGTGGCGATCTCGAACAGCGTCAGCGGCACCGACCGCATATTGGTGACCGTGATCTGGGCCGGCGGCTTGGCGCTTTGGGCGGTGGCCGGCAGTGTCGTCGCCAGCAGGCCGGCGGGAAGCGCGAGCAGGCCCGCGAGCACAAGTCGGTTGATCGTCATGGTATTTCGTCCCCAATGACGCGCTCGTGGCGCTGCACGATCTGACACCCGCCTTGGGACGGAAGCAAGGCGGCGAAAGGTTGGAGAATGTTGTTCTCCTGCCCCATGCAATCGCGACCGAATGGGCCTATATCGGCGCTCCAACCTGGAATCGTCCCAAGATGTCATCGCCTGCCGCGCCGCCCCCGGCGAAGCCCTTCGCGCGCTCCGCCGTGCTCCAGCCTGGCTCCGGCTTCGTGGAGACTTTCCGCGCGCTCTGGCCCTATCTCTGGCCGGCGGACCGCGCCGATCTGCGCCGCCGCGTGGTGCTCGCCTTCGCCCTGCTGGTGATCGGCCGCATCGTGCTGATGGGCGTGCCCTTCGCCTTCAAATGGGCGACCGATGCGCTCGCCAACACGCCCTCCAGCCTGCAGAACTGGCTGCCCTGGTTGGTCGGCGCGCCGCTGGCGCTGACGGTGATCTACGGCCTCGCGCGCGTTGGCTCGGCGGCGTTCATCCAGGCGCGGGATGCGCTGTTTGCCCCCGTCTTCATGCATGCGGTGCGCACGCTCGCGTTGCAGACCTTCGGGCATCTGCACCATCTCTCGCTGCGCTTCCATCTCGAGCGCAAGACCGGCGGGCTGACGCGCGTGCTGGAGCGCGGACGCAACGGCATCGAGGAAATGGTGCGGCTCGGGCTCAACCAGCTCGTGCCGGTGACGATCGAGCTCGTCCTGATCATCGCCGTGCTGCTGACGATCTTCAACTGGCTCTATGTCGTCGTGCTCGTCGTGATGGTCACGACCTACATGGCCTACACCATCAAGGCGACGGAGTGGCGCATCGCCATCCGCACGCAGATGAACGAGTCCGACACCGACGCCAATTCGAAGGCGATCGACTCGCTCTTGAACTACGAGACGGTGAAGTATTTCGGCGCCGAGGCCCGGGAGACCGCGCGCTACGACCTCTCGATGGCGCGCTATGAGCGCAACTCGATCAAGGCTTACACCTCGCTCGCCTGGCTGAACTTCGGACAGGCCGCGATCTTCGCGGCGGGCCTGACCATCTCGATGGTGATGGCGGTGCAGGGCTTCCGGGCGGGTACGCTGACGGTTGGCGACTTCGTGCTGATCAACGCCATGCTGATCCAGCTTTACCAGCCGCTGAATTTCATGGGCACCGTCTATCGCGAGATCAAGCAGGCGACGCTCGACATCGAGCAGATGTTCTCCCTCATCGGCAAGGACCCGGAGATCCAGGACAAGCCGGGCGCCAAGCCGCTCGTCGTGCCCGCCGGCGAGGTCTCCTTCGAGGACGTCCACTTCGCTTATATCCCCGAGCGGCCGATCCTGAAGGGCATCTCCTTCACCGTGCCGGCGGGCAAGACCATCGCCATCGTCGGCCCGTCAGGTGCCGGCAAATCGACGATCTCGCGTCTGCTCTTCCGCTTCTACGAGCCGCAGACCGGCCGCATCCTGATCGACGGCCAGCCCATCGCCGATGTCCAGCAGGTCTCGCTCCGCGCCGCCATCGGCATGGTCCCGCAGGATACGGTGCTGTTCAACGACACGATCGAATACAACATCCGCTATGGCCGGCCCGAGGCCACGGTGGAGGAGGTCGAGGAGGCCGCCCGGCTCGCCCAGATCGACCGCTTCATCAAGTCGCTGCCCGAGGGCTACGCCACCTCGGTCGGCGAGCGCGGCCTGAAGCTCTCCGGCGGCGAGAAGCAGCGCGTCGCCATCGCCCGCACGATCCTGAAAGGCCCGCCCGTCCTGGTGCTGGACGAGGCGACCTCGGCGCTCGATTCCTTCACCGAGAAGGAAATCCAGGACGCGCTCGATTTGGTCAGCCGCGGCCGCACCACGTTGGTCATCGCTCACCGGCTCTCGACCGTGATCAATGCCGACGAGATCATTGTGCTCGACAAGGGCCTGATCGCCGAGCGCGGTAGCCACGCCACGCTTCTGGCGGCGGACGGCATCTACGCCTCGCTTTGGAACCGCCAGCGTCAGGTCGACGAGGCCAAGGCGACGCTCCAGCGCGCCAGCGCCGAGGAGGAGCCGAGCGTTCGGGTCACGCTGGCGCCCTGACGGCAGGCGCGGCAGGCGCGTCGCTGGCCCTGGCGGCGCGCTTCCTGCATCCTGCCATCGCCACCTCCGGCCCACCCGACGAGGCGATGCGATGTTCAATCCCCTGAGTTTCGTCGGCTTCCACACCTGGCTCAGCCTGATCGCCATCCTGGCCGGTTTCCCGGTCGCGGCGGGGCTGCTGCGGGGCCATGTCAGCCCGCGCTGGACCGGCGTGTTCCTGTCCACCGCCTTCGCCACCAGCGCGACCGGGTTCGGCTTCCCCTTCAGCGGTGTGCTGCCCTCTCACATCATCGGCGGCGTGGCGCTCGTGCTGGCGGTCGTGGCCGGCTTCGCGCTCTATGGGCGCATGCTGATCGGGCCTTGGCGCGGCATCTATGCGATTACGGCGATGCTCAGCTTCTACCTGCTGCTCTTCGTGCTGGTGGCGCAGTCCTTCCAGAAGGTCCCGGCGCTGCGGGCGCTGGCGCCGACCGGGTCCGAGCCGCCCTTCGCGATTGCCGAGGGCCTTCTCCTCGTCGCCTTCATCGGTTTGACCTGGCTGGCGGCCCGGCGCTTCACAAGCTACCGCGTCGCGGCCTGAGCCCGTTCACCGCGCGACGGCGCGCATCCGCAGCGGCTGCTTCGGCCGCAGCGTGATCTTGAGCGTTGGTTCGGGCGCCTTGCCCGGCAGCGGTTCGAGCCGCAGCGCCGGCAGAAGCACGGCCAGGATCGCGACCGCCTCCATCGTCGCAAAGGCGCTGCCGATGCAGATGCGGGGGCCGGCGCCGAAGGGCAGATAGGCGTAGCGATGGCGCCCGCGGGCCGCATCGCCGAGGAAACGCGACGGGTCGAACTGCTCGGGCCGGTCCCATAGCTGTTCGTGGCGGTGCACCGCCTGGATCGGCACATAGAGAACCATGCCCTGCTTGAGCGCGACGCCACCGAGCGTGAACGGCTCCTCGACCTCCCGCGTGATCACCGGCGCAGGCGGGTAGAGCCGCATCGCTTCCTGGAACACCGCCTTGGTCAGCGGCAGCGCCGCGATATGGCGCGGTTGCAGCGGGCCACCTTCCGTCACGGCCGCGATCTCATCGAGAACCTTCGCTTCCCAGTCGCGGTTTTTCGCCAGCAGATGGAAGGTCCAGGCGAGGCCGAGCGCGGTCGTCTCGTGGCCGGCGGTGACGAAGGTCAGGAGGTTGTCGACGATCTCCTCGTCGCTCATCGCCCGGCTGGTCTCGGGGTCGGCGCTGGCCAGCAGCATGTCGAGCAGGTCGCCATTCTCCGGCGGCTCGTCCCGGCGCTGCGCCACCAGCGCCCGCAGATTTTCGCGCAGATAGGTCACCGAGGCGCGCGCCTTGGCCCGGCCGGGATAGGGCATCCAGTCCGGCAGGCCGAAGAGGTTGTAGATGAACATGTAGTTGGACGGCTCGAGATAATCCGAGATCGCCTGCTCGACCTTGCCGACATCGAGCGCCTGTGCGCCAGACAGCATCGTCTCGATGATGATGTCGAAGGTGGTGCGCATCATCTCATGGCCGATATCGAGCGGCGCTGAGGCCGCCTGCCAGCGCCCCCGCGTCGCCTGCGCCGCCTCGATCATCTCCGGCAGGAAGCCGAGCAGCTTCTCGTGCTGGAAGCCCGAGGCCACGGCCTGTCGTTGCCAGCGCCAATGCCCGCCATCGGCGGTGAGCAGCCCCTCGCCGATGGCGGGGCCGAGCACCTTGCGGATGAGTTCGCCCTTGCCGAGCTTGCCGGCCTGGCGGGTCAGCGCTTCCTGGATCAAGGCGGGGTCGCAGACATAGAGGCTGGATCGCCCGGCCGTCTTCGCCAGCACCAGCCGCTCGCGATAGACCTCCGGCGGAAGCGCCTGGAGCGGGTTGCGCAGCAGCGAGGCAATCACCGAGAGCGTCGCCCGGCGGCTCTCCACCAGGCCCGGGGGCTGCGTCAGGGCGAGGGCGTCGAGTGTGGTCACGGCCGGTCTCCTGTTATGGGCACAGGGTCGGCGTCGAATGGGGCGCGGCGATGACGCTCTTCCCTGCGCGCCCCGAACCCCCTAAACAGCGCCCAGAACCGGCGGCCCTTTCCGCCGCAGACCGCATCGGGAGGCGCGACAGCCGCGCGCTCCGCATCACGGAATTCAAAACCCATGTCGCTCGTCGATTCCGTCCGCAAGGTGATCGTGCCCATCCACAAGGAGGGTTACGTCTTCATCGCCATCGCGCTCGTCGCGACGATCGTGCTCGCCAATCTCTGGTCGCCCTTCGGCTGGATCGGCGCGATCATCACGCTCTGGATCTGCTACTTCTTCCGCGATCCGATCCGCATCACGCCGCAGCGCGAGGGGCTGGTGATCTCGCCGGCTGACGGCCGCGTCAGCCAGGTGGCCTCGGCCCTGCCGCCGCCGGAGCTCAACCTCCCGGCCGAGCCGATGACGCGCATCTCGATTTTCATGAACGTCTTCGATTGCCATGTGAACCGCGCCCCCGTGCCGGGCCGCATCGTCAAGATGGCCTATACGCCGGGCCTGTTCCTGAATGCCGAGCTCGACAAGGCGAGCGATGACAACGAGCGCAACGCGCTGGCGATCGAGACCGCCCACGGCATCGTCGGGGTCGTCCAGATCGCCGGCCTGATCGCCCGTCGCATCGTGCCCTTCGTCAAGGAAGGCGAGGTCATCGGCACCGGCGAGCGCTTCGGCCTGATCCGCTTCGGTTCGCGCGTCGATGTCTACCTGCCGCTCGGCGTCGTGCCGCTGGTCGGCGAGGGCCAGACGGCTTTCGCGGGCGAGACGGTGCTGGCCGATTTCGCCGGCAGCGAGCCGGCGGTGCGGGCGTTCAGGGGTATCTGATACCGGGCTCGTCATTCTCGGGCTTGACCCGAGAAGCTCCCGCCGGAAGGGCGCAGATGCCTCCTCCGGCACGCGATGCTCGGGTCACGCCCGAGCATGACGGTGTCCTGACCCATCGCCCCGCCTAGCCTCCGCCGCCAAAACCGCGTATCCCGGCTCGCATGAGCGACCTATTTCCCCCCTTCGAGCCCGAGCGCGTCGAATCGAAGCGCGCGCGCTTCAAGCCGATTCCGTTCCGGCTGATCGCGCCCAACGTCATCACCCTGCTGGCGCTCTGCCTCGGGCTGACCGCGATGCGCCTCGTCGTCGAGGGCAAGCTCGAGACGGCGACGATCTGCATTCTGATCGCCGCGGCGCTGGACGGCGTCGACGGACGCCTGGCGCGCATGCTCAAGGGCACCTCGCGCTTTGGCGCCGAGCTCGATTCGCTCTCCGATTTCGTCAATTTCGGCGTCGCCACCGGCTATGTGCTGTGGATCTTCGTCCTGCACGATCTGAAATCCTTCGGCTGGATCATCGTGCTGACACTGGCCTGCGCCATGGCGCTGCGCCTGGCGCGGTTCAACGTCATGATCGACGATCCCAACCGGCCGGAATGGCAGAAGAACTTTTTCGTCGGCATGCCGGCCCCGGCCGGCGCGATCACGGCCATGCTGCCGCTCTATCTGCATTTCATCGGCGTGCCGGTGCAGGATTACGGCGCGGTGCCGGTCGGGCTCTACATCCTCTTCATCGCCTTCCTGACGATCTCGCGCATCCCCTGCTATGCCGGCAAGACGCTCGGCACGCGCATTCCGCGCGACAAGGTGCTGCCGATCTTCGTCGCGGTCGTTGTCGTGGCGGGGCTGCTCTTCGCCTACCCCTTCGAGATGCTGGCGCTCGTCGTGATCGCCTATCTCGCGCTGATCCCGCTCAGCGCCGCGCGCTATCGCCAGCTTGACCGCGAGCACATGGCCTCGTCGGCCTCCGCCGCGTCGGCGCCGGCGGAAGCACCTCCCCCGGCCGGCTGAGCGGCGCTCTCAGCCGCGGCGGCGCGACCGCCCGAGACGGGCGGCGTTGGCGCTGGTGCGTCGCGAGAACGGCTCCAGCGTCGAATGGGCGACCTTGGCGGCCGCGTCCGCGAGATCGACGCTGCCGAGCGGGCTCAGCATCAAACCCCACCAGAACAGAGCGCCGGCCTGACCGGCGGCAAAGCCACTTTCGAGCACGGCGGTGACCTTTTCCGTCACGGCCTGGGCCGCCTCGCGCTGGCCCCGGCTGTCGCCGAGCGCGCCCTGCATCAGGATCGGCATCCGCATCGCGATCGTCAGGCCCGCATCGGCCTGCATCGTAGCCATCCGCGCGGCCAGCGCCTGCGCTGCTCCGCCCGCCGCGATCGCGGCGCGGGCCTTGCGTGGGGTCGAGGGCATGTGGGGGAGGACTCCGGATCTTGGTGCGCGGATCGCCTGAACCCAACGCGGGGCCAGCCTGAATGATCCTGCAGCCTTCCGACTCTGCCGATGCCGCCCCAGACTTGCAATCGGCGAGAGCGACAAACCCTGCACCAATTATGCGCATGGTGAATGGCGTGGCGAAAAACGGGGCAGCGAACCGCGTCCAGCGCGGGACGCAAGAGGCGGATTTATCCGCCGTCGAAAATGCTCTAGAGCCAATGCAGCGCCGCGCGGCGTCCGGTCCGCGCGCTCAACCGGTCTGTTTCCCTTGAACCTTTTCGCTGCTCCCAAACAACCCGGCTGGCGCCCGATGCTGGTTCTGGCGTCGGCCTCTCCGCGCCGGCTCGCTTTGCTCGAACAGGTCGGCCTGAAGCCGGACGCGCTGCTGCCGGCTGATCTCGACGAGACCCCGCTGAAGGGCGAGCGCCCGCGCGATCTCTCCCGGCGGCTGGCCCGCGAGAAGGCCCAGGCCGCCCGTATCGGTGCCGCGAGCCGGCCCGATCTCGAAGGCTGCTACATCGTCGCCGCTGACACCGTCGTCGCGGTGGGCCGCCGCATCCTGCCCAAGGCCGAGATCGTCGATGAGGCGGCCGCCTGCCTGCGCCTGCTCTCCGGCCGCGCGCACCGGGTCTACACCTCGGTTGCGCTGGTAACGCCCGGCGGCGCGCTCCGCGAACGGGTGGTCGAGACACGGCTGCGCTTCAAGCGGCTCTCGACCGAGGATATCGAGACCTATCTCGCCTCGGGCGAGTGGCGCGGCAAGGCCGGCGGCTATGCCATCCAGGGCATCGCCGGCTCCTTCGTGGTCAAGCTGGTCGGCTCCTACAGTGCCGTCGTCGGCCTGCCGCTTCACGAAACCGTCAATCTGCTGGGCGGCGAGGGCTTCCCGGTCCGCTTCGGCTGGATGAACGTCGGCTGATCCTCCGATAACGACCTGCCGCAGGGGAGAGTGTCACCGCTCGTGGCGGTATACAGTGTAAATTCAGATAGACGCGAACGTTTCATCGCATGACGTAATAGAATTCCCCTTCGTTAAAGCGTATAATTCGCGTTTAATCATTTATTAGCTTTTTCTTAGTGTAATTCGATGGGCAGCATTTGCTGCCCCATGGCATTGGCGCTCTCGCGGCGGCCGATGACCCAAAACTATGTCAGATAAAATCTAACTTCCTGGAGGAGCCCCTGTGACGTCGCCCATTCACGACCGCCTGGACTTTCTGCAGATCGACCAGAAGACGAAAGACGACGTCAAGCGCCTGAAGCCCATCGTGGCCGCCCAGATGCCGGTCGCTCTGGCGCGCTTTTATGATCACATTAAGCGTTACCCTGAGACGCGGAAGTTCTTCGCCTCGGAAAACATGATGAACTCGGCGCGGAATCGGCAGATTTCGCATTGGGATATCATCGTCGAGGGCGAATTCGGCGACGACTACTATCGTCGTGTCTCCATCGTCGGCCAGACCCATGCCCGCATCGGCCTAGAGCCGCGCTGGTACATCGGTGGCTACGCGCTTGTCCTCGAGGACCTGATCCGCGCCGCCATTTCCGCCCAGAGCCGCCGGAAGGGCTGGTTCGGCGGGGGCGATGACAGCGAACAGCTGGCCGATTCTCTGGCGAGCCTGAGCAAGGTCGTGCTGCTCGATATCGAACTGGCGGTCAGCGTTTACTTCGAGGCGGCCGAGAAGGCGCGTCTCGAAGCCGAGGCCAAGCAGGCGGAGGTCGCGGCGGAGGCGATCCGGACCTCGCAGCAGGAGGTCGTCAGCCTGTTCGGCGACGCCTTCGACAGGCTGGCGGGCGGCGATCTCGGCGTCCGCATCGACCGGACCGTTCCTCCACTCTTCGAAGGGATGAAGGAGAACTTCAATCACACCGTCGAGACGCTCGCGCGGACCATGACGACGATCAAGGCGGCCTCGTCCGAGGCGCAGGCCAAGTCGGCCGACATCAAGTCGGGCGCCCATGACCTGTCCTCGCGCACCGAGCAACAGGCCTCTGCGCTGGAGGAGACGGCGGCGACGAGCGAGGAGATGGCAGCCTCGGTCAAGGCGTCCGCCCAGGCGGCCAAGCAGGCGGCCGATCTGGCCGCCCGCGCCATGTCGAGCGCCCGCTCCGGCGGCGAGATCGCGACGCAGGCTGTCGAGGCGATGGGCCTGATCGAGGAAGCCTCGCACAAGATCTCGGATATCATCCGCGTCATCGACGACATCGCCTTCCAGACCAATCTGCTGGCGCTGAACGCGGCGGTGGAAGCGGCACGGGCGGGCGAGGCCGGCCGTGGCTTCGCGGTCGTCGCCAGCGAGGTCCGCACGCTGGCGCAGCGTTCGGGTGAGGCGGCCAAGGACATCGCTGCGCTGATCGCGTCGTCGAACGTCCAGGTCCAGCAGGGCGTCTCGCTGGTGCGCCGGGCGGGCGATGCGCTGACGCAAATCGTCGCCGATTCGGGCGCCGTCTCCGACACGATCGTCGAGATTTCGGCGGCCACGGCCCAGCAGGCGACCGGTGTCGACGAGATGAGCCAGGCGGTCGCCCAGCTTGACCAGATGACCCAACAGAACGCCTTGCTTGCCGAGCAGAGCGCGTCCTCCGCCGGTTCGCTCTTCGCCAAGATCGGCGAGCTCAACGAGCTGGTGGCCGCCTTCCGCACCAGCCATCAGGCCGGCCTCGCCGTCATGGCGCGGGCGGGGAATGAGGTCAGGGCTTCCGCCACCGCCTCAGAGCCCGAGCGCCTGCGCAAGCTTGCCGCTGCGGCCTTTGCCCCGGCGCGTGCCGCCAAGCAGGTCGTCAACGGCCACCCGCAGTCGACCGGCTGGGACGAGTTCTAGCGCGAGGATTACGCCGGAGCGCGCCGGTTGATCCGACCGGCGCGCCTCGGCTCCTCGATCTCAGAACACCGCGTGGTCGCCCCGCTCCGGCGCGGCGGCCCCGCCCAGGACCGAACGGTAGAAATCGAACAGGGTTTCCGACCCGGTCGAGGGCGTGGCCGCGGCATCGTAGCGGCCGGTCGCCGGGTCCAGTACCAGCATGGATTCGGTGGCGTAGTAGCGGCCGATCCGCGCCAGTTCGGCTTTTGCCGCCAGCGACGGCACAAGGGCGCCGGCAAGGCTCAGGGCGGCGATGATCCCGTCGAGCAGCGCGACAGGAACCTGGCGGAAGCGGGCAGGGCGGCCCAGCATCGCAAACAGCGCTTCGCCCTGCTGGCGCGGTGTGATCGCCTCGCCTGGACCACCGATCGGCAGGATGCGGTTCCACCGACTCTCGTCATCGAGGCAGCCTGCGATGAAACTCGCGAGGTCCCCGTCGCTGATCGGCTTGCAGGCGGTGAGCGTGCCGTCGCCGAAGAGCAGGAAGGGCTTGCCCGCGCGGACGCGCTCGATCTGCCCCGACAGCGACTTGAAGAAGGCGGTCGGCCGGACGATCGAATAGCGCAGCCCGGAGTCGATCAGAGCCGCCTCGAAGGCGAGTTTCGCCTGCTGGAAGGCGAGGACCGGCTTCTGAACGCAGATCGCCGAGAGCAGCACGAAATGCGGGACGCCAGCCCGCTTTGCGGCTTCGAGCACGTTCAGATGCGCGCGATGGTCGACGGCCCAGGCATCTGCGGGTGCACCCGTGCGCGAGGCCATACAGGACACCACCGCGTCGAAGCGCTCTCCCGTAAACCCGTCGCGGGCCAGGGTCGCCGCGTCTGACAGATCGACCGCCCTTACGGTCACGTCCTGAGGAAGGCGGGCGGTCGCCGGCCGGCCCGGCACGGCTGCGCCCTGGCTTTGCGGCCGGACGAGGCACACGACCTCATGCTCTTGTCGCAGTAGCGCCCCGGCCGTGGCACGGCCGATGGTCCCGGTCGCCCCGACGAGGCAAACCCGTTTGCGGCGGCTCGCCAGGGGCTCGTCGATTGCGCGGTCGAGCGGTGGCATGGGCTGCGCTGCGTTCCTCTCGATCAACGTCGCATCGCCGGCGCGGGCGGGATGGAACTCGGGTGGATCAGAGCGGCTGTCGTCGCCTCTGGCAAGAGCCCGCGAGGCCGCCGCCTTGCGCGAGGCTCCACAAGCTCCGATCCTGTGCGCGCGGACGCAGCCCGTCTCACAAGGGCGCGCCGGGGAGGATACGCATGTCGGGACGTCTGAGAGGCAAGGTCGCGATCGTCGCCGGGGCGGGGTCGATCGGGCCCGGCTGGGGCAATGGCAAGGCCACCGCCACGGTCTTCGCCCGCGAAGGCGCCAAGGTGATCTGCGCCGACATCAACCGCGATGCGGCGGAGGAGACCGCGGCGATCATCCAGAACGAGGGCGGCCAGGCCTTCGCTGTCCAGGCCGATGTGACGCGGGCCGATCAGGTCGCCGATCTCGTCGGCCGCACGCTTGGCCGCTATGGCCGCATCGATATCCTCGACAACAATGTCGGCATCGCCGAGGTCGGCGGCGTCGTCGAACTGTCCGAGGAGGTCTGGGACCGCGTCTTCAAGGTCAACCTGACCGGCGCCTTCCTGGCTATGAAGCATGTCATCCCGGTGATGCAGCGCCAGTTCGAGGAGAGCGGGGAGGGCGGCTCGATCATCAACATCTCCTCGATCGCCTCGATCCGTTACACCGGCGTGCCCTATGCCAGTTACTCCGCGACCAAGGCCGCTCTGAACCAGCTCACCCGCACCACCGCCGTGCAATACGCAGCCCAGAAGATCCGGGTGAACGCGATCCTGCCCGGGCTGATGAAGACGCCGATGGTCGAGCATTCCGCCGGTCTCGCCGAGGCCTATGGCGAGGGCGATGTCGAGGCGATGTGGGCGGCGCGTGACGCGCAGGTCCCGATGGGCCATATGGGCGAGGCCTGGGACGTCGCCTACGCCGCCTTGTTCCTGGCCAGCGACGAGGCGCGCTATGTCACCGGCCTCGAAATGGTCGTCGATGGAGGGATCACGCTCAAATATGGCTGATAACGAGAACACCCCGCCGGCGGCCAGCCCGTCGGTCACCAGTGCCCCGTCGCTCAAGCCCTGCGCCAACTGCGGCAAGCCGGCGCAGCCCCGCTACAAGCCCTTCTGTTCGGCGCGCTGCGCCGATATCGATCTCGGCCGCTGGTTGAAGGGATCCTACGTGATTCCCGGCGAGCCGGTGGAGGCCAGCGAGAGCGGCCTGCCGTCACAGGAACGTGACCCGGAAGCCTGACGCGTGCCGGCCGGTGCCCCCTCAGCCGTGGCGCGTTTCAGCCGCCATTCATCCGGCGCCGGCTAGGAAAGACGCAACGGCCATCCGCGCGGTCGACGCGACGAGACGGGCCCAGGTCAGGAGACGGAATGATGATGTCAAAGCTCGTTCGGGTCGTCGTCGCCGGCGCGCTGCTGCTCGGCGCCCTGCCGGCGGGCGCCCAGGTTTATGATCCCTTCGCCAGCATCCGCCAGGGCGCCGGGCGCGAGGCTCCGCCCGCACCGCCGCCCCAGCAGCGGCAGTGGCAGCAGCAGGCCCAGCCCGACAGCCGCTATGATCGCGGTTACGACCGCGACTACGACCGTCGGGGCTATGACCGGGGATATGATCGCGGCTACGACCGGGGCTACGAGCGCCGTCCGCGCTACGAGGAGGAGCGGCCCCGCTACTATGAGGAGCGCCCGCGCTATCGCGAGGGTGGCCGCGGCGGCGCCTACTGCGTGACCTCGCGCGGAACCTGCCCGACGCCGCCGGCCCCGCGCGGCGCACCCTGCCGTTGCAATATCGACGGCTTGGACAAGCGCGGCGTCATCCAGTAGCGGCCGGCCGCGCGCGATGGCGAGCTATACCGACGAACTCGAGGCGGTGATGGCGGCGGAGCAGCGGCTGCGCGGCGCAATTGCCATCGCCATCGCCCGCGACGACGCCGGTGCCGATCGGGCGTCACCGTCGTCGCGGCATCTCGCGGCGGCCGATGCGGCGATCGATGCCTGGGCGGAGGAGGGCGAGGAGGCGCTGGATCAGCGCGCCTTCCGGCCTCTCACGCCGCTTCAGGAGATGCTGGCCGAGCATCGCGCGCTGCTCGAGCGCATCGCCGACATCCAGGACCGGCGCCTGTCCTGACCCTGCTCTGGCGGCAGGTTCACGCGCGCATCGTCTGCTCGATCCAGTTCGCCAGACGCTTCACGTCCGGCCGGCTGCGCAGATGCGGCGCGATCCAGAGATTGAGCTCGTGCGGCCCGTCGACGAAGCCGAAGGGCGCGACGAGATGGCCGCGTGCAATCTCACTCTCGACCAGGATCTCGGGCGCGATCGCGACTCCCAGCCCGCAGGCCGCCGCCTGGTTCTGCAGATAGAAATGGTCGAAATTGTCCTGCGGCTGCAGCGGCTCGCCGCGATAGCCGAAAGCCTCCATCCATTCCCGCCAGGCGTTGACCCGCGTCGCTGTGCCCAGCAGCCGCGCCTGCGCCAGGTCGGCGGGCTGCTTCAGCCCGAGCCGTTGCGCATAATCGGGGTGACAGACCGGGCCGACGCGCTCGCGCAACAGCGGCCGGATGATCACCTCGTGCGGCGCCTTGAACATGGTCGAGCGGATCGCGAGGCTGATCTCGTCGCGCAGGAAGTCGACCTCGCCATAGTTGAGGTTGAGCCGGATCTCGACATCCGGATTGGCGCGCTTGAACTCTCCGAGCCGGGGAATCAGCCAGTGCATGCTGATGGTCGCCGAGCAGGAGAGGGTGAGCGGCAGCGGCGCCAGTGCCGCGACGCCCTGCTGCATCCGCGCGAAGGCGTCGCCCAGTGTTGCAGCGAGCTGCCCGCCCTGTACCGTGGGCTCGACGGATTTCGGCAGCCGCTTCAGCAGCGGCACGCCCAACTCCGTTTCCAGGCTGCGGACATGCCGGCTGATCGCGCCATGGGTCACGCCCAGTTCCGCCGCTGCCGCGGACATGCTGTTGAGCCGCGCCGTCGCTTCGAAGGCGCGCAGCGCGTTGAGGGGGAGGCGGGGCGAAGCCATAGGCGACCCTTTCTGCTGTGAGAAAATCTTACAGCAGCCGGCGCCGAATTGGGATGTCGTTTCCGCGGTCTCCTGCCTTAGCCTGTGTTCAACGACAGAAACGAGCAGGGCCGGAGACGCGAGGAGAGGGGGTGCCGGAGCGGCGCCCCGTCGAGACCGTCAGACGCCCGCCGAGAGGAAACGCCGAGTGTTCCAGGCTCCGCTCCCGCGGTGCCGTGGTGCCGTGGCTGGAGGCAGGCATGGCCGGACGGCTTCAGGACAGGATCGCGATCGTCTTCGGTGCCGGCTCGGTCGGGCCCGGCTGGGGCAATGGCAAGGCCACGGCGGCTATCTTCGCCCGGGAGGGCGCCCAGGTCGCCTGTGTCGACGTCAACCGCGCTGCCGCTGAAGAGACGGTCGCCATCATCACCGCCGAGGGTGGCCGCGCCAGCGCCCATGCCTGCGACGCCACGCGCTCCGACGAGGTCGCTGCACTGGTCGCCGACATCGTCGCGGCCCATGGCCGGATCGACGTGCTGCACAACAATGTCGGCTATGCCGGGATGGGCGGGCCGATCGAGCTCGACGAGGCCGACTGGCACCGCACGCTCGATCTCAACGTCACCACCTGCTTCCTCGCCGCCAAGCATGTGCTGCCGCATATGCTCGCCCGGAAGAAGGGCGCGATCATCAATGTCTCCTCGGTCGCTGCGATCCGCTACACCGGCTATCCCTACAGCGCCTATTACGCGGCCAAGGCGGCTGTGAACAACTTCACCATGGGGCTGGCGCTGCAATATGCCCGCGAGGGCATCCGCGTGAACGCGATCATGCCGGGCATGATGAACACCCCGCTGATCCACCAGCAGATCGCCGGGCAGTATGCCAGCACCGAAGAGATGATCGCGGCCCGCGACGCCGCCAGCCCGACGGGCAAGATGGGCACGGCCTGGGACATCGCCCATGCGGCGCTGTTCCTCGCCTCCGACGAAGCGGCCTACATCAACGGCGTGGCGCTGCCGGTCGATGGCGGCCTGACCTGCCGCGTGGCCTGAGAGGACGCGATCGATGCTGACGGACCGCTTCGAGGCCGATTATCTGCTGGAGACCCCCATCGACCCCGCGCGCGCCGCCGAGACCATGGCGGGCGAGCAATCGAGCGGCACCTTCGTCGCCATCCCCGGCGAGACGCCGGAGCTGAAGGAGCGCGCCTCCGCACGGGTGGTGGCGCTCGAGATCCTGGAGCGTGACGTTCCGGGCCGCTCGCTGCCTTCCAATGTTCCAAGCCCTCCGGATGAGCGCATCACCCGGGCACGCGTCACCCTGTCCTGGCCGCTGGCCACGATCGGTCCCTCTCTGCCCAACCTCGTCGCCACCGTCGCCGGCAATCTGTTCGAGCTGAAATGCGCCAGCGGCCTGCGGATCCTCGACATCCGCCTGCCGGCGGCCTTCGGCGAGGCCTATCCCGGCCCGCGTTTCGGCGTCGCCGGCACGCGGCGCCTCGCCGGGGTGGAGGGCCGCCCGCTGATCGGCACGATCATCAAGCCCAGCGTCGGCCTCGATCCGGCCGCGACCGCTGCGCTTGTCGACGAGCTCTGCGGCGCCGGAATCGACTTCATCAAGGACGACGAGTTGCAGTCGGACGGGCCGGCCTGTCCCTTCGACCAGCGCGTCGCCGCGGTGATGGCGGTGGTCGAGCGCCATGCCGACCGCACGGGCCGTAAGCCGATGTTCGCCTTCAACCTGACCGGCGATCTCGACCAGATGCGCCGCCGCCACGACACCCTGCTCGCCCACGGCGCCACCTGCCTGATGGCGAGCCTGAACTCGGTTGGCCTCGTCGGGATGATCGAACTGGGGCGCTTCGCACAGCTGCCGATCCACGCCCATCGCAATGGCTGGGGCTATCTCTCGCGCCACCCGATGTTGGGCTGGTCCTATGTCGCCTGGCAGAAGCTCTGGCGTCTGGCGGGGGCCGACCACATGCATGTCAACGGGCTCTCCAACAAGTTCTCGGAGACCGACGACAGCGTCGTCGCCTCGGCGCGCGAATGCCTGACGCCGATGTTCGCCGACAAGCCCTGCACGGTCATGCCGGTCTTCTCGTCGGGCCAGACGGCGCGGCAGGCGCACGGCACCTATGCCGCGCTCGGCAGCACCGACCTGATCATGACGGCCGGCGGCGGCGTGATGGCCCATCCCGACGGCGTTGCGGCAGGTGTGCGCTCGCTGCGCGAGGCTTGGGCGGCGGCAATCGCCGGAATCCCGCTGGCCGAGCACGCGCGTACCCATCCCGAACTCGGCCGGGCGCTGGAGATCGCGGCGTGAGCGCGACGCGCCCGCTCCCGGCGGGGCCGCTCGTCGCCTTCTACGGCGATGATTTCACCGGCTCGTCGGCCTCGATGGAGGCGCTCGCCTTCGCCGGGCTCGAGACGGTGCTGTTCCTCGCCCCGCCGACGGCGGAGCGTCTGTCCGCTTTCCGGCACTGTCGCGGCATCGGCATTGCCGGTGTCGCGCGCTCGCGCAGCCCGGCCTGGATGGACGAGCACCTGCCGCCGATCTTCGCCGGCCTGAAAGCGCTCGGAGCCCCCGTCTTCCATTACAAGGTCTGCTCCACCTTCGATTCCGCACCCCATATCGGCTCGATCGGGCGGGCAGCGGAGATCGGTGCGGGGGTCTTCGACGGCTGGATTCCGCTCGTCGTCGGCGAGCCCGGCATGGGCCGCTTCCAGAGCTTCGGCCATCTCTTCGCGCTCGCCCATGGCCGCGGCTACCGGCTCGACCGGCATCCCGTCATGGCGCGCCACCCGGTGACGCCGATGGACGAGGCCGATCTCGGCCGCCATCTCGCGCGCCAGACGCAGTTGCCCATCGGCCTCGTCGATTTCGTCGCGATGAAGCGGGGCGCGGGTGACGCTGCGCTGGACGCCGCCCTCGCGGAGGGCGCAGCCATCGTCTCGATCGACGTCATGGATGCGCAGACCCTGGAGGAGGCGGGCCGCCTCCTCTGGCAGCGCGGGGGGCAGCCCTGTTTCGCCATCGGCTCGCAGGGCGTCGAGGCGGCGCTCGTGGCGCATTGGCGCGCCGCGGGCCTGCTGCCTGCGGCACCCGCCCTGGCTTCGCCGGGAGCCGTCGCGCAGATCGCCGTCGTCTCGGGCTCGGTTTCGCCGGTCACCGCCCGCCAGATCGCCACGGCGCAGGAGCGGGGCTTTGCGCCGATCCGCATCGCGCCCGAGCACGCGGTCGATTCCCGTGCCTGGGAGAGCGAGATCGAGACTGCCACCCAGCGCGCGCTGGCGGCGCTGGCGGAAGGCCAAAGCCCGCTCGTCTTCTCAGCCCAGGGGCCGGACGATCCGGCGGTGGCGCGGCTGCGCGAGGCGGTGGCTGTTGCAGGCCTCACGATCGAGGCGGTCAACGACCGGATCGGCGCGGCGCTCGGCACCATTCTCGATCGCGTGCTTCGCGAGACCCGCCTGACGCGCGCGGTGATCTCGGGCGGCGACACCTCGAGCCATGCGGCAGCCCAACTCGGCATCGATGCGCTGACGGCCATCGCGCCGATGGCGCCCGGCTCACCGCTCTGCCGCGCCCATGCGCCCCAGCCGGAACGGGACGGGCTCGAGCTGGTGCTCAAGGGCGGCCAGGTCGGCGGGGACGATTTCTTCGACGCGGTTCGCCAGGGCGGTGCCGCATGAACGGGCCAGGAATGGGAACGGACGCAATGCGCAGGCTCGAAGGCAAGATCGCCCTGGTCACCGGCGGCGCGCGCGGCATCGGCCTCGCCATCGCTCGTGCGCTGACGGCGCAGGGAGCCGTTCCGGTGCTCGCCGACATCAACGAGGAGGGTGCCCGCCAGGCGCTGGCCGGTCTCGGAGCGCCCGAAGGCATGGCCGCGGCGGTCGACGTTGCCGATCAGGCGTCCGTGACGGCACTGATCGAGGCGATCGTCGCCCGCTATGGCCGGCTCGACATTCTCGTCAACAATGCCGGCATCGGCGGCAACACGCCGTTTCTGGAAATCGACGCGGAGACCTGGAACCGCACCATCTCGATCAACCTGACGGGCGCCTTCTTCGTCGCCCAGGCCTGTGCCCGGGTGATGGCGAAGCAGCGCTCCGGCAAGATCATCAACATCGCGTCGCTCTCGGGCCAGCGCGGCGGCCATGGCCGCGGCGCCTATGGCGCGGCGAAGGCGGGCCTCGAACTGCTGACCAAGGTGATGGCGGTCGAACTCGCGGAATACGGCATCAACGTCAACAACATCGCGCCCGGCGCCATCGAGACCGAGATGGCGAAGTTCGCCCATGATGCCGCGACCCGCGCCGCCTACAACTACCTCATCCCGATGACGCGCTATGGCACGCCGGAGGAGATCGCCGACGCGGCGGTCTTCCTCTGCTCGGACGAGGCCCGCTACGTCCACGGCCACACCCTCAATGTCGATGGCGGCTTCCGCGAGGCGGGACTGATGTTCCGCGGCGACAAGGCGGCGTCGCCGACGGCCTGAACGGCCCACTCCATCAAAAAACAAACGGGAGGTTACAACGATGACGCTCACGATCAGCCGCCGCCGCTTCGCCACCCTCGCGGGTGCGGGCGCGATCTCCACGGCCCTGCCGCTGCGCTATGCCCATGCTGCCGAGCATACGTTCAAGATCGGCACCAATGTGCCCGCCTCGCACCCGCTCAACGTCCACCTCACCAAGGCGGCGGAGCAGGTGAAGGAGCAGACCAACGGCAAGTTCGAGTTCCAGCTCTTCCCGAACAACCAGCTCGGCGCCGATTCCGACATGCTCTCGCAGCTGCGCTCGGGCGCGCTCGAATGCTTCCTGAATTCGGGCGTCAACGTGCTCTCGACGATCATTCCCGCCGCCGCAATCTCCGGCGTCGGTTTCGCCTTCAAGGACTATCCGGCGCTCTGGAGCGCGATGGACGGCAAGCTCGGCGCCCATCTGCGCCAGCAGATCACCCGTGGTGGCTTCGTCGTCATGGACAAGATCTGGGACAACGGCTTCCGGATGATCACCAACAGCTCGCGGCCGATCGTCCAGCCGGAAGACCTGAAGAACATGAAGATCCGCGTGCCGGTCAGTGCGCTCTGGCTCTCACTGTTCAAGTCGCTCGGCGCCTCGCCGACGGGGCTGAACTTCGCCGAGGTCTATTCGGCGCTTCAGACCAAGGTGGTCGACGGGCAGGAGAACCCGCCGGCGATCATCTCGGCAGCCAAGCTCTTCGAGGTGCAGAAATACTGCTCCGTCACCAACCATATGTGGGACGGCTGGTGGTTCCTGATCAACCGCCGCTCCTGGGGCCAGGTGCCGGCCGACATCCAGGCGACTGTCAGCCGCATCCTGAACAGCGCCTGCGAAGCGGAGCGGACCGATGTCGCCGCGCAGAACATCGCCTTGCAGAAGGACCTCGCCGCCGCCGGCATGATCTTCAACGAGGTCAATCCGGCGCCCTTCCGCGAGGCTTTGTCGCAGGCCGGCTTCTACAAGGAGTGGCGCGGCAAGTTCGGTGACGAGCCCTGGGCCCTGCTCGAAGAGGCCGTCGGCAAACTCGCCTGACGCCGATCCCGTTTCGGCCGCGCCCAAATAGGCGCGACCGATTTTTTCCGCGTCCATCCCCAGCGAGGCAGCGATGACAGACGCAACGCCGATCAGCGAAACCCAGGCCTTCGCCATCGAGGAGCAGGTCCCGCCGCGACCCAGCGCGCGGCTGCGCTTCCTGATGGCGCCGCTGGAGGCCTTCGCGGCCCTGCTGCTGGTCGGGCTGATCGGCCTCGTCCTCGTCGCGGTGTTCTGGCGCTATGTCCTGTCGTCGCCGATCACGGCGGCCGACGAGATCGCGTCCTTCCTGTTCCTCTGGATCGTCATGCTCGGCGCGGTCATCGCCATCGACCGCGGCGAGCATCTGCGCCTGGCGCTGGTGATCAATGCGATCGGCCCGCGCGCCCGCTCGCTGCTGGAGACGACCGGCCTCGTCGTCATCGGGGCCTTCCTCGCCGCGCTGCTGCCCTCTGCCATCGAGCACTGGATCGACGAGTTCCCCGTGACCTCGCCGGCGCTCAACATCTCCACCGCCTGGCGCATCGCCGGCATCCCGATCGGCATCGGGCTGATGCTCTTCGTGCTGGCGGTGAAACTCTGGACCGAGGCGCCGCGCCGCGACCTCGTGACCGCGGTTGTGCTGGTGGCGGCCACCATCGGCCTGCTCTGGCTGCTCTCGCCGGTGCTCGCCGGACTCGGCAAGGCCAATATCCTGATCCTGCTGGTCGGCGTCATCGCGCTCTGCCTCGCCATGGGCGTGCCGATCGCCTTCTGCTTCGGCGCCGGCGCGATGGCCTTCCTCGTCTTCTCGACCAAGCTGCCGGTCACGGTGATCGTCGGACGCATGGACGAGGGCATGTCGAGCCTGATCCTGCTTTCGGTGCCGGTCTTCGTGCTGCTGGGCTGCATCCTCGATGCAACGGGCATGGGCAAGGCGATCGTCGATTTCCTCGCCTCGATGTTCGGCCATGTTCGGGCCGGCATGTCCTATGTCATGCTCGGTTCGCTCTATCTCGTCTCCGGCATCTCCGGCTCGAAAGTCTCGGATATGGCCACTGTGGCGCCGGCGCTGTTCCCGGAGATGAAGCGCCGCGGCAACAAGCCCGAGGAGATGGTCGCCCTGCTCGGGACGGGCGCGATCATGGCCGACACGGTGCCGCCCTCGATCGTGCTCATCGTCATCGGCTCCGTCGCTGGCATCTCGATCGCGGCGCTGTTTGCCAGCGGCTTCGTCGTCGCCTTCTTCCTGCTGCTGATTCTCGCCCTGGCCGCCCGCTGGAAGGCGCGGGGCGAGGCGCTGGAAGGGGTGCGCCGCGCCCCGCTCGCACTGATCGGCAAGGCGCTGGTGGTCGCCGCGCCCGCGCTTGTCCTGCCCTTCCTCGTCCGGGGCGCGGTGACGGAGGGCGTTGCGACGGCCACCGAAGTCTCCACCATCGCCGTGGTCTACGCCCTGATCGTGGGCATGATCCTCTATGGCGGGCTCAAGGCCGCGCAGATCTACCGCATGCTGATCGAGACCGCCGCCATGACCGGCGCGATCCTGATCATCCTCGGCACGGCCTCGGCCGCCGCCTGGGTGCTAACCCAGACCGGCTTCGCGCAATATCTCGCTGCGGTGATGAAGGGCCTTCCCGGCGGCTGGATCGTCTACATGGCGGTGACGATCGCGGTCTTCCTGACACTGGGCTGCCTGCTCGAGGGCCTGCCGGCGATCGTGCTGCTGGCGCCGCTGATGTTCCCGATCGCCAAGGATCTCGGCATCCACCCGGTGCATTACGCCATGGTGGTGGTGGTCTCGATGAATATCGGCCTGTTCACCCCGCCCATCGGCATCGGCCACTACATCGCCTGCTCGATCGGCAAGGTCGATCCCGACGCCGCGATGAAGACGGTCTGGTTCTATCTCGGGGCGCTGCTGCTCGGTCTGCTCGCCATCGCACTGGTCCCGGCGATCTCGATCGCTTTCATCTGAGGCATGCCGGGGCGGCCCTCGCGCCGCTCCGGCTCCCGCCTCAACCCTGCTGCCCGAGTAGGTCCTGCAGCAGCACGTTGCGGAAGGTGCGCGCGACGGTGACCGCGTAGAAGCGCTCGACGATGCCGGGCAACGAGGCCCCGATCGCGAGCAGCCCCTGCGCAAGTTCGTCCTGGATGACGATGGGTGGAAGCACGCCCAAGCCCACGCCCTCGCGCACCAGCAGGCGCATCATCGCCATGTCGTCGACCTCGGCGGCGATCTGCAGCGTGACGCCCGCGCGGTCGATCAGCGCGTCGATGTCGTCCCGCAGCCCCGTATGCAGCGGCGGCAGGATCACCGGATGCCGCGCGAGCAGGGTCTCGAAATCGCCCGTCTCCGCGACGAGGTCGCGCCGGCCGACCAGGCTCACCGGCTGCTCGGCGAGCTTGTGGGTGAGGAAGGCGCGTTCAGGGTCGGAGGCCGGCGGCTGGTTGGTCAGCACCGCATCGAGCTGATGGGCGGCCAGCGCGCGCAGCAGTTCCGGCGTCGCGCCCGACTTCAGCACGACCTCGACATCCGGACGCCCGAGGATCGGGCGCAGGAAGGCGAGCTGGAAATTGCGCGACAGCGTTGCCTGCGCACCGACGCGCAGCACATGCCGCGACAGGCCGCTTTCGCGCAGCGTGCCGAGCAGATCGTCCCCCGTGGCGAAGATGATGTCGGCATGATCGCGGGCGATCCGCCCGGCCTCGGTCAGCAACAGGCCCCGCCCGGCGCGCTCGAACAGACGGTGCCCGACCTGCTCCTCGAGCCGCTTGATCTGCACGGAGAGGGCCGACTGCGTCAGGTTGAGGCGCTGGGCCGCGCGGCCGAGATGCCCCTCCCGCGCGACCATCCAGAAATAGCGCAGATGATTGTAGTTCAGTCCGGACATCGTTCGATCATAGCGAACGGAACTGCGCAAACAATGAATTTTTAGCGCATCGGGGCCGGTGTTATTGCGGTGCGAGATCAACCAGCCCGTGAGCCCTGCCGTGCCCCATCTCGCGCTCCCGCTTCTCGCCCCGGCCATCCTCGCTGCGACGGCGCTGTTCCTGCTGCGCCGCGAGGCGCTCTCGGCGAAGGGGCAGGGGCTTCTGGCGGAGATCGCCGCAGCGCTGGCGCTGGTCGTGGCTCTCGTGGCGGCCGTGCAGCTCGCTGTGTCGGGCCCCGCCACGCTGACGCTGCTTGCCCCACGCGGCCTTGGCCTCTCGGCGCGCCTCGACATCGTCGGTGTGACCATGCTGCTGCTGATCACCTTCGTCGGCTGGGTCGTCCTGCGCTTCAGCCGCAGCTATCTCACCGGCGAACCGGGCCAGAGGCGCTTCACCGGCTGGATCTGCGCGACGCTCGCCGCCGCGATCCTGCTCGTCTGCGCCGGCAACCTGCTGCAGCTGCTCGCAGCATGGATCGCGACCAGCCTCTGCCTGCACCGGCTGCTGCTGTTCTACCCCGCGCGCCCGGCGGCGCAGCGGGCGGCGCGCAAGAAATTCGTCGTCGCCCGGCTGGCGGATACGGCTCTGCTGCTGGCCTGCCTCGTCCTGTTCGCGGGCTACGGCACCGGCGACATCGGCGCGATCATGGCGCAGGCGCGCAGTGGGCCAGTGCCCGCCGGGACGGGCTGGGCGGTCGCGCTGCTGGTGACGGCGGCCCTGCTGAAATCGGCGCAGTTCCCCGCCCATGGCTGGCTGGTCGAGGTGATGGAGGCGCCGACGCCGGTCTCGGCCCTGCTCCATGCCGGCATCATCAATGCCGGCGGCTTCCTGCTGATCCGCTTCGCCGACCTGCTGCTGACCACGCCGGGCGCACTGGCGGCGCTGGTGCTGATCGGTGGCTTCACCGCCTTGCTGGGTGGCCTGGTGATGCTGACCCAGTCGGCGATCAAGACGTCGCTCGCCTGGTCCACGGTGGCGCAGATGGGCTTCATGGTGCTGCAATGCGGGCTGGCGCTCTTCCCGCTGGCGCTGCTGCACATCGTCGCCCACTCCCTCTACAAGGCCCATGCCTTCCTCTCCTCGGGCTGGGCGGTGGAGCAGGTCGCGGCCACGCGTCGCCCGGGGCCGGTCGCGGTCGCCAGCATTCGCGTCGTGGCGCAGGCCTTCGCCTTTGCGCTGGCGCTCTACGCCCTGCTCGGGCTCGGCTTCGGCTTCGCCGACAAGTCGCCGCAGGCGATCGCTCTCGGCGCCATCCTCGTCTTCGGCGTCGCCTATCTGATCGCGCAGGGCCTCGCCGACGCCGCTCCACGCGCGCTCACCCTGCGGACATCGGCGGCGGCCATCGCCGCCTCGCTCTCCTACTTCCTGCTCCAGCGCTTCGCGCAGTGGCTGACCTCGGCGACTCTGCCGCCGATCCCGCCGCCCACCGCGCTGGAATGGGCGCTGATCGTGCTGACGCTGCTCTCCTTCGGCGGCGTCGCCTTCGCCCAGGCGCTGTTTCCGCACTGGGCCGGCCACCCCGCCCTGGCCGGGCTGCGCGTTCATCTCGCCAACGGCTTCTACGGCAACGCCATCTTCGACCGTCTCACCGGTGGCTGGGCGCAGCCCAGACCATCTCTCCCGACCAGCGAAAGGAGCCCGTCATGAACGCGCAGCCCGGACAGGACGCCCTGCAGGCAGCCCTGATGGCGCAGGCCGATCGCGCCGCCCGCATCATCCCGCCGCTCTGGCCCCTCTCGGCCTCCGTCGCGGTGAACCCCTTCCTCGGTCTCGCCGGGGAAACGCTGCCCGGTGCGGCGGCCCGCCTTGGCAGGGCCGGAGGAATCCCCGTCACCATGCCGCGCAGCTTCTACCGGGAGCGCTGGCGGGCGGGAGAGATCACGCCGGCTGATCTGGCCGCTGCCGTCGCCGACGATCCGGATGCGCCCGGTCTCGCGACGGTCGAGGCGGCCCTCGCAGAGGACCCGGCGCCTGTCGCCGCGATCCCGACCGTCGCCGCGCTCTGCGCCGACGCCACCGGCATCGACTGGCCTGGCTTTATCGCGGACCGGATCGGTGCATGGGCCTCGGGCCATTTCGATCTTGGCCAGGCGATGTGGCCCAAGACTATCGCGACCGGCGCCTATGAATCCTGGCGCGCCTTCGCGACGCAGGACCTTTCGCCCGAGATCGCGGGGCTGAAGGGCTTCTGTCTGCGCATCTCGCGGGAGCCGCTGGCGGCACCGGCAGCGATCCGGCGCGCAAGCCTTGCGCTCGGCCTGCCGCAGGCCGCGGCCGAGAGCTATTTCACCACGCTCCTGACCGGGCTCGGCGGCTGGGCGCAATATGCCCGCCAGCTGCACTGGCAGGCCGAGCGCGACGGCGGCACCGACCAGACCATCACCGACCTGCTCGCGATCGCGCTCGCCTTCGAGGCAGCCCTGCAGGCGCAGTTCGGGCGGCAGATCGCCGAGCCCTGGCGGCAGGCGATCGATGCCCATGCCGCACCGGTCGAGCCGAGCACCGACCAGATCATCGACGCGCTGCTGCAGGAGGCCTATGATCGCGCCGCGCAGCGCCGCTTCTTCGCGGCCTGGAGGCCGGCCGTCTCGCAAAAGGAGCCGGCCGCGCGCCCCTCGGTGCAGGCTGCCTTCTGCATCGACGTCCGCTCCGAGATCATCCGCCGCACACTGGAATCGCTTGATCCGGGCACGGAGACGCTGGGCTTCGCCGGCTTCTTCGGCATCGGCGTCTCGCATCGCCGGCTCGGTTCGGTGGGCGGCGAGGCGCGGCTGCCGGTCCTCCTAAAGCCCGGCGTTAGCTCCTTTACCTGCGACGTGCCCGGCGAGGCCGCGGAGGAGAAGCAGCGCATCGGTGCTCGCGCCAGGCGCGCCTGGGGCCGCTTCAAGCGCGCCGCGGTCTCCTCCTTCGCCTTCGTCGAGGCCAGCGGGCCGCTCTATCTCTGGAAGCTCTTCCACGACTCCGTCACGGCCGATCGCCGCCCGGACGGCGACCGGGCGGCGCCGCGGCTCGACGCTTCGCTCACGGCGGCGCAGCGCATCGAGATGGCGGCGACGATCCTGCGGGCGATGTCGCTGACCTCGCGCTTCGCCCGGCTGGTGCTGCTCGCCGGCCATGGCGCGCGGCTGGTCAATAACGCCCATGCCAGCGCCCTGCAATGCGGCGCCTGCGGCGGCTTCCCGGGCGACGTCAACGCCCGCCTGCTGGCCGGGCTGCTGAACGACGACGAGGTCCGGATCGGGCTCGCGGCGCAGGGGATCGACGTCCCGGCCGATACGCGCTTCGTCGCCGGGCTGCACGACACGGTCAGCGACGAGATCACGCTGTTCGACCGGGCGGCGCTGTCGCCCTCGCACGCTGCCGACCTCGCCAGGCTGGATTCGCTGCTGGCCTCGGCCGGACGGCTCGCCCGCACCGAGCGCGCTCTGCGCCTGCCAGGTGCTGCCGGCGAGGGCGACGTCGCCCGGCGTGGCCAGGACTGGGCGCAGGTGCGGCCGGAATGGGGGCTGGCCGGCTGCAAGGCCTTCATCGCCGCCCCGCGCCGGCACACGGCGGGGGCCTCCCTGGCCGGGCGCGCCTTCCTGCACAGCTATGACTGGCGCGCCGACAGCGGGTTCAAGGTGCTCGAGCTGATCCTGACGGCGCCCGTCGTCGTCGCGAGCTGGATCAGCCTGCAGTATTACGGCTCCGCCGTCGCCCCGGCGGCCTTCGGTGCCGGCAACAAGCTGCTGCACAACGTCGTCGGCGGGATCGGCGTCTTCGAGGGCAATGGCGGCGTGCTGCGCGGCGGCCTGCCCTGGCAGTCCGTCCATGACGGCGAGCGGCTGATGCACGAGCCGCTGCGCCTCTCCGTCGTCATCGCCGCCCCGCGCGAGGCGATCCTTGGCGTGCTCGAAAAGCACCCCAATCTGCGGGCGCTGTTCGATCAGGGCTGGCTCGCGCTCTTCGCGATGGACGATGCCGGGCAGGTCGCCGCCCGCTATCACGCCCGCGACGGCTGGGCCGATCTCGACCCGGCGCCCGGCCCGGCGGTCCTGGCCGCCTGATCCGCGCGGCGCGGCAACGCCGCGCCGGCAGGCCTGTCAGCCCGCAATACAGGCCGCCGCACTTGATCGCCTCACCGGTTGTCAGACAATCTGTCAATCAGTTGACAGGGCGCCGACGACTATGGGATGCCTGTCTCCGCTGATGCCCGCAGAAGGCAGATCGTGGAGGAAGAGATGATCAAGCTGTCGCCCACTCGCCGTGGCCTGATGCTCGGCGCCGCCGGTGCCATCGCCGCGCCCTATGTCGTCCGGGACGCTGTCGCCCAGGGCAAGGCCGTCAATGTCGGCGTCATTCTGCCGCTGTCGGGGGCCAACGCCCAGTTCGGGATCAATTCGCGTAACGGCATCGAACTGGTCGCTGACGAGATCAACGCCGCCGGCGGCATCAAGGCGCTCGGCGGGGCCCGCATCAATCTGGTCATCGCCGACTCGACCTCGACGCCGACCACCGCCGCCAATGTCGCCCAGCGCCTGCTGACCCAGAACGATGTCGTGGCGATCCTCGGCGCCTTCGCCTCGTCGCTGACCATCGCGATCTCGGAGGTCACCGAGCGTCGTGGCGTGCCGCTGCTGACCATGTCCTTCTCGGACCAGATCACCGGGCGCGGCTTCGAGAACATCTTCCAGGTCGTCGCCAAGGCCTCGGTGATCGGCAAGGCGCAGTTCGACGGCACGGCCGCCATCGCCGCGAGTGCCGGCCAGAAGCTCGAGCGCATCGCCATCATGTATGAGGACACGGCCTATGGCACCTCGCAGGCCGGCGGCCTGCGCGAGGGCGCCAAGGCGGCCGGCGTCCAGATCGTCATGGACGACGCCTATCCGCTGGGCATCACCGACGTCACGCCGCTGATCAACAAGCTGCGCGCCTCGGGTGCCCAGGCGGTGTTCCCGGTCTCCTATCTCAATGATTCCCTGCAGATCATCCGCGCGATGCGCCAGCAGCGCATCACCATCCCCGCCATCGGCGGCGCCGCCGGCTACGTCATCCCCGATTTCGAGAAGGGGCTGGGCGAATTCGCCGAGGGCGTCCTCTCGATCTCGCCGGCCAATTACGACCTTGCGCCGGAGCTGACCGAGCGGTTCCGCAAGCGTTTCGGCTACTTCATGGTCCATGAAGCGCTGGAGCACGCCGTCTGCATGGACGTGCTGGCCCAGGCGATGGAGAAGGCCAAGTCGGCCAAGCCCGAGGATTTGCGCAAGGCCCTGCAGGGCGCCCGCTTCGAGGGCGGCTGGAACAAGGCCATGACGGGCGGCGCCGTCCAGTTCGACAAGACTGGCCTCAACACGCTCTCCGTCCCCGTCATGGTCCAGTGGCGCAACAAGGAGCTCGTCACCGTCTGGCCCGCCGACGTCGCCAAGGCAAAGGCTGTCTGGGGCGGCTGAGCCGAAAGGCGGTCGGGCCGGGCAGGGGAGAGAGACGGCTATGGCGGTGGTTCAGGCCATCCTGGACGGCTTGATGATCGGCGGTGTCTACGCCGTCATCTCGATCGGCCTGACGCTGGTCTTCGGCGTGATGGGCATCGTGAACTTCGCGCAGGCGGAGTTCCTGATGCTCGGCATGTTCGTGGCGTACTATGCCTGGGCCTGGCTCGGGCTCGATCCGCTGCTGGCGGCACCGCTCGCCTTCGCCGTGGTGTTCGTGCTCGGCGCCGCGATCCAGCGCGTGCTGATCAAGCGCGTGCTTAAGGCACCCGAGGTGGCGCAGATCTTCCTCACCGTCGGCCTGCTGATCGTGCTGGAGAACGCCGCGCTCCTCATGTTCGGATCGGGCTTCCGCTCGGTCTCGACGCCCTACCAGACCTCGTCGCTGCAACTCGGGCCGCTTTTCATCTCGGTGCCCTATCTCGCCGCCTTCGCCATGTCGGTGGCCTCGGGGCTGGCGCTCTGGCTCTTCCTGAAGTCGAGCTGGTTTGGCCGCGCCATGCGCGCCACGGCGCAGGATCCGATGGCCGCGCGGCTGATGGGCATCGACGCCGACCGCATGCACATGCTCGCCTTCGCGCTTGGCGTCGGGCTCACCGCTTTCGGCGGGGCGGTGATCCTGCCCTATCTGACGGCCTCGCCCACGGTCGGCACGCAATTCGCCGTGCTGATGTTCACCGTGGTGGTGCTGGGCGGGCTGGGCTCGGTCGCGGGCGCGGTGGTCGGCGGTCTCGCCGTCGGCATCATCCAGTCGCTCTCGGCGCTGGTCTTCCCGATCCAGCTGCAGAACCTCGTCCTCTTCGTCGTCTTCATCGCGGTGCTGGCCTTCCGGCCGAAGGGCCTGCTGGGGGCGGCCCGATGAACGCGCCGTCCGTTCGGCAGGCGGCCGGCCTCGCGCTGCTGGCGGCACTCGCCATCGCCCTGCCTTTCGCCTTCGAGCCGCGCGGCTACGGCATCCGCATCCTCTGCCTGGCGCTGCTTTTCGCCGCCATGGCGCAGGCCTGGAACATCGTCGCCGGCCTCGCCAACCAGATTTCGCTCGGCCACGCCGCCTTCTTCGGCATCGGCGCCTACACCTCGACGCTGCTTTTGATCCATTTCGGCATGACGCCTTGGCTCGGCATGGTCGCGGCGGCGGTGCTGGGCGGGCTTGCCGCCCTGCTGATCAGCCTGCCGACGATGCGGCTGCGCGGTCACTACTTCGCCCTGGCGACGCTCGCCTTTGGCGAGGTGATGCGCGTCGTCGCCAACAGCTGGGGCGGTCTGACCGGCGGGCCCGTCGGCATCTCCATCCCCTTCGCCAAGCCGAGCCCTCGGCCTGATGCAGTTTGCCGATACGCGCGCCTCCTACTGGCTGATGCTGGGGGCGCTCGTCGTGGTGACGCTGATCTTCATCGCGATCAAGCGCAGCCGCCTCGGCTATCGCCTGCGGGCGATCAAGGAGAATGCCGACGCGGCCGAGGTCATCGGCGTCGACACCACCCGCACCAAGATCGTCGCGGCGGTGATCTCGGGCGCGCTGACAGCGGCGCTCGGCACGCTCTACGCCCAGTTCCAGTTCTTTTTCGATCCCGACACCGTCTTCGGCGTCGCCTCGATCTCGGTGCGGATGGCGATGATCGCCATCGTCGGTGGCATCGGCACGGCGGCGGGCCCGATCCTCGGCGCCTTCTTCGTCATCCCGCTGGAGGAGATCGCCAATCAGGTCTTCTCCGCCCAGGCGGCCGGGCTGTCGCAACTGGTCTTTGGTGTGCTGCTGATCCTCGTCATCCTGGTCGAGCCGCGCGGCTTCATGGCGATCGGCCCGCGGATCCGGCGCCTGCTGCGCCGGGAGGAACGCTGATGGTCGCCCCTCTGCTCCAGGTCACCGGGCTCGGCAAGCGCTTCGGCGGGCTGCAGGCCTTGTCGGATGTGTCGCTGTCCGTGGCGCCGGGCGAGATCCTCGGGCTGATCGGCCCCAATGGCGCCGGCAAGACGACGCTGTTCTCGACGCTGGTCGGCCTGCACCGGCCCGATTCCGGCACGATCCGGCTCGACGGTTGTGACCTCGTCGGCCTCAAGCCGCACAAGATCGCCGCGGCGGGCATGGTCAAGACCTTCCAGAACGTCGCGCTCTTCCTCGACTCGACGGTCCTCGACAATGTCCTGACCGGCGGGCTGATGCGCCATGCGATTCCCGAGGCCCGCGAACTGGCCAGGCGCTGCCTCGAGCGGGTCGGCATCGGCGCGATCGCCGGCAAGCTCGCGCGCGATCTCTCCTTTCCGGAGCGGGCCCGCGTCGAGGTGGCGCGCGCGCTCTGCACCGAGCCGCGGGTCCTGCTGCTCGACGAGGCGATGGCGGCGCTCAACCATGCCGAGATGGACGCCTTCATGGCGCTGCTGCGCCAGCTGCGCGCGGAGGGGCTGACGCTGGTCGTGGTCGAGCACCACATGCGCGCGATCATGGCGCTCTGCGACCGGCTGGTCGTGCTGAATTTCGGCCAGAGGATCGCCACCGGCACGCCGGCCGAGATCGCGCGCGATCCGGCCGTGATCGAAGCCTATCTCGGCCGGTCGGCGGCGTGAGGAGGGTGCGATGACGAGCCAGTCTCCGCTTCTTTCGATCGCCGGGCTGAACGCCGGCTATGGCGGCCTCGACGTGCTCCACGATGTCTCGATCGCGGTCGGCGCGGGCGAGTTCGTCTGCGTGATCGGCGCCAACACGGCGGGCAAGAGCACGCTGCTGCGTACGATCTCGGGGCTCGTCTCCGCTCGCGGCAGCATCCGCTTCGACGGCACCGAACTCGTCGGCCGGCCCTCCCATGCAATCCCGGCGCTCGGCATCGCGCATGTGCCGGAAGGTCGCCATGTCTTCCCCGAGATGACGGTCGAGGAGAACGTCATGCTCGGCGCCTATGCGGTGCGCTCCGCCAGCGATCTCGCGGTGCGGCGCGACCGGGTGCTAACGATGTTTCCCCGGCTGCGCGAGCGGCTCGGACAGCTCGCCGGCACGCTCTCGGGCGGCGAGCAGCAGATGGTCGCGATCGGGCGGGCGCTGATGCTCCAGCCGCGGCTGCTTCTGCTCGACGAGCCGAGCCACGGCCTCGCGCCGAAGATCGTCGACGAACTCCACGACACCTTCCTGGCCGTCAGCAGGACGGGCACATCCATCCTGCTGGTCGAGCAGAACACCACGCTGGCGCTCTCCGTCGCCGGGCGTGGCTATGTGCTGGAGAGCGGCCGGGTCGTGCTGTCGGGTACGAGCGCGGAACTCTCCGGAAACGACGCCGTCCGAAGCGCCTATCTCGGGCTCTGAGGACCACCGAACACCACCACGAAAGGGATCAAGGCCGATGTCGCACAGTGATCAGTTCAACAAGGGCCTCGAAGTCCGCCGCAAGGTGCTCGGCACCGACTATGTCGATGGCAGCCTCGCCAAGGCCGACGACTTCATGATGGCCTTCCAGAACATCACCACCGAATGGTGCTGGGGCTATGCCTGGACGCGGCCGGGCCTCGAGCACAAGACGCGCTCGATGCTGAACCTCGCCATGCTGACCGCGCTCGGCAAGCCGGCCGAGCTCAAGCTCCACGTCAAGGGCGCGCTCGCCAATGGCGTCACCGTCGACGAGATCAAGGAAATCCTGCTCCACGCGACCGTCTATTGCGGCATCCCGGCCGGCCTCGACGCCTTCAAGGCGGCCCATGAGGTGCTGAAGGCCGAGGGAGCCGTTCCGGCCGACAAGTGAGACCGGCCATGGCCGGCTGGGAGGTCTTCGCCCTGCGCTATGCCGTGCATGAACGCCGGGCCTTCGAGAACTTCATCCGTGCGCCCGATCCGCACGACGCGCCCATGCCGATGGACTATTTCGTCTGGGTCGTGCGGCGCGGCGAGCGGGTCGTCGTGGTCGACACGGGCTTCACCCCCGAAGGTGGGGCCCGGCGAGGGCGCACGCTGATCAGACCGGTGGAGGTCGCGCTGCGTCAGCTCGGCGTCGCGCCGGAGACGGTGGAGGACGTGGTGATCACGCATCTCCACTATGACCATGCCGGCAATCTCGATCTCTTCCCGAAGGCCCGCTTCCATTTGCAGGACGCGGAGATAGGCTTCGCGACCGGCCGGCACATGTGCCAGGCCTGCATCCGCTACCCCTTCGA
The DNA here is from genome assembly GCF_040546595.1 of Bosea sp. OAE506. Taxonomy (NCBI): domain Bacteria; kingdom Pseudomonadati; phylum Pseudomonadota; class Alphaproteobacteria; order Hyphomicrobiales; family Alloboseaceae; genus Allobosea; species Allobosea sp. OAE506. The sequence goes on along the minus strand of NZ_JBEPOB010000001.1, from coordinate 4,255,672 downwards.
CGTCGAGGATGTCGTGAGGATGGTGCGCGCGGTCTATGCCGAGCGCGTCGTCTTCCATGACGGCAATGCGGAACTCGACGAGGGCCTGAGTCTGCACAAGGTCGGCGGCCACAGCGCGGGCCTGCAGATGGTCCGCGTCGAGACCGCCCGTGGGCCGCTCGTGCTCGCCAGCGATGCCGCGCATTTCATGGCCAATATCGAGCGGCAGAACCCGTTTCCGATCTTCTTCGATCTCGGCGCGCTGGCGCAGGGCTGGCGCGCCGCGCGCCGCCTCGCCGGAGCGGAGGAGCGCATCATCGCCGGTCACGATCCACTGGTGCGGGAGCTCTACCCCGCCGTCGAGGGCTCGGGGGGCGAAACGGTCGCGCTCCACCTGCCGCCGCTGCGCTAGTCAGCGCGGCCCTCCGACATGGGCCAGCGCCGCCAGCAGATGCGGGCGGAACAGGTCCGCGTCCTCGCACATCGGGAAATGGCCGAGCCCCTCCATGACGCGCAGATCGGCGCCCGGAATGAGCGAGGCGAGCTTCGCGCCGTCCTCCGGCGTCGCCGAATAGTCATAGGTGCCGCAGAGCAGGGACACCGGCGTGCGCGCGGCATCGATGCGCGGCGCTACCTCCGCGCCGTCGAACTCGTCGGAATAGAAGGCGAGGTCGCCGGCATAGATCTCGGGCGCTCCTTGAGAATAGATCCAGGCGGCCCGGCGGCGGCTGTCGATCGGGCTCGTCGGGCTCATCAGCCCGCGGACGAAGGCGGCGTTGTGCAGCCCGGCATGGACGCCGACATGGTGCTGGTACGGGTTGCGTCGCCCCTTCGAGCGGAAGGGGGGCTCGATCGCGATGACGCCGGCGACGAGATCGGGCCGCTCCGCCGCCAGCAGCAGAGCGAGCGCCGCACCCATCGAGCCGCCGGCCACGATCGCTTTCTCGCCGATGACCTGCTCGATGATGGCTGCGCACCAGCCGAGATAGCGCGCCCCCGAGAGCCGGTACGGCTCGCCCAGCCAGCCCTCCGGTGGCATCGAGCGGCCATGGAAGGGCATGTCCGGCGCGATCAGGCGCCAGTTGGTGGCAAGAGCGACATCGGCGAGTTGTCCGTGGAACTGGCGGGAATCGGCGCCGGCCGTGTGAAGGAACAGCACCGGCCGCCCGCTTCCGGCGCTCTCGACATAGATCTCGGCTGCGCCCTCCGGCAGGGCGACCCGGTGATAACGCCCTTCGATCTGGCTCATTCGCCGGGCGACGGAGGGCGCCGGAGCGGCGGGCGACAGCACGACCAGCTCGATCAGCCGCTCGATCACGGCCCGCGCCTGCGCGATCACGAGCGGGTCGCCGGAGAGGGTGAAGGCGGGATTAGCGATCGCCAGCGCCGTGAAGGCCTGGAAGCGCGGCGGCGGCGGCAGGGTCAGGAACCTTGCCCAGTCCGCGTCTGCCGCCGACAGCACGATGTCGGGCGCCGCCGTGCCCTCGAAGACCACGACGCCGTCATCGAGCCGCAGCAGGATATCGTCGCCCGCGCCTTCGATCTGCAGCACCGCGACGAGGCCGGAGCCGAACCGGCGCAGTTCGGCGTCGCGGGCCGCCGCGGCGATGCGCGCCCGCAGGCCCATCAGCCGCGCGAGCCGGCGGCGAGCGCCTGGAGATGGCGGTGAATCTCGGTGTGGTCGGCCTGCGCGCCGAGCCCGCCCTTGGCCGCCTCCCACAGCGCGGCCACCGACTGGATCTGCGGCAGCGGAAGCTCGAGATGATCGGCGAGATCGGCGGCGATGCGCAGATCCTTGGCCATCAGCGCGAGCGAGAAGCCCGAGTTGAAGGCCTCCGAGATGACGAAGGGCTTCATCTTCACCTCGGTCGAGTTGTTGCGGCCCGTCGAGGCGTTGAGCACGTCGACGATGGTCTCCGGTGCGAGGCCAAAGCGCCCGCCGACCAGAAGAGCTTCGCAGGCCGCGACCAGCCCCGCCGCGGAGACGTAATTGTTCAACGCCTTCATCGCATGGCCGGAGCCGATCGGCCCCGTCGCGAAGATCGACTTGCCCATCGCCGCCAGCACGGGCCGGGCGCGTTCGACCGCCTCGGCCGCTCCGCCCGCCATAATCGCGAGCGAGCCGTCGATGGCCCGCTTCACGCCGCCCGAGACGGGCGCGTCGATCAAGTGCAGGCCCAGCGGCGCGAGATCCGCCGCGAGGCCCACCGTATCGGTGGGCGCCGAGGAGCTCATGTCGATGACGAGCGCACCGTTGGCCAATGCATGTGCGGCGCCCGAGGCGAGCAGCACATCGCGCACGATGCGGCCATTGGGAAGCATGGTGATCAGGATGTCGGCGCCTTCAGCAGCTTCCCTCGCATCGGCGAAGGCCGTACCGCCCGCCTCGACGAGCGCCTGCCGGGGCGCCTCGGCCGGGTCCGCGCCGCGCACGGCAAAGCCCGCCGCGATCAGCCGCCGTGCCATCGGCAGGCCCATCTGGCCGAGGCCGATGAAGGCGATGGGGGCAGGGGCGCTGGCGCTGTCAGGCATGGAACGATCCTCCGGCGTCGCGCCAAGGGCGGCGCGGCGTCGCGCGGATTTCTGGGCGCTATCAGACAATCTGTCAATTCGCGGCATCAGCCGCGGGGCGGCTCCCGCTCCAGCACGGCGAGCGCCACCTTCGCCGCCATCGCGATGTGATGCCGGCAGGCCTGCTCGGCGCGCGCGCCGTCCCGCGCCGCGATGGCGTCGTGGATCGCTTCGATTTCCGCCACGCTGTCGTCGAGCCGGCCCTGCTGCGTCATCGAGGTGAAGCGCAGCAGCGTGATGCGGTTATGCAGCATCGTCAGCGACTGCTTGACGAAGACATTGCCCGCGCCCTCCATCAGCACGCTGTAGAAGCGCGTCTTGGCCGCGACGAGCTGGGCGCGGTCGCTGTTGCGGGCCGCCTGTCGGAACCCCGCTACCGCTTCCTTCAGTTCGCGGATCGCCTCGTCGCTGCCCTGTTCGGCAAAGGCGCGGCCGGCGAAGCCCTCCAGCAGGGCGCGCACATCATAGAGCTGGCGGGCCTCGTCGAAGGTGATCGAGGAGACCTCGGGACCGCGATGCGGCACCGTCACGACGAGGCCCTCCGCCTCGAGCTGCCGAAGAGCCTCGCGCACCGAGGTCCGGCCGACGCCGATCTGCTCGCAGAGTTCGCGCTCGACGAGGCGCTGGCCCGGGCGGAAATGCCCGGAGGCGATCGCCTCCCGGATCCGGTCCTCCACCAGGAGACGCAGCGTGGCCGCCTGCCGCGGGATACGAAGATTCATCTCGGTCATGGAAAACACATTGCCGGGCGCGGGCACGTCGTCAATCTCCGCGCTTGACCCGGCGACGGGCAGATTGTCTGATAGCAGGCAATTCAACGATAAATATCCTGGGAGGCCCCATGAGAACCCTGTTGCTCGGCCTGGCGGCCGCAGCCGCGCTGGCGATCGCGCCCGCCGCGGCGCAGAGCTACCCGAACCGCCCGGTAACGATGCTCGTGCCCTTCGCGCCCGGAGGCACCACCGACGTGCTGGCCCGCATCCTCGCCGAGGAGATGGGCAAGGTGCTCGGACAGAACGTCATCGTCGAGAATGTCGGCGGGGCCGGGGGCCGGTCCGGGACCGAGCGCGTCACCCGTGGCGAGCCGGACGGCCATATGGTGCTGTTCGGCAATATGGGGCCGATGGCGGCCAGCCGGGCGCTGTTCAAGGACCAGCGCTACGACCCCCGCACTGACCTCGCGCCCATCGGCCTCGTCGCCGACGTGCCGATGGTGATGGCGGCGAGCAAGAAGAGCGCGGTCGCCGATCTGAAGGCCTTCATCGCCAAGGCGAAGGCCGAGGGCGACAAGGTGACCTTCGGCACGGCCGGCTTCGGCGCGACCTCGGATCTGGCGCCGCGGCTCCTGCTGCATCAGTCGGGGCTGAAGGCGACGATCGTGCCCTACAAGGGCGCGGGGCCGGCGATCCAGGACCTGATCGGCGGCTTCGTCGATGGCGTCATCGACCAGACCGCGACGCTTCTGCCGCTGCATGCTGCCGGCTCGGTGACGGCGCTCGCCGTGACGGGCGACAGCCGCCTGCCGCAGGCGCCGGACGTGCCGACCTTCGCGGAGGCTGGCCTGCCCGAGTTCGGCATGAAGGTCTGGAATGCGCTTGCCGTCCACAAGGACACCAGCCCCGCGATCGTCGCGCGCCTGGTTGCAGCCCTGGACAAGAGCCTCTCCTCGGATTTCGTCCGCACGCGGTTCGAAGGTCTGGCCGTCCCGGTCCCGCCCGCCTCGGTGCGCGGTCCCGCCCATCTGGACCGGTTGGTGAAGGCCGAGGTCGAGCGCTGGGAGGCGGTGCTGAAGGACGTCCCGAAGCAGTGAGACGAGGCGCGGTGCCGGCTCGTCCGGCACCGCGTTCGGCGCGGCCGACTACCGGGGTGCAAGGTGGGCTCAGCGCCCGCCCTGCCAAGCCCTACCAGTTGACGATGACCGGCCGGGGCATGGTGTATTTTGCGACGAGGCAACGAAGGGTGTCGACGATGTCGCGATCCTCGCTGGCCATGATCAGTGACCAGATGTCGCCCGTGAAGCGCAGCAGCAGGTCCTCGATCTCGTCATATTCCAGATCGGAGAAATCGAAGCCCACGGTCGTCGGGCTGGCGCGGTTGGCCACCTGGAACGCGGTCAGGCGCCGGACCATCGCTGTCAGCGTGTCGGCGGTTTCGGCCGTCTCGGCCAGATTGCGGGCCATGACCGCGCCCTCCGCGGCGAGCGACATGATGCGCCCGATGACGATCCGCTTGTCGAGCAGGCTCATCGTGCGCAGGCTGCCGCTGAAGCGCGGCGTAAAGGCGGCCCGCTTCTGCGCGGCGGCGCGCAAGCCGAGCTCGGCATCGTGCAGCCTCACGCCGGATTGGGGCATGAAGTACTCGAGATCGCAGGCGACCCCGCTGCACCAGACCCGCTGCGAGCTGATCTCGACATTGACGATGCGGCCCGTCGCGCTGCGAACCTCGGCAACTTCGGCATCGTAATAGCCGTTCGTCTCCAGCAGCCAGAGCCGCCGGTCGCGCTGCGAGCTTCTCAGCACCGTGCCCGCCGCCAGCAGATCCTTGTTCTGGATTTCGGGCCAGACCCGCTCGACGAGACGCAGATAGCCGGGATTGGCAGCGATATAGTGGGATCCGTCCGGCCCTGCCGTCGAAAGGCAGGCCGGCACGTCTGCGAGCTGCACGAGATCGGCAGTGAGATTGCGGGTGGAAAACATTCGGGCGATCCGGCGATGGGACTGTCTGCGTCACATGGCCTGAATATTCTGAATCGCGCGATTCTGCAGCAATTTTGTTTCGCTGCGTAGCCCGATCGGAGTGTTTCGTGCACGCCGCGTTAAACCGTTCTAAGAAAGACCCTCCCGCGCCCGGCCGGCCGGCTTCGGCGCTTGTCCCCACTTGCGCCGACGCCCTCTGGTGACAGGCGAGCGCCGGTCTTGCTGGCCCCGCGTCGGCGCGGCGCCGCCCGCCATCTCCGGAGCGTTGTCAGGCCGCGGCGCGCTCGCGTGTCGCGAATTCGCTCGTGTCGAGCCGGGTGACAAGGGCCGCGAGCTCTGCGGTCTCGCCCTCGGTGAGATCGGTCAGCGGGGTCCGGACCGGGCCGGAATCGCGCCCGATCACCTTCATGCCGGCCTTGATGATCGAGACGGCATAACCGCGCTTGCGGTTGCGGATGGCGATCAGCGGCAGGATGAAGTCGCGCAGGCCCGCCTGCACCAGCGCACGGTCGCGGCGGCGCACCGCATCGTAGAACCGCGTCGAGAACTGCGGGACGAAGTTGAATACGGCCGACGAGTAGGTCGTGACGCCCATTTCGAGATAGGGCAGGGCGAAGGTCTCGGCCGTCGGCAGGCCGCCGATATAGGTCAGCCGGTCTCCCAGGCGCAGATGGATGCGCGTCATCAGCTCGATATCGCCGATGCCGTCCTTGTAGCCGACCAGGTTGGGATTGCGCTCGCAGAGCCTGGCAAGCGTTTCCTCGGTGATGATGGCGTTGTCGCGATTGTAGACGATGACGCCAAGCTTCGTCGCCTTGCAGACCGCCTCGATATGGGCCGCCAGCCCCTCCTGCTCGGAGAAGACGAGATAGGGCGGCAGCAGCAGGATGCCGTCTGCGCCGACATGCTCGACGGCGCCGGCGAGTTCGGTCGCGATCTGCGTGCCATGACCGACGCCGGCCAGCACCGGCACGCGGCCGCGTGTCTCCTGAACGGCGGTCGCCACCACTGCGACCACCTCGGCCGGGGAGAGCGAGAAGAACTCGCCCGTGCCGCCGGCCGCGAACAGGCCTGCGACCTCGTAGCCGCAGAGCCAATCGAGATTGGAACGGTAGCGCGTCTCGTCGAAGGCATTGCCCGCCTTGAAGGGCGTCACGGGAAAGGACAGGAGGCCATTGCCGATATGGCGCGCCATCTCCTGCGGGGTCATCTTGCTCATGCTCGGCTCCTTGGCTGACTGCAGCGAGGAGTAGATCAAGAGCGATGCCGAAGGTGACCAATCCCTGTATCGGTCGATCCAATCATTGGATCGCTGGCATGGGCCTGGCCGGCTGCTGCGCCATTTGCCGGGCGAGGCTCGCCACGATCGGAACCAGCGGGTTGTCGTTGTCCTCGCGGCTCACGAAGAACAGCTCGGCCGGGCGCTGCCGCGGCAGGTCGACCGGGCGCAGCGCGACGCCGCTGAAATGCAGGTTCATCGCGGTCTCGGGAACCAGCGCGACGCCGACGCCGGAATGGACCATCGCCAGGATCGAATGGATCTGGGCGAGATGCTGGACATAGTTCGGCACCAGACCCGCCCGGGAGAACAGCTCCACCAGCAGGTCGTGGAAATAGCGGGCCTCATAGGGCGCGTACATGACGAAGGGCTGCGCCGCGAGCTCGTCGATCGCGATCGTGGCAGAGCCGGCGAGGGGATGGTCCGCATGGACCGCCGCGACGAGAGGTTCGGCTGTGACGCGAAAGGCGCTCAGGCCCGTGCGGGGAATCGGCGGGCGCAGAAGGCCGATGTCGATCTCGCCGGAATCCAGCCGCTTGAGCTGGTCGCCGCTGACCATCTCCTTCAGCGAGATCTCGACATCGGGCATCTCGCGCCGGCAGGCCGCGACCAGTTCCGGTACATAGGAATAGGCCGAGGTCGCCGTGAAGCCGATATTGATCGAGCCGGCCTTGCCATTGGCGACGCGCTTGGCGAGGAGCGCCGCGCTTTCGGCGAGTTTCAGCAGCCGGCGGGCCTCGGCCAGGAAGCTCTGGCCGGCCGGCGTCAGCTTCACCGTTCGGTTGCTGCGCTCGAGCAGGACCACGTCGAGCACCCGCTCGAGGATCTGGATCTGCCGGCTCAACGGCGGCTGCGTCATGTTGAGGCGCAGCGCCGCCCGGCCGAAATGCAGCTCCTCCGCGACGGCGACGAAGCAGCGCAACTGGCTCAGCTCGAACATCCCCGGCCTTCTCCCTGGCGTCGTCCCCGCCACCCGTCGCCGGGAAAGGCTCAGTTCTGGATGGTGATTCCGGCCTTGTCGATGATGCCCTTGAACTTGGCGATCTCGCTTTGCGCCTTGGCCCGGGCCTCCTCGCCGCTGGAGGGCGTCGCCGCGGCGCCCAGTTCCTCGAAGCGCGAGACGACCGTCGGATCCTTGAGCACGGCCTGCATCTCGGCGGTCAGGCGGTCGCAAATCTCCTTGGGCGTTCCCTTCGGCGCGAGAAACCCGTTCCAGGAGCTGATGTCGAAGCCGGGCAGCGTCTCGGCCAGCGTGGGCACCTCCGGTGCGATCTTGGCCCGTTCCGTCGAGGTGACCGCGAGTCCACGCAGCGTCCCGGCCTTGTAGTGGGGATAGGGCGAGGTGAAGTTGTCGAAGGAGACCTTGACGTTGCCCGCGATCAGATCCTGCACCAGCGCGCCCGATGAGCGATAGGTGACGTGCTGCATCTTCACGCCGGCCAGCTGCATGAACAGTTCGCCGGAGAGGTGGATCGAGGTGCCGATGCCCGAGGAGCCGAAATTCTCCTTGCCGGGGTTGGCTTTCAGATAGGCGATGAACTCGCTGACGTTCTGAGCCGGGATCGACGGGTGGATGCACAGGAAGTTCGGCTGCGACGAAGCCAGCGAGAGGAACTCGAAATCCTCGAACGGCTTGAAAGGCAGCTTCTCCTTGTAGAGGTTCGGATTGATGCCATGCGTCGAGGGCGTGGTCATGCCGATGGTGTAGCCGTCCGGCGTTGCGTGGGAGAGCGCCGCGACGCCCGTATTGCCCCCGGCCCCGGCGCGGTTCTCGATGATGAAGGCCTTGCCCATCCGCTGCGTCAGCTTCTCGCAGATGATGCGCCCGACGAGGTCCGTGGTTCCGCCAGCCCCGAAGGGAATGATGACCGTCACCGGCTTGGCCGGATAGGCCTGTGAGAAACCGCTGCGCGAGGCCAGCGGGGCGGCCAGCGCGCCGCCGGCAAGGCTGAGCGCTGCGCGGCGCGTGATCGATCGGCTCATTGTCGTCCCTCCCAGGATCTGTCGCGGCTTTTGCCGTCTGCCCGCCAGACTAGGCGCGGGCGCGCCCCGGGCAAGGGCCGCGGCGCTATCGCGTGATCCAAAAAAGGTATGGTTCCATTGCCGATCTAACTCACTGGCGCATCGTGCCGCGCCTATCCTGTGCGGACCAAGGCAGCTGCCAAGACTGCCCGCGACCCCGGCCGCAAGCCGCTTCGCACCCCACAGGAGGATCGAATGACCCGAGACCACAACCCCTTTCGTCTGTCCACAATCGCCGCGAAGGGCTTGGCCCTCGCGATGCTGGCCGGCATCGGGCTCGCTGCTGCGCCGGCGGCGGCCCAGAACTTCGAGCGCCCGGTGCGGCTCGTCGTTCCCTTCGCGCCCGGCGGCACCTCCGACATCCTTGCCCGCCTGATCGGGCCCAAGCTTTCGGCCGCGATCGGCCAGCCCGTCGTGATCGAGAACAAGCCGGGCGCGGCGGGCAATCTCGGCGCGGACGCCGTGGCCAAGTCGCCGGCGGACGGCCACACTCTGCTGCTGATGGATGTCGGCTCGCTGGCGACGGCACCAAGCCTGTTCTCGGACCTGACCTATGATCCCGCCAAGGATCTCGCGCCCGTCTCGATGGTCATGTTCGGCCCCTATGTGCTGGCCGTGCATGAAGCCGTCCCTGCCAGGACGGCGCAGGAGCTGATCGCCTACGCCAAGGCGAACCCGAACAAGCTGGCGGTCGCCAATTCCGGCGTCGGCGCGGCCAACCACATCACCGCCGTGCAGATGGCCAAGGAGCTCGGCATCACCTGGAAGAACGTGCCCTACAAGGGCGGCGCGGCGGCCTCCCGCGCCGTCGTTTCGGGCGAGAGCGGCGTCATCATCAACGGCTCGACCGCGACGCTGCCCTTCGTCTCCAACAAGCAGCTGGTCGGTCTCGCCGTCACCGGCGAGGAGCGCGTCGCCGGCCTGCCGACCTTCAGGGAGGCGGGGCTTCCCGGCGGCGATGCCGGCACCTGGCAGGGCGTCCTGACCCGCGCCGGCACACCGCCCGCCACGGTCGCCCGCCTCAACGCCGAGATCGGCAAGATCCTGCAGGACCCCGAGATCAAGGCCAGGATCGCCGAGCAGGGCGGGGTGGTGGAGACCGGCTCCCCGGCCGAGTTCTCGACCTGGCTGAAGGATGCCACCACGCGCTGGGGTGGCATCATCAAGGAAGCCGGCATCAAGGGCAGCTGAGATGGCCCCGGTGACCCGTTCCGGAAAAGACTGGCAGGACCTGCTCTTCGGCTTGTTCCTCGTTGCGGTCGCGGCAGGCGCTCTCTTCGCGACCCGCAACCTCAATGTCGGCAACGCAGCCGATATGGGCGCGGGCTACATGCCCCGCGTCGTCTCGCTCGGCCTGCTCGCCTTCGGCCTGTTCTTCTGCGGGCGGGGCATCAGGCGGGCCGGACTGGCGATCGAGCCGGTGCAGTTGCGGCCGCTGCTTGCGGTACTTGCCGCGGTCGGCATCTTCGCGCTGACGGCGGAGAAGCTGGGGCTGGCGATTGCCTCGGTCGTGACCGTCGTCCTGGCGAGCTTCGCCACCCGCGAGGGACGCCTGCGCGAGACCGTGCCCTTCGCGCTGCTGCTCTCGGGCGCCGCCGTCCTTCTCTTCATCAAGGTTCTGGCGCTGCCGGTGCCTGTCTGGCCGCGCTGAAGGCTGCCCGCCATGGACCTCTTCGACAACCTGCTGCTGGGGCTTTCGACCGCCCTCGAGCTCAACAATCTCGGCCTCTGCCTGCTGGGCGTGCTGATCGGCACGGCCATCGGCGTGCTGCCGGGCATCGGGCCGATCCCGACGGTGGCGCTGCTGCTGCCCTTCACATTCGGGCTGAACCCGGCCGGAGCCATGATCATGCTCGCCGGCATCTTCTACGGCGCGCAATATGGCGGCTCGACCACCGCCATCCTCGTCAATGTGCCTGGCGAGACCTCCTCGGTGGTGACCTGCCTCGACGGCCACGAGATGGCCAAGCAGGGCAAGGCCGGGACGGCACTCGCAATCGCCGCGATCGCGTCCTTCTTCGCCGGCACGGTGGCGACGATCGTCATCGCGGTGATGAGCGTGCCGCTCTCGGTTCTGGCGCTCAAATTCACCGCGGTCGAGTATTTCAGCCTGCTCGTGCTCGGCCTGATCGCCGCCGTCGTGCTGGCGCATGGCTCTGTGGCGAAATCGCTGGCGATGGTCCTGCTCGGCCTGCTGCTCGGCCTCGTCGGCATCGATGTCAGCTCCGGTGCCGCGCGCATGACCTTCGGCATCGCGGAGCTATCCGACGGGCTCGACTTCGTGCCCATCGCGATGGGCCTGTTCGGGCTGGGCGAGATCATCGCCAATCTCGAGCGGCCGGCGCAACGGCGCGTCGTCAGCCAGAAGGTCCGCGACCTGATTCCGAGCCGGGCCGATCTGCGCGCCGCCTTCCCGGCCATGCTGCGCGGCACGGCGCTGGGCTCGGTGCTGGGTGTGCTGCCCGGTGGCGGCGCGGCGCTGCCACCCTTCTCCTCCTACGCCCTCGAGAAGAAGATCGCGAAGGACCCGTCCCGCTTCGGCAAGGGGGCGATCGAGGGCGTGGCCGGCCCCGAGGCCGCCAACAATGCCGGCGCGCAGACGAGCTTCATTCCGCTGCTGACACTCGGAATCCCGGCCAACGCCCTGATGGCGCTGATGATCGGCGCGCTGATGATGCAGGGCATCCAGCCCGGGCCGCAGATCATGACCGAGCAGCCCAGGCTGGTCTGGGGCGTTATTGCCTCGATGTGGGTCGGCAATCTAATGCTGCTGGTGATCAACCTGCCGCTGATCGGGCTCTGGGTCTCGATGTTGAAGATCCCCTATCGCCTGCTCTTTCCGGCGATCGTACTGTTCTGCTGCATCGGCACCTACGGCATCGCCAACAGCCTGTTCAATGTCTGGCTCATGCTGGGTTGCGCGGCGGTCGGCTACTTCTTCATCAAGATCGGCGTCGAGCCGGCCCCGCTGCTGCTCGGCCTTGTGCTCGGGCCGCAGCTGGAGGAGAACTTCCGCCGCGCCATGCTGCTCTCGGACGGCAATTTCGCCGTCTTCCTGACGCGCCCGATCAGCGCCACGCTGCTGCTGGTTGTCGCGGTACTCCTGCTCGCGCTGCTTTCGCCGGTGGTGCTGCGAAACCGCAAGGCGGCCCTGGCCGAGAGTACCTGAGACGGCGCTCCCGGCTCATGAACATCCAATGGCTCTGACGGGGCTTCGCCGGCGGCCGCGATATGCCAAGCTCGGCTGTGGTCTTGCCCGGGAACAGCGCTCGCGGCCGGGCGTTGCACGGCAGCCCCATGCGAGGAGAGATCATGAAGACCGCCCTGATTGCGCTGGCGATGACGTCGGCCCTGGCTCTGGCTGCCTGCAATCCGCTGGAGGTCGGGCCCGTCGGGAATGCGAGCGTCCCGGAGCCGCGCAAGCCGGTCGACCTCGGCCGCTATGTCGGGACCTGGTACGAGCAGGGCCGCTACGAGGCCAGCTTCCAGAAGGGCTGCGAAGGCGTCACGGCGCAATATGCCGCCAAGCCGGACGGGACCGTTTCCGTCGTCAATTCCTGCCGGCAGGGCAGCCCGACCGGCCCGGTGAGATCGGCGGACGCCTCCGCCCGCGTCGTCGACGGTTCGAACGGGGCCAAGCTCAAGGTGACGTTCTTCTGGCCCATCCAGGGCGATTACTGGGTCCTTGACCGGGCCGATGACTACAGCTGGGCGATCGTCGGGGAGCCGTCGGGGCGCTATCTCTGGCTCCTGACGCGCAGCCGCCAGATCAGCCCGAAGCAATATGCTGCGCTGGTCAGCCGGGCGCAGGCGCTGGGCTACGACACCACCCTGGTGCGGCGCACACAGCAGTGAGGGCAGGCGCGTCGCGCCCACTCCTCTCCGCTGTCACCTCAAATCACCCGCGACCGGATGGTCGCGGTGACGATCTCCGTCACGACGACGACGGCGAAGATCACGAGTAGCACCAGGCCGACTTGGTCCCAGTAGAGATTGTCCATCGAGGCCTGCAGCGCGACGCCGAGCCCGCCGGCCCCCACCAAACCGAGCACGGCGCTCTCGCGGACATTGATGTCCCAGCGGAACAGGCTGACCGCCAGGAAGGCCGGCTTCACCTGGGGCCAGAACCCCTTCAGCAGGATGGCGCGGCGCGAGGCGCCGGCGGCACGCAGCGCCTCGATCGGCCCGGCCTTGGCCTCCTCGATCGCCTCGGACAGGAACTTCCCTGTAAACCCGATCGAATGCACCGCCACAGCCATGACGCCGGCCAGCGCGCCCGGCCCGAACACCGCGACAAACAGCAGGGCCCAGACCAGCGTGTGCACGGAACGCGTCGCGACGAGAATGAAGCGCCCCAGCGCATTGACGATCGGAGAGGGTGCGACATTGCGGGCGCACATCAGCGCGACCGGCGTGGCCAACAGGATGGCGAGGATCGTCCCCAGCGTCGCCGTGTGCAGCGTCTCGACCAGGGCGGTGCCCACGGTCTTTCCGAAATAGCTCCAGTCGACCGGCCACATGCGGCCGAACAGATCGGCGGTCTGCTGCGGTGCGTCGTAGAGAAATTCCGGAATGACCTCGATGGTCTGGACAGACCAGCCCAGCGCCAGTGCCGCCAGCCCCCAGAACGCCAGCCTCAGGCCGCGTTCCAGCGGCGTGAACCGGCGCCAGAGGCGGCCCTGCGGGCTCTCGACCACGAGGCCGGACGGGGCCTCGTCCTGGTAGATCCGCCGCATGAAGGCGGAGAGCACCTCTCCCGCCATCACGGTCACGATGATCGCGATGATGATGGTCAGCACGAAATCATAGTCGAAGCGCTGGAAGGCGGTGAACAGCGTCGCCCCGATGCCGCCGCCGCCGACGAGGCCGACCAGCGCGGAATTGCGCAGGTTGGAATCGAGCTGGTAGGCGGCAAAGCCGATGAAGCGCGGCAGCACCTGCGGCACCACGCCCATGGTCACGACTGAGAGGAACGGCGCGCCGGCGGCGCGCAGCGCCTCGATCGGCTTCATCGACATCTCTTCGATCGCCTCGGCGATCAGCTTGGCGATGAAGCCGAGCGTCGCGACCACCAGCGCCATCACGCCGGCGAGTGCGCCGAAGCCTACCGCCTTGACGAACAGGATGGCGACGATGACCGGGTGGAAGGTGCGGCAGAGCGCGATGACTCCGCGCGCCGCGACGGTCACCGGCAGGGGCATCAGGTTGCGCGCGGCAAACAGCCCGAGCGGCAGGGCCAGCAGAACGCCCGCTGCGGTCGCGATGATCGCGATCTGCAGCGATTCCAGCATCCCCGACCACAGGAGCTGCATCTTGTCTGTGGCGGTGTTGGGCGGAAACATCCGGCCGAGAAAGCGCGCGCCATTGTCGAGCCCCAGGACGAAACGCTCCCAGCGGATGTCGAGGATTTGCGCGGCATAGGCGACATAAACGAGGAACAGCGCTGCGCCGATGCGCAGCGGCCAGTTGGGTGGAAAGGCGCGGGCGCGCAGGCTGCCCGAAGCGAGCGGAGGCGCACTCATTCCATCCAGCCTTCGCCGCCATAGATCTCGGCAAGGTGGCTGTCCTGCAGTCCGGCCGGCGGCCCGTCATAGACCACGATGCCCTTCGACATGCCGATGATCCGCAGAGCATAGCGCTTCGCGAGAGCGACGTTGTGGATGTTGACCAGCACCGGAATGTCGCGCTCGCGCCCGACCTGCGCCAGCAGCTCCATGATCTCGACCGAGGTCTTGGGGTCGAGCGAGGAGGTCGGCTCGTCGGCGAGCACGAGATCGGGGTCCTGCATCACGGCACGCGCGATGCCGACGCGCTGGCGCTGGCCGCCGGAAAGCTGATCGGCGCGCCGGGTGGCGAATTCGCCCAGCCCGACCGAATCGAGCAGCGAGAAGGCCCGCGCGATGTCGGCCTCCGGGAAGCGCCGCGTCCAGGCGCGCCAGACCGGCACATAGCCGAGCCGGCCGCAGAGTACGTTTTCGATCACCGTCAGCCGCTCGACGAGGTTGTACTCCTGGAAGACCATGCCGAGACGGCGCCGCGCCTGGCGCAGGGCCTCGCCCTGAAGCTTCGCGAGATCCGTGCCGCCGAGCATGATCGAGCCGGAGGTCGGGTCGACCAGCCGATTGATGCAGCGGATCAGGGTCGACTTGCCGGTTCCGGACGGCCCGATGATGGCAACGATGCCGGGCTCGGACACGGTCAGCGAGATGTCGCGCAGAACCGGCTGGCCGGCCCGGTATTCCTTGACGAGATTGCGGATGACGAGCGCCCGGCCTTGGCCGGGCGCCGCGGGCAGGGCGCTCATGATGGGAACCTCGTCGGAGGGCGGCGTCGCGGGATCACGGCGCCTTGGCCGGGGCGGCGTTCTTCTTCGCCAGGGCCTCGGCCTCGCGCTTCGCCTCCGTGTCATAGGCCGACTTGTTGTAGGGCGTGCCCGATTTCTCGGCGACATCCCGCACGACCGCCCAGTCCTTCTGGTAGGTGATCGGCAGGAAGCGGTCGTCGCCGTTGAACTCCTTGGTCATTTCCGGCGTGAAGCGGAAGGAGAAGAAGCAGTCGGTCAGCTTCTTGGCGAGTTCGGGCTTGAGGTCGTGGGCATAGGCGAAGGACGAGGTCGGGAAGATCGCGCTGCGGTAGATCTCGCGCACATCCTCCTTCTTGATCGTGCCGCGCACGATCATGCGCTCATAGACGTCGCCCGCGACCGCACCCATGTCGTAGTCGCCCGAGACGACGCCGAGGATCGACTTGTCGTGCCCGCCCGACATCAGCGGCTTGTAGTCGGTTTCGGCCGTCAGCCCATGCTCGGGAAAGAGCACGCGCGGCGCGAGATTGCCGGAATTGGACGAGGGCGAGGTGTGGGCGACCTTCTTGCCCTTGAGGTCCGACAGCTTCTGATAGGGGCTCGAGGCCTTGACCACGGCGACGAGGTTGTAGCCGCGCACCTCGCTGCCGACGCCCTTCGCCGCGAAGGGCACGGCGCCGGCGAGGTTCACAGCAAAGCCGGTCGGCCCGGTCGAGAAGCCCGCGAAATGCAGCCGGCCCGAGCGCATGGCCTCGATCTCGGCGGAGTTGGACTGGACCGGATAATAGACGATGCGCTTGCCGGTGCAGGTCGCGAGATGGTCGGTGAACGGCTTGAAGATGTTCGCATAGACGGCCGGATCCTCGACCGGCGTATAGGCCCAGACCAGCGCCGAGGGATCTTTCCACTTCTTCGGATCGGTCGGCGCATCGGCGACGAGGTCGCGATCCGCATCGCAATACATCGTGTCGAGCTGGCCCCGGTTGGGGCAGGCATCCTGAGCCGCAGCCTGGCTGCTCAAGCCGCCCATGCTCAGGACCAGCAGCGACGCCGTCGCCGCGAATTGCGTCAGTTTCAGGCTCATCGAACGTTTCTCCCGCGCTGCCGGTTCGCCCGGCTTGCTGCAGGTATGTGACACAAAACTGTCATGTTCAACCCGCGAGCGAGGCCCGCTCGTGGAGGTTCTGTCCGCCGCTTGGCGTCGTTCCGGCCCCCGGAGTGCCCACGGCTGTCCCGCGTGGCGCCAAGCTCCCTTGGGGCAGGGTGACAAGCCGAGGGTGGATATGACAGTTTCATGACGCGCTTGGCGGCGAGCCGCCGAGCGACGCATGTCCGGCCTCGATGCCGGACGCGGTCAATCAAATCCGGGAGGTTACGGTTGCGATGAAGACACTGGTTCTGGCGCTGGCTTTCGGCCTCGCATCATCGGTCGCTCTGGCGCAGGCCCCTGCGGGCAAGGTCACCGTGGTCACGTCGTTCTCGAAGGACGTCACGGACCCGATCAAGAAGGCGTTCGAGAAAGCGACGCCCGGCGTGACGCTCGAGGTCCAGAACCGCAACACCAATGCGGGCGTGAAGTACCTCGAGGAAACGAAGGCGAACAACCAGGTCGATCTATTCTGGGCCTCGGCGCCGGACGCTTTCGAGGTGCTCAAGGGCAAGCAACTGCTCAGCGCCTACAAGCCCAAGGCGACCGGTATCCCCGAGAAGATCGGCTCCTATCCGATCAACGATCCCGCCGGATTCTATGCGGGCTTCGCGGCTTCCGGTTACGGCATCATGTGGAACGAGCGCTATGCCCGCGCCAACAAGCTGCCCGAGCCGAAGGAGTGGCAGGACCTCGCCAAGCCCGTCTTCTTCGACCATGTCGCCATCGCCGCGCCCTCGCGCTCCGGCACGACGCATCTGACCATCGAGACGATTCTGCAAGGAGAGGGCTGGGACAAGGGCTGGCGCACCATCAAGGAGATGGCCGGTAATTTCCGGGCGATCAACGAACGCTCCTTCGGCGTGCCCGAGCAGGTCAATTCCGGCCAGGTCGGCGTTGGCATCGTCATCGATTTCTTCGCCTTCTCGGCGCAGGCCTCCGGCTTCCCGGTCAAGTTCGTCTATCCGAGCGTGACCACGGTCGTGCCGGCGAATGTCGGCATCGTCACCAACGGACCCAACAAGGCGGCCGCCGAGGCCTTCGTCGAATTCCTGCTCTCGCCGGCCGGGCAGGAGGTTCTGCTCGAGCCCGGCATCCGCCGCCTGCCGGTCAACCCGGCCGTCTATGCCAAGGCCGGCGCCGACTACCCCAATCCCTTCACCGACCCGCGCTTCCAGAAGATGATCGGCTTCGATGTCGACAAGTCTGAGGCCCGCACGGCGGTCGTCGACACGCTGTTCGACCAGCTGATCTCGTTCCAGCTCGATGCACTCAAGGGCGTCACCAAGACGCTGCACGAGGTGGAGGCGGCACTGGCGAAGAAGCCGAGCCCGCAAGCGAAGGCCCTGCTCGACGAAGCCCGCACCCTCATCGCCGCCATGCCGGTCGGCGAGGCGCAGGCCTCAAGCGCCGAACTGCGCGGCGCCTTCACCGGCGGCAAGGAGAAGGGCGCGCGCCAGGCCGAGGTGGAGGCGCAATGGGCGAGCTTTGCCCGCGACAGCTATGCGAAGGCGAAGGCCAAGGCGGAAGAGGCGCTCAAGGCGGCGAAGTAGGGCCGTCACTGTCATTCTGGGGTCGGTGCTTGCGCCGACCCGAGACCTACAATTCGGATTGGACCCCAACCTCAGCCCTCATCCTGAGGAGCGATCGCAGATCGCGTCTCGAAGGATGCTCCAGGAGGCTCCTGTGACATCTGGAGCATCCTTCGAGACGCCGCGTTCCGCGGCTCCTCAGGATGAGGGCTGGAGTGGACGAGCAGCCAGAAACCGCATGACCGCCATCCCCACCGCCACTCTTCCCCGCGCCCGCCGCCTCTCCGCCTCGCCGGGCCAGATCGCGCTGGCGCTGGCGATCGCGGCGTTCCTGCTGCTGTTTCTGGGGCTGCCGGTCGGGACCGTGCTCTACGTCGCCTTCACCGAGAAGGGCACGTCCAACTTCACGCTGGTGAACTTCTACGATTTCGTCCGCACCGAGCTGTTCATGCGTTCGCTGTGGAACTCTTTCTACGTCTCCGCCATGTCGGTGGTCTGGGCCTCGGTCTTCGCCCTGCCGCTGGCCTATCTGACGACCCGCTTCGTCTTCCGCGGCGCGATGCTGGTGCAGACCCTCGGCTTCCTGCCGCTGATCATGCCGCCCTTCGTCGGCGCGGTGGCGATGCAGCTCTTCTTCGGCCGCAACGGCTCGATCAACCTGCTGCTGGACGACTGGTTCGGGTTCAAGATCGGCTTCATGGAGGGGCTGAACGGCGTCATCTTCGTCCAGTCCGTCCACTACTTCCCCTTCATCCTGATCAATCTCTCGGCGGCGCTGCGCAATATCGACCGGGCAATGGAGGAGGCGGCGCAGAATCTCGGCTCCTCGGGCTTTCGCCTGTTCCGCCGCATCGTCTTTCCGCTCGCCCTGCCGGGCTATCTCGCCGGCGCCTCGCTCGTCTTCGTCAAGGTCTTCGACGATCTGGCCACGCCGCTGCTGCTGAACGTCAAGGACATGCTGGCGCCGCAGGCCTATCTGCGGGTGACCTCGATCGGCATCGCCGACCCCATGGGCTACGTCATTTCCGTGGTGCTGATCGTCGCCTCCGTGATCGCCATGTGGTTGTCGGCGCTGGCGCTGAAGGGGCGCGACTACGCCACGACCCAGCGCGGCGGCGGCGGTCTCGCCCGGCGCGTCATGACCCCCCCGGTGAGGCCGTGCTCGGCTATGGCGTCGTCATCCTGATCCTGGCGCTGGTGCTGGCGCCGCATCTGGGCCTGCTGCTGCTTTCCTTCGCGACGATCTGGTCGTTCTCGCCGCTGCCGGACGCCTTCACAACGGCTCACTACGCCCGCGTCTTCGGCGAGAGCTCGGTCTACATAAAGAACACGCTGATCTATGCCACGCTGGCCGGCGGCATCGACATCGTGCTCGGCGTTGCGATCGCCTATCTCGTCCTGCGAACCAAGCTGATCGGCCGCGAATGGCTCGACTGGGCGGCCTCCGCCGCACTCGCCATTCCCGGCGTGGTGCTCGGCATCGGCTATCTCAGGACCTTCTATGGCGTCACCCTGCCGGACGGCACGCCGTTGGCCTCGCTCTGGATCACCATCGTGCTCGCGCTCGCGATCCGGCGCCTGCCCTATGCGCTGCGGGCCTGCTACGCCGCGCTCCAGCAGATCTCGGTCTCGCTCGAGGAGGCGGCGGAAAACCTCGGCGCCACCAAGGCCCGCACGGTCCGGCGGGTCGTCGTGCCGCTGATGGCGGGCGGTATCCTCGCCGGCTTCGTCACCTCGTTCTCGACGGCGGCGGTCGAGCTCTCGGCGACGCTGATGCTGGTCCAGTCGAACTCCGACGCGCCTCTCGCCTTCGGCCTCTACGTCTTCATGCAGTCGGCCGCCGGCCGGGGTCCAGGCGCGGCGCTTGGCGTCGTGGCGGTGCTGCTCGTGGCGCTCTGCACCTTCATCTCGCATCTGATCATCGAACGCAGCCAGAAGGCCAAGGGAATGGGCCACTGACATGAACGCGATTGCCCCACTCACCACCCCGGCCGTCTCGGTCGACATCGAGGGGGTCAACCTCTCCTATGGCGACAATCACGTCCTGAAGACCGTCGATCTGTCGATCCGGCCCGGCGAATTCTTCGCCTTCCTCGGCCCTTCGGGCTGCGGCAAGACCACGCTGCTGCGGCTGATCGCCGGCTTCAACCAGGCCGATACGGGCCGCGTGCTAATCGGCGGCAAGGACATTTCCGGCCTGCCGCCCTGGAAGCGCGATGTGGGCATGGTCTTCCAGTCCTATGCGCTCTGGCCGCATATGACGGTGGCGCGCAATGTCGCCTTCGGGTTGGAGGAACGCGGCGTGGGCCGTGCTGAGGTCGAGCGGCGGGTCGCGGTCGCGCTCGACCTGGTCGGCCTCGGGCATCTCGCCGAGCGCCGCCCCTCGCAGCTCTCCGGTGGCCAGCAGCAGCGTGTCGCCGTCGCCCGCACCGTCGCCGTCGAGCCGAAGGTGCTGCTGCTCGACGAGCCGTTGTCCAATCTCGATGCCAAGATGCGCGTCCAGGTGCGCCGCGAATTGCG
Source organism: Bosea sp. OAE506 (assembly GCF_040546595.1). Classification (NCBI taxonomy): domain Bacteria; kingdom Pseudomonadati; phylum Pseudomonadota; class Alphaproteobacteria; order Hyphomicrobiales; family Alloboseaceae; genus Allobosea; species Allobosea sp. OAE506. The sequence goes on along the minus strand of NZ_JBEPOB010000001.1, from coordinate 4,235,622 downwards.
CGACCTGCAGCAGCGGCTCGGCCTGACCACGATCTTCGTCACCCATGACCAGGAGGAGGCGAACACGATCTGCGACCGCATCGCGGTGATGAATGACGGCGTGGTCCAGCAGGTCGGCACGCCGATGGAGCTCTATGAGCGCCCCGCCAACCTCTTCGTCGCGAATTTCCTCGGCACCGCCAACATCCTTGACGGTACTGTCGTCGGCACCGGCGCGGAGCGCCATTTCGCTATCGAGGGCGGGATCAGGCTCCCGCTCGCCGCGGATATCGCCATCCCCGACGGTGCGAAGCTGGTCTTCCGCCCGCAGCACGCCAGCCTCACGGCCGCCAAGGAGCAGGCCGGCGACGGGCTGGCTCTGCCCTGTGTCGTGGCGCATCGCGAGTTCCTCGGCGCGAGCGTGCGCTACGGCGTGCGCGTCGGCGCCACCGAAGTCGCGGTCGACACGCCCTTCCTGTCCGGGCGCGAACTCCACGAGGTCGGGGCTGCCGCGACCGTCACGCTCTCGCCCCACGCGCTGATCTGGCTGACGTACTGACGCTGAGCGGCATGTCCGCGATGGGGTAGGGCGGACGTCTGGACGGCATCCGCGCCAGCCGCGCCGAAGGGCTTCAGCGCCCCGAGAAGACGGGCAGGCGCTTGCCGAAGAAGGCGGCTGCGCCCTCATGCAGGTCGTCCGAGTCGAAGATGCGCTGCTGCGCGACATTGGCCTGCATCAGCCCGGCGTCGAGCGGCTGGTCGTCGGCACGATCCACGAGTTCCTTCGCGAGGCGGTTCGAGATCGGTCCGCGCTGGACGATCTCGCCGGCCAGCCGGCGCGCGGCGTCGAGTGCCGACCCATCTGATGCGACCGCGTTGACGACGCCCCAGGCGAGGGCGACCTCGCTGGAGATGGTGGCGCCGGTGAACAGCATCTGCTTGGCGCGGGCGGGTCCGACGAGGCGGGTCAGCCTCACGGCGCCGCTGCCGGCGAGCCCGCCGAGATGACATTCAGGCAGGCCGATGGCGACGCCCGCCTTCAGGACCCGCAGATCGCAGCAGAGCGCCAGTTCGAGCCCGCCGCCCAGCGCCGGCCCGTCGATGGCGGCGATGGTCGGCATCGGCAGCCTCGCAAGATTGCGCAGCACCATGTCCTCGACCAGGATTTTGCGTTCGCTGGCCTCGTGGCGGACCGAGGCGAATTCCTTGATGTCGCTGCCGGCGCAGAAGGCGCGGGCCTCCCCACCATGCAGGATGACGCAGCGCAGGTCGTCGCGTCGTGCGAGGTCGGCGAGGATGCGGTTGAGCTGGCGCAGCAGCGATCCCGTGACCAGGTTCAGCGGCCCGTTCGCCAGCGCGATTTCCGCGACGAAGGGCGTCTCGGCCAGGCTCGCGCTGCCCCCCGTCGCGACGCCATCGGCCATGTCAGGCTGCGCTCTGTTGCGGCAGGGTGATGCCGTGAAGCACGCCCATGCGCTCGAACTGGTGGTGGATGCGGTCGACATAGGCCGCGAAGGCGGCGGCGTCACCGAGCACGATCGGGCGCGGACGCGGCAGGTCGACCTGGATGTCGTCGATCACCTCGCCCGGGCTCGGGCTCATCACGAGGATGCGGTCGGAAAGGCCCACCGCCTCCTCGACGCTGTGGGTGATGAACAGCACGGTCGGGCGCCGGCGCAGCCAGAGGCTCTCGAGATCGGTGCGGACCTGCAGGCGCGTCAGCGCGTCCAGCGCACCGAAGGGCTCGTCCATCAGGATGACGGGCGGCTCGTGGACCAGTGTCCGGATCAGCGAGACGCGCTGGCGCATGCCCCCCGAGAGCTGGTTCGGATACTTGTCCATGGCGTGTTCGAGCCGCAGCTGCGCGAACAGGTCCTTCGCCCGCCGCGCCAGCGTCTCCCGGTCGAGCCCGCGGATATCCGCATGCAGCATGACGTTCTCGAAGGCCGTGCGGAAATCGAGCAGCAGATGGTCCTGGAAGGCGATGCCGACATCGGTGATCGGCTTGGTGACGCTGCGCCCGTCGACGGTGATCTCCCCGGTCGAGCGGGAGAGCAGCCCGGCCACCATCAGCATCAGCGTGCTCTTGCCGCAGCCCGAGGCGCCGACCACCGAGATGAACTGGCCGGCGGGGATCGTGATGTCGAGCGGCTTCAGAGCGCGGAAAGGTTTCTCGTCCTCGGCCCCGAAGACCTTGGAGACGTTGCGAATCTGGATCGTCACACCGGACTTCTGGTCGTGATCGGGCATGGCCTGTCCGTCAGTTGGCCGCAGGGGCGGTGGTCGAGGCCGCGACGGCATCGAGCGGGACCTTGGAGACCAGCAGGGCCTTGCGGCCCTGCTGCACGAGGGTGCCGTCCTGCTTGACGACCTTGACCTCGAAGGTCGCGATCGCCTGCGTCGGCCGCGAGCGGCTGTCGCGCAACTCGGCGAGTTCGTAGTCGACGAAGATCGTGTCGCCGACGAAGAGCGGCCCGACGAACCGCCAGCCGTCGATGCCGAGGAAGGCGATCGCCGTCTCGCGCAGCTCGCCGGTGCGCGCCCACATCAGGCCATGGGCATAGGCGAGACCGAGCATGCCATGGGCAACCCTTCGGCCGAACTGGCTGCTCTGGGCGTAGACGTCGCTGGTGTGCAGCTCCGAAAAATCGCCCGTCAGCCCCGCGAAACCGACCAGATCGGCATCGGTGATCGTCCGGCCCGGGCTGCGAAAGCGCATCCCGACAAAGAGGTCGTCATAGCGATAGCCCAGTCTCGGTTTGTCCAGCATGGCGTGCGGCATCGTCCTGGTCACGGGGAGGGCGGGAAGCGCCTGCTCACTTGCAGGCGCGCATCTCGCCGTCCGCCGGCAGATACTCGTTGGTGTAGTAGCTCTTGGGGTCCTGGCCCTCGGGCAGGAGCTTGACCTCGGAGAGCAGCGCCTGGGTGCGGGTCCAGTGCGCGTCCTCGGCCTTGCCGATGAACTTGGCGCCGCCGCTGCAGAACAGGGGGGTGATGGCGGCGAGTTCGGCGGTGGCGAGCTTGACGTTCACGTCCGGGAACAGAGTCTTGACGTGCTCGATCGCCTTGGCGGGGTTGTCGAGCGCGAAGGACCAGCCCTTCAGGCTCGCGGCGATGAACTTCTTCAGCACCTCGGGATTTTGCTTGATGAAGTCGTTCGAGGCGAAGATCGAGGTCGCGACCGTGGGCACGCCATGGTCGGCGAAGGGGAAGTTGCTCAGCTCCGCGCCCTGCATCTCCAGCTGGATCTGGTAGGCGTCGAGCGAACCGAGGATCGCATCGACCTGGCCCTGCAGCAGCGAGGGCACCATCGCGGCCACCGGCATGTTGATCAGCGTCATGTCCGATTCCTTCAGGCCATTGGCCTTCAGCAGAAGCGGCAGCATGGGACCCTGTGAGGAACCGGCGGGCACGCCGACCTTCTTGCCCTTGAGATCGGCGAGCGACTTGATGCCGGTCTTCTTGAGCGCGTTCACCGAGTTCGGGTTCGACTGGTAGACCGTCGAAACGATCCGCATCGGCGCGCCCTTCGAGATGAGCTGGCTGATCGCCACCGCATCCGCATAGGCGAGCTGCGAACGGCCGCTGGCGACGAGCTGGGCGGTGTTGCCCGAGCCGTTGCCCTGCACGACCGTCACGTCGAGGCCGGCGGCCTTGTAGTAGCCCTCGCCGACGGCGGCGGCGAAGCCGGCATTGGGGCCGCCTGCCGTCCAGTTGAGCTGGAAGGTGACGGGGGTCTGCGCCAGCGCGGCAGCAAGCCCGAGGCCGGCGGCGAAGGCGGTGGCCGCCAGCGAGCGATTGATCCAGTGCTTCATGTGAACCCTCCCATTGTGTTTGTCTTGTTTTGGTCTTCGTCTCGGTGGCGGCGGAGCGTCGGCCCTTCGGCCGGCGCACCGCTGCCCGTGCGGCGTGCTCAGCGGCGGGTGCGGCGCTGCCAGGGCGTCATCAGCCACTCGCTGAACTCGACGGCGTAGTTGATGACGATGCCGATGACGGTGAGCACGACGAGGACCGCGAAGGTCAGCTCGATGTCCAGCGTGCTGGTGCCGCGCAGCAGCACATAGCCCAGGCCCTGATTGGCACCGACGAACTCGGCGACGATGGCGGCCGTCGCGGCGATGGTGGCGGAGGTCTTGATGCCGGAGAAGAATGACCGGCAGCGCGGCCGGGAAGCGCAGATACCAGAAGGTCTGCCAGGTGCTCGCCCCCATCGACTGCGTCAGATAAAGCAGCCGCTGGTCGAGGATCTGGAAGCCGCTGATGCTGGCCAGCAGGAGCGGAAAGAAGGTCATCAGCAGCGTCAGCAGGACCTTCGATTCCATGCCGAAGCCGAGCCAGACGAGGAAGAGCGGCGCCACCGCAATCTTCGGCACGAGCTGCAGCAGCATGATCGGCGGATAGAGCGTCTGCTTGGCGACCGGCGAGAGCGCAATCAGCAAGCCGAGCGGGATTGCGAAGACGACAGTCAGGCCGAAGCCAAGCACGATCTCGGTCAGCGTCACCTTGGCGTTGAGCCAGAGCATGCCGGCATCGGTGACGACGCGCTGGAACACGGCGCCGGGCGCCGGAAGCAGATAGGCCGGAATCTTGAAGAACTGGATCGAGAGGGACCAGAGCGCGACGATGGCGACGAAGGTCATCGGCGGGATCAGGTTCCAGCCGATCGCACGCAGCCGTCGCATCGCCGGGGAGCGGCGCCGCGGCGCGGCCTCAGCGGCCGACGCACCGTCGAAATCGGACGCCGCGCGCGACGCCATCTGCGAAGCCATGTCCCGGCTCTCCTTCCCTGCTGTCCGGCGCCTGCCCGAAGGCGGCACTCTTGATGGGGCGCTACGCTGCCTGGGCAGGGCGCCGCCATGATCGATGAGCAGAAGCTAGTCGAGCCCGGCTCGCGTGACAAGCAAAATGTATCCGCTTACATTGATATGATCCGCGGGGTCGCGGCGACGCCGGTCGCGGGAGGCAGGCTATGAAGGATCCGCATGTCGTAGTCGCCGGCGCGGGAGCGATGGGCTGCCTGTTCGGCGGTCTGTTGGCCGAGCGGGGCCTGCGCGTCACGCTGCTGATGCGCAGCGAGGAGCGCGCCGCCGCGATCCGCGAACGGGGCCTCGTCATCGTCGGGGAAGGAGGCGAGCGCAGCGTCCCGCTTCGCGCCACGACCGAGCCCGGCGCCGTCGCGCCGGCCGATCTCGTTCTCGTCCAGTCCAAGGCGCATGCGACACGCGCGGTCAGCCAGATTGTGGCGCCACTCATGGCGCCGGGCGCCCTTGCCGTGAGCTTCCAGAACGGTCTCGGCAATGAGGAGATCATAGCGGAAGCCATGGGGTCGGGGGCCGTCCTGGGCGGTCTGACCTCGCTCGGCGCGACGATGGAAGCCCCTGGCGTGGTGCGCAACTACGCCGCGCTGCCGACCCTGATTGGTGAGATGTCGGGCGGGGTCTCGCCGCGGGCCGAAGCCCTGGCTGCCCTGCTGACCGCCCATGGCATCCCGACAGAGGCGAGCGCGTCCATTCTCACCGAGAAATGGCGCAAGCTGATGCTGAACGTCGCCATGTCCGCAACCAGCGGGCTGACGGGGCTGACGATCGGCGGTGTCGCCGGCCTGCCGCCTCTGGCCCTGGTCGCGCGGCGGGCGATGGACGAGGCCGCCGCCGTCGCGCTGGCCTGCGGGGTCGATCTGCCTCCCGAGACGCGCTACCGGACATTCGACGGCATCGTGGCCAGCGGGGCGGCGCGCAACAAGACCAGCATGCGCCGCGACATCGAGGCGGGCCGCCCCAGCGAGGTCGAGGCAATCTATGGCAGCGTGATCGAGCGGGGGCGCGCCAAGGGAGTCCCGACGCCGACGCTCGAGGCCCTCGCGGCTCTGATGCTCGGGCTGGAACAGTCGAGGAAAGAGTCCTGAGCCTCAGGCCGGCTCGGCCACGCCTGCGACACGCCGGGGGCTGTCCTTCAGGCCCAGCCGGCGTCGCGGCTGGCGCGCCTGCGAGCCGAGCGCCGCGATGTCGCGCTTCAGGCCCATCGGTTCGGCCGCGAAAAGGCGCGCATCCATCGTCTTGAGATCGGCCGCGATGGCAGGGCGGAAGTCCATATGGGCGACGATGTCGCGCTCGATATCGATGCCGGGCGCGACCTCGCAGAGCTCGAGCCCGCCCGCGCCGACGCGGAAGACGGCGCGCTCGGTCACGAAGACCGCCTCGCGGCCCTGCTCGCGGGCGAAGCTGCCATTGTAGCAGATCTGCTCGACGGCACGGACGAACTTGCGGCTGCGCCCTTCCTGCAGGATGCGCAACTGCCCATCCGTGGTGGCAATCTGCAGCCCGCCGGCGGTGAAGGTGCCGCTGAACACGACCTTGCGGGAGTTCTGGCTGATGTTCACGAAGCCGCCGATGCCGACGATGGTGTCGCCGAAGCGGCTGACATTGACATGCCCCTCGCCGTCGACCTCGGCGAAGGAGAGGAAGGCGATGTCGAGCCCGCCGCCATCATAGAAATCGAACTGGTAGGGCTGGTCGACGACGGCGTCGTAGTTCTGCGCGGCGCCGGAATCCGGCCCGGTCAGCGGCGCGCCGCCGACAAAGCCCTGCTCGTTGGTCAGCACGATCTCGTCGAGGAAGCCTTCCTCCGCCGCGACCGCCGAGACGCCGGTCGAGATGCCGGCGCCGAGATTGCAGATCGCGCCCGGGCGGATCTCCATGGCCGCGCGGCGCGCGACGATCTTGCGCTCGGTGAAGGGTAGGCGGCGCATGCCCTCCAGCGGAATCCGCATCTCGCCGGAATAGCTGGGATTGTAGTCGCTCCAGTAGGTCTGGCGCTGGTTCTCGTCGACGACGACGTAATCGACGAGAATGCCGGGGATCTTCACCGCACGCTGCGGCAGCGTCCCGCGCCGCGCCAGCCTCTTGACCTGCACGACGACGACCGCGCCGAGGCGCCGGCCCGCCTGGGCGGAGGAGAGCATTTCGCCGGGCACCGCCTCCTGCTCCATGGTGACGTTGCCGTCCTCGTCGGCGGTGGTCCCGCGCAGCAGCACAACATCGAGTGGGAAGGGCTTGAAGCGCAGCCACTCCTCGCCGCCGATCTCCAGCAACTCGACCATGTCTTCGCGCGCCGAGGCACTCTGCCGCGCGCCGCGTTGGCGCGGATCGACGAAGGTGTGCAGTCCCGTCTTGGTGATGACGCCGGGGCGGCCAGCCGCGATCTCGCGCGTCATCTGCGCGATCACGCCCTGCGGCAGCGTGTAGGATTCGATCAAATCTTTCTGCGCCAGCTCGATCAGCGGTGGGGAATCGACCAGCGCGCCGGTGATGCTGCGCCTGAGCATGCCCGCGTGGCGAAAGCGCGCCGCGCCCTTCAGCTTGCGGTCGCCGATGCCGACGGCGTGGATCAGGCAGAGGTCGCGCGGGGCGCCAGTCTCGAGAAAGCGGGCCTCGACCGCCTCCAGCACGGCCTCCGGCACGCAATGTCCCCCGCCTGAGCCGCTGACCAGGATGCTGTCGCCGGCCTGGATGAGCGAGGCCGCCTCGCTCGCGCTGATCACCTTCATCGGTCGCTTCCTCGCTGCGTCCGGCATCGGGGCGATTGACTTTCGCAGCCGGTTTTGTAACCGCTTGCATAGAATTGGGAGTCGACCAGTGTCAAGCCCGAGCCGCCTTGCCCCGACCATGAGAGGCCCTGCCGGTCAGGCCGCGAGACCGGCGCCGTGAAACGCGTTGCGATCGTCACCGGGGCGGGGCGCGGCATCGGCGCGGCGATCGCGGAGGCGCTCTCGGCCGCCGGCTTCGTCGTGGCGCGCGTCAGCCAGGAGCCGGCCGCCGAGGCGCAAGCCATTCCGGCCGGCGCCGGCGCCTATTACAGCCGCGACGTGGCCGATCTTGCCGGCCATGACGCGCTGATCGAGCGGATTGCCGCCGATCTTGGAGAGCCGGACTGCCTGGTCAACAATGCCGGCATCACCTCGCGCCAGCGCGGCGACCTGCTTGATCTCTCGCCGGGGAGCTTCGACGACACGCTTTCGGTGAATCTCCGGGCGGGCTTCTTCCTGACGCAGGCGTTCGCGCGCCGGCGGCTGGCGCGTGCTCCGGGCCAGCCGGGCTCGATCGTCTTCATCGGCTCGGCCAATGCCGAGATCGTCGGCGAGAACCGCGCCGACTACTGCATCAGCAAGGCCGGCGTCGGCATGATGGCGAAGCTGTTCGCTTCGCGCCTGGCCGCCGACGGCATCGCCGTGTTCGAGGTTCGGCCGGGCGTGATCCGCACGGCGATGACGGCGCCCGCCACCGAGAAATACGATGCGCTGCTCGCGGCCGGCGGCATTCCGATGCAGCGTTGGGGCGAGCCGTCCGATGTCGGGCGCACCGTCGCCGCGCTCGTCACGGGGGCGATCCCCTATGCGACCGGCATCCATATCGATGTCGGCGGCGGGCTGCAGTTGCACAGGGTCTGAGGAGAGAACGACGTGGCATTGGCGGGCAAGGGCGTGCTGGCGATCTGGAACGGCATCGCTGACGAGGCGGAGGCCGATTTCGTCGCCTGGCATATCGGCGAGCATATCCCCGAGCGCGTCGCGGTACCGGGCTTCCTGCGTGGGCGCCGCTATGTGGCGGAGCGGGGCACGCCGAAATACTTCAACTTCTACGAGACGGAGACGCCTGAGGTTCTGGTCTCGCCGGACTATCTGGCCCGGCTGAACGCGCCGTCGCCCTGGACGCAGCAGGTCGTCCGGCATTTCCGCGAAACGTCGCGGACGATCTGCCATGTCGCGAGGAGCCGCGGGCTCGGCGACGGGGCCTTCGTCGCGACGCTCCGGCTGGCAGCGAGCGGCGAGCGTGACGCATTCTTCGCCGGGCTGAGCACAGTGATGGACAAGCTGCAGGCAGCGCCCTCGATCGCCGCCGTGCATCTGCTCGAAGGGCAGGGCGGTGGTGGCGGTGCCACCGCCGAGAAGGCATTGCGCGGCGAGCCCGACCAGACGGCGGACTGGATCCTGCTGGTGGAGGCCGTCGAGGCCGCGCCGCTCGAGGCGGCGCTTGCCGCCCATGCGCCGCCGCAGACGCTGTCGGCCTTCGCATCCGGCTACGATCCGGCGCGCGATTATGGCATCTACCGCCTGCAATACGGTCTGGCGAAACCGCAGCTCGCCTGAGGTCCTGCCGGCCGGAGCGGGAGAGATGAGCGCATGACGAGGGTCAAGACTGTCGACAGGCGAGCCGCCATGGTGCCGTCCGAGGGGCGCGGCGAGGCGCGCCGCAGCGTCGGTTTGCGCGAGGTGGCGCAGGCGGCGGGCGTCTCGACGGCGACCGTCTCGCGCGCCATCAACAATCCCGACGTCGTCTCGGCCGATCTGCGCGAGCGCATCGCAGTCGCGGTCGAGCAACTGGGCTGGGTGCCGGACGGCGCGGCAAGGGCGCTGAGCACCCGGCGCTCCCAGACCATCGGCGCGGTGTTTCCGGCGCTGTCGATCGGTGATTTCGCCCATGCGACGCAGGCGATCCAGTCGGAGCTGTCGCAGGCGGGCTACACGCTGCTGCTCGCCTGCTCGGAATATGATCCCGATCTGGAACTGCGTCAGGTCCGCAAATTCGTCGAGCGCGGCGTCGATGGGCTGATCCTGGTCGGGCAGGCGCACCATCCCGAACTGGTGCCGCTGCTGCGGCGGCGCGACATGCCCTTCGTCAACACCTTCGTCTACGACTCCCAGACCCACGGCACCTGCGTCGGCCCCGACAACCGCAAGGCGCTCATGATGATGACGGAGCACCTGGCCGATCTCGGCCATGTCCGCTTCGGTGTCATCGCGCAGTCGACCCTCAACAACGACCGCGCCAGCGCGCGCCTCGACGGCGTGCGGGACGCGCTCGCCAGCCGCGGCCTTGCTGTCCGGCCGCAGCATTTCGCCATGGGCGAATGGTCGATCGCCGATGGGCGGCGCTTCCTGCGGAGCCTCTGGCAGACCGATCCCAAGCCGACGGCGATTATCTGCGGCAATGCCCATCTCGCCGTGGGCGCCGTGCTGGAGGCGCTCGCGATGGGCCTTCGCCTGCCGGCCGACCTCTCGATCGTCGGCTATGACGACATCGAGATCATGAGCCATCTGCCCGTTCCGGTGACGACGGTGCGCGTGCCCGGTGCCGAGATCGGCCGCGTGGCCGCTCAGGTTCTGACCGCCCGGCTGGAAGGGCGCGACTGCGCCGCCTCCTTCGAGGCCGAGGCCGAACTGGTGATCCGCGCCTCCTCCGGTCCCCCGCCTGCGGCCTAGCCGCATCTCAGTCCTGCCCGGTTCCGGAAGATCACCACGATGTCCGAACAGATTCCCGCTCCTGCCATCAGCGGGGCCACCCGCCTGATCGGCTTCCTGGGCGATCCCGTGATCCACGCGCGTTCGCCGCAAAACGCCAACCCGCTCCTGGCAGCGGCCGGGCACGATGCGGTGGTCGTGCCGTTCCATGTTCCCGAGGCGCGCTTCGATGGGGCCATGCCCGGCATCATGGCGCTGGCCAATCTCGACGGGCTCGTGGTGACGATGCCCTACAAGGCGCGGCTGATGCCGCTTCTGGACGAGATCAGCGGCCGGGCGCGGGCCGTTGGAGCCGTCAATGCGGCCCGCCGCACGCCGGAGGGGCGCTGGATCGGCGACATCTTCGACGGAGTCGGGCTCGTGGGCGCCGTCGAGGGGCTGGGCGTGGGCTTGAAGGGCGCAAAGGTCGGTCTGGTCGGGGCCGGTGGGGCCGGCGCGGCGATCGCCTTCGCCCTGACGGAGGCCGGCGTCTCGTCACTGGCGATCGACGACCGCGATCACGACCGGGCAGCCGATCTGGCACGGCGCGTCGCCGCCTTCGGCCCGGCGACACCCGTTGCCGGCGCGTTTGCCGTCGCGGATCTCGATCTGTTGGTGCATGCGACGCCGGTGGGCATGGCGCCGGGCGATGGGCTCGCCCTCGACATCGGCGGCCTGACTTCCCGCACCGCCGTCGTCGATATCGTCACCAAGCCGATGACGCCATTGCTGGAGGCCGCCGCGGCGCGCGGCTGCCGTCATGCGGGCGGCGGCGCGATGGTCGCCGCCCAGACCCGTGCGATCCTTGGTTTTCTCGGCTTCCCGGTCGGCTCCGTGGCACAAGCCGAAGCCCCGCGGGTCCCGTAAAGCTGCGGGGCCGGCGCGTCGCGACGCCAGACCGGGACGGTGCCGAAACGGATGCGGCCTCCGCTGGGGAGGCCGCATGGAGAGGCGATCAGACCGATATCGCCGGATCGCGAAGCGCCGGAAGGGGCCCTGACCTCGCGAAGGCGCTCGGTTACTTGCGCTTGGTGCCGACTTCCTCGTCCCAGCGCCGGAAGGCCACCACCATCTTGTCGGGCGTCAGCGGCGTCTCGATCGGGTTGTTGGCGATCAGATCGGCATATTCCGGCCGGCCGTACTCGGCGATCGCCTTCTGGCTCTCGGGCGGCGCCATCGAGAGCGGCACGTCCTTCACCGCCGGGCCGGGATAGAAATAGCCCTCGTCATAGGTGTAGGCCTGCTGCGCCGGCGTCAGCGTATGGCTGATCAGGTCGAGGATGACGGCGAGCTTCTCCGGGGCGACGCCCTTGGGCACGAACATGTACTGGGCGTCGGAAACCCAGTGGAAGCCCTTCAGCGTCTGGATCTTGGCCTCCTTCGGCACGATGCCGAGCGCGCGCGGGTTGATGTCCCAGCCCGTGGTCGAGACGATCATGTCGCGCGAGCCGTCGCCGAGCTCCTTCATCGTGGCGCCGGTACCGGTCGGATAGTACTCGATGTTCTGGCCGAGTTCCTTGAGATAGGCCCAGGTCTTCTCCCAGCCATTGACCGGGTCCTTGGGGTCCTTGTCGCCCAGCAGATAGGGCAGGCCCATGATGAAGGTGCGGCCCGGGCCGGAATTGGCCGGGCGGGCATAGAGGAAGCGGTTGGGGTTCTGCTTCGTCCAGGTGAGCAGTTCCTCGGCGGTGGTCGGCGGGGTCTTGACCTTGGCCGGCATGTATTCGAGCAGCGGGCCGGACGGATAGTAGACCACGCACATGCCCTGGCCGCCGCCGAGATTGTGCATGTCGAGCGCGGCCTTGAGCAGGATCTTGCTCGGATCGGGCAGCGAGGCCGCGTGGGCGGGAAGCAGCGGCTCCCAGAGGTTCTGCTCGATGCCGGCCGAGAGCGCGTCGAGCCCGCCGATGACGAGGTCGATGTCGACGCGCTTGGCCTCCTGCATCGCCTTGATCTTGCCCGGCAGCTCCGGCGCCGGCGCCTTGGTGAAGGTCATGCGCGAGACCAGGTTCTTCTTGGCGTCCCGATAGTTCTCGAGCGGCTTCTGCAGCAGCGCCAGCGCGCCGCCGACATCGATGATGCTCAGCGCGATCGGCGACTTCGGCAGGGCCGGAGCCTGCGCCAGTGCGCCGGTCGTACCCAGCACGGGAAGCGCGGCGAGCGTGGCGACGCCACCCTCGACAAACTGGCGTCGCGAGGTGCCGTTGCGGGTCTTCGAGGTTTCGTCAGACATGGGTCTCTCCCTTTTTCGTTCGCTGCTTGGAATCCGTCAGGTATGACCTGCCGTCGAAGGCCGCCGCCCTGGAACGAAGGGCGGAGCGAAAGGCGAGGACAGCGCAATGCACGACAACGAGGCCGATGCGCTGGCGGGCTGGCTGACGGGAACGCTGCTGCCCGGCTGGCTGGCGCGAGCCTGGGCTCCCGAACGACCCGGCTATGTCGAGATGGTGTCGCCCGAAGGCGGCGCAATTGAGAGCGACACACGCAGCACGCTTGTGACGGCGCGGCTGGCCTATGTCTTCAGCCATGCCCATCTGCTGGGCGTGCCCGGCGCGCTCGACGCGGCCCGTCATGGCATGGATTTCCTCTGGCCGCGCTGCCGGCGCCCGGAAGGGCTCTTCAGCCATCGCTGCACGCTGGCCGGCGAACCGGTCGATGCGAAGTCCGATTTCTACGATCTCGCCTTCGTGCTGTTCGCCTGCGGCTGGTTCGCCCGCGCGAGCGGCGAGGGGATCTGGCTGGAGCGGGCGGAGGCTGTGATGGGCTTCATCGAGACCGCGCTCGCCCATCCGCAGGGTGGCTTCGCCGAGGACACGCTGGGCACGCTGCCGCGCCGGCAAAACCCGCATATGCATCTGCTTGAAGCCAGCCACGCTTTGGCCGAGACCTCGGGAGACCGCCGCTGGCTCGCCCGCGCCGACAGCCTCGTGCGGCTGATGCGCGAGCGCATGCTCGATGCCGCGACCGGCTCGCTCGGCGAGTTTTTCTACGAGGACTGGCAGACGGCGGGCGGCCGCGCCGGGCAGATCCGCGAGCCCGGCCATCACTACGAATGGACCTGGCTGTTGCACCATCACGACCGGCTGACCGGCGGCGCCGAGGGCCGCGATGCCGCCCGCAAACTCTATGCCTTTGCCGAGCGCCATCACGGTCCCGGAGCGGCCCATCCCGTCATCAACGAGATCGGCCCCGATGGTGCCGTGCTCGACGGCGCCGCGCTGCTCTGGCCGCAGACGGAGTATCTCAAGGCGCTGACGGCGCGCATCGAGTTCGAGCGCGATCCCGTCGCGGCCGAGCGGCTCGATCCGCATCTGGCGCTGATGTTCGAACGCTTCGTCGATCGCCGCACCGGCCTCTGGCACAACCGCATCGACGACACGGGTGCACCGGTCGTGGCCCCGGTCCCGGTGCGCGTGCTCTATCACCTGCTGCTGGCGCTGGCTGAGGTCGTGCGGGTCAAGCGCCTGGCCGCACTCCGGGGCTGAGCCTCGTCCCGCCTTCGCCGATGCGCTGGCGCTCCCCGCGATCATGCGTCAGCCTCCCGTCCCGCGCGCCGCCGGCCAGCCGGCGGTCTTCAGGATGGCGTCGACGAGATGCTGCGAGGCCAGTGCCTCCTCGCCAGTGACGACGGGGTCGCGACCTTCCACGATCGCATCGAGGAAATCGCCGATCACGGCGCGGTGGGCGTCGTGCGGGAAGTCCATGATGTTGGCGCCGCTGCCGGTCGAGCCCTCGGCCTCGACCACCTCCTTGCGCCCGTCGAGGAAGGACAGTTCGAGCCGCCCGCCGACCAGTGCCGCGAAGCCTTTCGTGCCGATGATCTCGATGCGCTCGGGATGGCCGGGATAGGCCGCCGTCGTCGTCACCAGCGTCGCGGGCGCGCCCGAATCCGTCTCGAGCAGGGCCGAGACGTAGTCCTCGGTCTCCATCCGGTGCAGGCCGGTGGTGCGCGCCTGCGCGGCGACGACCTTCGAGACGCCGACCAGCGAGCGGAACAGGTCGAGCGAGTGGATTGCCTGCGTCAGCAGCACGCCGCCGCCGTCCCGCGCCAGCGTGCCCCGGCCCGGCTCGTCGTAATAGGCCTGCGGGCGCCACCACGGCACCTGCAGGAAAGCCGCCTCGATGCCGCCGAGTTCGCCCCCGTCGAGCGCTGCATTGAGGCGCAGGCTCGCCGGCCGGAAGCGATGCTGTAGCACCACGCCGAAGACCTTGCCGGTGGCACGCGCCGCCGCGACAAGCTCCGCGCCGCGCGCGCTGGTCAGTTCCAGCGGCTTCTCGACCAGCACATGCTTGCCGGCCTCGAGGCAGCGCCGCGAGACCTCGAGATGGCTGGAGGGCGGTGTCAGCACGATCGCCGCATCCACTGACGGATCAGCAAGCACCGCGTCGAGGTCAGTCGAGGTCGGGAAGGAGAAGTCGCGGGCATAGGTCGCGGCGCGCTCGGGGGAGCGGCTGACGGCGAAGCGGACATCCGCGCGCTCGGCGAGGTCGAGCAGGCTCTTCGAATGCGGCAGCGAGGCCGGTCCGAGGCCGATGATGGCAAGGCCGATGCGGCGGGTCATGCGGCGCTCCGTTCGGGTCTGGTCGCGAGCCTGACGGCTTGCGCTTGCGCTTCCAGCGCGAGTCGGCAGACGGTGAAGACATGCGACTGGCGCATCGCGGTCTCGCTGCGCGCGCCGACATCGGCGACGAGATCGCGGAAATAGGTCAGCGGCTCGCGCGATGCGTCGATATGGCGGGTGCCGGAGCGGTCGACGAGGAAGACATGGTCGGTGCCGGGCCGGCCGGCGATGTCGACATATTTGCGCAGCTCGATCGTGCCCTCGGTGCCCAGCAGCGTCAGCCGCCCGTCGCCCCAGGTCGGCAGGCCGTCGGCTGTGAACCAGTCGCAGCGGATATAGCCGCCGGCACGGTCGCCGCGCAGCAGGATCTCGCCGAAATCCTCGAAGCCAGGCCAATCGTCCGCTCCGAAATGGCCGACGGCCGACGTCACGATCTGCGCCTCCGTCGAGCCCGTGAAATGCAGGAACTGGTCGATCTGGTGCGAGGCGATGTCGGTCAGGATGCCGCCATAGGTCGCCGTATCGAAGAACCAGCCGGGCCGGATCGCTCGGTTGAGACGGTGCGGCCCCAGCCCCACCGTCTGGATGACGCGGCCGATCGCGCCGTCGGCGATCAGCTTGCCGGCGACGATCGTGGCCGGCACGACGAAGCGCTCGGAGAAGCAGATCGAGAAGATCCGTCCCGTCCGCGCCACGGCGGCTTCGACCGCGGCCAATTGGCCGAAATCGGTGACGCCGGGCTTGTCGAGCATCACATCCTTGCCGGCCTCCATCGAGCGGATGGCGATGGCCGCACGGTCGCGGGGGATGGCGGCGCAAGCGATGAGGTCGATCGTGGGGTCGTCGAGCAGCGCTTCACGATCGCACGGCGCGAGCGCAGGAAAGCGCTCGCGGAACCCCGCGAGCACGCGTTCGTCGCTGGTCGCTGGATCGAAGCCGACGCAGGTCGCGCCGGCCTCGATCAATCTACCCACCATGTGGAAGATGTGGCGGTGGTCCAGCCCTATCGCCGCGAAGCGCATGCCGCGTCGCCCCCGCTACTTCGGCGCGCCGTGACCGACGCCGATCTCCTGGTCCCAGCGCCGGAAGGCGGCGACCAGACGTTCGGGCGTCAGCGGCGGACGCGTCGGGGTCTGCAGGATCATGCCGTCATATTCGGGGCGCCCGAACTCCTTCAGGATGTCGCGGCTCTCCTGAGGCGCCATGTCGAGCGTGATGCCCTTGATCGCCGGGCCGGGATAGAAATAGCCCTTGTCATAGGTCGCCGCTTGGGCCTCGGGCTTCAGCAGATGATTGATCAGCGCCAGCAGCGCCGGCATTTTCTCGGCCTGCACGCCCTTCGGCACGCACATGAACTGCGTGTCGGGGATCCAGTGCGTGTTGGCGAGGGCGAAGACCTTGGCTTCCTTGGGCACGATGCCGAGCACGCGCGGATTGATGTCCCAGCCGAAGGTGGTGACGATGACGTCGCGGGTGCCGTCGCCGAATTCCTTCATCGTCGCGGCGGTGCCGGTCGGATAGTAGTCGATGCCGGTGCCGAGCTCCTTGAGATAGGCCCAGCTCTTGTCCCAGCCCTTCATCGGGTCGGACGGGTCGGCATCGCCGAGGATGTAGGGCAGCCCCTGCAGGAAGGTCCAGCCGGGGCCGGAATTCAGCGGCCGCGCATAGGTGAAGCGCTTGGGGTTCTGCTTCACAAAGGCGAGGAATTCGGCGGCGGTCTTCGGCACCGTCTTCAGCCGCTCGGCGCTGTAGCCGAAGAGCGGGCCCGACGGTGAGTAGACGACCGCCACCCCCTCGTTCTGGCCGAAGTTCTTCTGCATCATGAGCGCCTGCTCGTGATAGATGTCCTCGGGCTTGGGCAGGGCGGCGCCATGGGACTTCCAGAGGTCGACCCAAAGACCCTGCTGGATACCGTCCGACATGGCGCCCGGCCCGGTCAGGACGAGATCGATATCGACGCGGTTGGCATCCTGCTGGGCCTTCAGCTTCGCCGGCAGCTCGGGCGAGGGGGCGCGGGAGAAGTTCAGCCGCGAGATCAGCTTCGGGTTCGCCTTGACGAAGGCCTCGATCGAGGCCTGCGTCAGCTGGAGATTGCCCGCGACGTCGATGATGTTGAGCGAAACCGGGGCGCCCTGCGCGCGCACCCCGGTTGCGGCCAGCGCGGCGGCACTGGCGACGCCTGCCATGACGGCGCGGCGATGGGGCCTGAACTGCGTCTTGTCGGTCATTGGTGTCTCTCCCTGGGTTGCCCCTCTATCCGGCGCCTCGGACAGGCGCCGCCGGGGTTTCGATGGTCGAGAGCGGCGGGCCGTGGCCCGCCGCCGGTCGTCTCAGCGCCGTCCGCCACCTCCGACGATCTGCGTCGGGTTGACGAAGCGCAGCGCGATCACCAGCCAGACCAGCGTGGTGACCATGTAGATCACCGCCATCGCGTCGATGGACTGCACCGCCCGCACACCCGCCGCGAAGACGGCGTAGTAGAGCGCCACCACCAGCGTCTGGCTCGTCGGGCCGGCGGTCAGGAAGGTCAGCTCGAACATCGCGATGGTGCGCACGAGCACCAGCAGCAGCGCTGCCAGAATGCCGGGCATGAGCAGCGGCAGCAGCACATGGATAAAGAGCTTGAAGGTGTTGGCGCCGAACACACGCGCCGCTGCCTCGATCTTGGTGTCGATCTGCTCGATGAAGGGGATCATCACCAGGATGACGAAGGGGACAGTCGGCACGAGGTTCGCGAGGACGACGCCTGACATCTGGCCCGCGAGCCCGAGCTTGTAGAGCACCGTCGCCAGCGGAATGCCGTAGGTGATCGGCGGCACCAGCAGCGGCAGCAGGAACAGCAGCATCACGATCTTCTTGCCGGGGAAGTCGCGCCGCGCCAGCGCATAGGCAGCCGGCACACCGATCAGCCCTGACAAAAGCACCACCAGGAAGACGATCTGGAAGGTGACGGTCAGTACGTCGGAGAGCTGGAACTCCGACCATGCGGAATAGTACCAGCGCGTCGTCCAGCCGGCCGGAAACCAGGTCCCGAGCCAGCGCGTGGCGAAGGAGCTGGTGATCACGGTCGCGATCATCGCCAGCAGGTTGAGCAGGAAGAACCCGATCAGCGCCCAGTTGGCGGCGGCCCAGATCTTCGTCGAGAGACGGGTATCGGCGACCATCGACTCAACCCTTCCCGCCGCCGGCCGGCCCGCGATAGAGCAGGCCGCGCAGGCTCAACACCAGCACCACGATCGACAGCTGCACCATTCCCATGATCATCGCGATCGCGGAGGCCAGCGAGTAGTCGTATTCCTCGAACGCCGCCTGATAGGCCGCGATGGAGATCACCCGCGTTGGCCCCGCGGGCGCCCCCAGCAGCACCGCGGAGGGGAACACCGAGAAGGCCTGCACGAAGCTCAGGCAAAAGGTGATCGCCAGACCCGGCAGCAGCAGCGGGAAGAGGATGTGCTTGAAACGCTCCCAGGGGCCGGCGCCCAGCGTCGCGGCGGCCTTCTCCAGCGCGGGATCGATGCCCGAGAGGTAGGACAGCGTCAAAAGGAAGGTGAAGGGGAAGCCCGTGATCACCAGCGACAGCATCACGCCCCAGTAGTTGTGCAGGAGCTTGATCGGCGTCGAAATCAGGCCGATCCACATCAGGCTGCGGTTGAACCAGCCCTGCGGACCGAGATAGGCCAGCAGCCCCTGTGCCACCAGAACGGTGCCAAGCGTGATAGGAATCACCAGCAGCGTCGTCAGCAGCCGCTGGCGTTGCAGCAGCCGGACGCGGAAGGCGATCGGCACGGCGAAGACCAGCGTCAGCAGCGTTACCGGCAAAGCGAGCCAGAGGGTCGTCGCGATCGTCCCGTAAAGGAAGGAATCCGAGAAGAAGCGGCTGTAATTGGCAAAGGCGCCGCCGTGCTTGGGATTGAACGACAGCACCAGCCCGTACAGGAAGGGGTAGATGAAGAGCAGCAGCAGGAAAATGACCGCCGGAACGACGAGCAGGGTCAGGCCGTCGACCCCGCGGGCCGCCAGCCGCTGCTTCAGCGGGATGTCGTCGAGGGCCGCGCTCATGCCGCGCCTCCGCCGAACACCAGCACCCGGTCGGGCGCCGCGCCGAGCGTCACCGTCGCTCCCGGCTCAAGCTTGTCATGGGCGAGGAACGATAGATCCGTGCCGTCCTCCATCCGCCCGAAGCCGACGAATTCGCGGCCCCGGAACTCGGTGGAGATGATCGTCGCCTGAAGCCCCTTCTCGCCGGCTGCAACCGGATGCAGATCCTCCGGCCGGATCGCGACATGGCCGGCCTGGCCGGCCGCAACCGCACCGCGGCTGCGGCCCTTGATGGTGGCACCGCCGACGGCGACAGCCGCCGTGCCGCTTTCCAGGGCCTTCACCTGGCCCTTCACGACATTGCGGAAGCCCATGAACTCGGCGACGTCGAGATGGTCGGGCTGCGAGAAGAGCTCTTCGGGCGTGCCGACCTGCCGCATCTGCCCGTCGCGCAGCACGACGATGCGGTCGGCTAGAGACAGCGCCTCTTCCTGGTCATGGGTGACGTAGATCGTGGTGGCGCCGAGCGCATTGTGGATGCGGCGGATTTCGGCGCGCATCTCCAGCCGCAGCTTGGCGTCGAGGTTCGAGAGCGGCTCGTCCATCAGCACCAGCGGCGGCTCGACCACGATGGCCCGCGCGATCGCGACGCGCTGCTGCTGGCCGCCCGAAAGCTGGCCAGGCAGCTTGTCGACCTGGCTCTGCAGCCGCACAAGCGCCACCGCCTCCTCGACGCGCTTGTCGATCTCGGCCTTGGGCAGCCCGCGCATCTTCAGGCCGAAGCCGATGTTGCGGCGGACGTTCATGTGCGGGAACAGCGCGTAGTTCTGGAACACCATGCCGAAACCGCGCTCTTCGGGCCGCAGCGGATCGATGCGCTTCTCGTCGAGCCAGATGCCGCCGCCGGTCGCCGGCAGGAGGCCCGCGATCAGGTTCAGCGTCGTCGACTTGCCGCAGCCCGAGGGGCCGAGCAGAGCGATGAACTCGCCCTTGCGGATCGTCAGCGAGACGTCCTTGAGGGCGTTGTGTGTTCCGAAATCGCGGCTGAGGCGATCGAGCTTCAGCTCGCGGAAATTGGCGGCATGTATCGTCATGGAAGCCACGCGGTTGCGGGCAGGCGAGCAGCGCCTGCGGACAAGAATCGGGGAGCGGGAGGCGAGGGCATCACGGCTGTCAGGCGGCGCGTCGGCATGTCTGCGGGCATGCCGCACCCATGTCGATCCACAGGGCCCTGAAGGCTGAAAGCACGTCCTGTCCTCCCGATCATCAGGCTGCCCGGCATCCTGCGGGCGGGCCGGATCTCCCGGCCTGTCCGCGGCGTCCTCCCATCCAGGGACGGTTGACGCTCCGTTCGCAGCGTTGGTATGCTAGTATACTAATCAACGAGATTGCAATGACCATCTCAGCGGTCCGCCACGGCACCGACCAGATCCACCGGTCTCTGAGGGCCGATATTCTCGGCGCAGCACTGCTGCCGGGTGCGGCGATGTCGGAGGCGCGCATGGCTCTGCGCTTCGGCGTCAGCCGCACGCCCGTGCGCGAAGCCTTCAAGCGGCTGGTCGAGGAAGGCTTCTTGGTCGTCGTGCCGCAGGTCGGCACCTTCGTCGCGCCGATCGACCTCGCGGCGGTCTATGACAGCCAGTTCGTGCGCGAGACGCTGGAATGCCGCACTGTCGCGCTCGCCGCCGAGCGGCTGGACGAGGAGGGCCGGGCCCGCCTCGACGCGCTGGTGGCCCAGCAGGCCGAAGCGATGCAGGCGGGAGACCGGGTGAGCTTCTTCCGGCTCGACGAGGCGTTCCATGCCGAGCTCTCGCGGCTGGCCCGCCACCCATCCGTCTGGAGCATGATCGAGACCGTCAAGGCACAGCTCGACCGCGTGCGCTGCCTGTCGCTGGAAACGCCGACCTGGTCGGACATGATCCTCAGCCAGCATCGCGAGATCGCGGCGCGTGTCGGCGCCGGCGACGCAGCCGGGGCCGAGGCCGCGATGCGCGCCCATCTGCGCACCGTCTTCGACGCCATCGAAACCATCGCCCAGGCTCATCTCGACGCGTTCGACAAGAGCCGCCTCGGCGCGAAGCCGCCCGGTCCCTGACAGGCGCCGCTCACCCTCAAGACGATCATTGCTGACGAAGGACACCCCGATATGGAAGAAACCTGGCGCTGGTTCGGACCCAGGGACGCCGTTCGCCTGCCGCAGATCCGGCAGACGGGCGCGCGTGGCATCGTCACCTCCCTCCACGACATCCCCTATGGCGAGGTCTGGAGCGTCGAGGCGATCGAGGAGCGCAAGGCGCTGATCGCGGAGGACGCCTCGCTCGGCCTGCGCTGGAGCGTCGTCGAGAGCCTGCCGATCCATGAGCGGATCAAGCTGAACGAGGGTGACCAGACCGCCCTGTTCGACAATTACCGCGCTTCGATGCGCAACCTCGCCGCCTGCGGCATCAAGACGATCTGCTACAATTTCATGCCGGTGCTGGACTGGACCCGCACCGAACTCGCCTGGCCGACGCCCGGTGGCGGCCGTGCGCTGCGCTTCGGCATCGTCGAATTCGCGGCCTTCGACTGCTACATGCTGGAGCGTCCGGGCGCCGAGGCCGAGTTCTCCGAGGCGACGCTCGCAGCCGCCAAGGCCTGGGCGCAGCGCGCCTCCGAGGCCGACAAGGAGAAGCTGCTGGCCAACATCATGGCCGGCCTTCCCGGCGCCTATGACCGCTACGACATTCCCGGCCTGCGCAAGATGCTGGACCGCTATCGCGGCGTGACGCCGGCGATCCTGCGCGAGAACCTCGCCCGCTTCCTGCGCGAGATCATCCCGCTGGCCGACGAGCTCGGGATGCGTTTTGCGATCCACCCCGATGATCCGCCGCGTCCGCTGATGGGCCTGCCGCGCATCGTCTCCAACGAAGCCGACATCGCCTTCATCCTCGGTTCGGTCGACAGCCGGGCGAACGGCCTGACGCTCTGCTCGGGCTCGCTCGGTGCGGGGCCGACCAACGACGTGCCGGGGATCGCCCGCCGCTTCGCCGAGCGCATCCACTTCGCGCATCTGCGCAACGTCGCCAAGGATGCCGACGGCTCCTTCATGGAGGCGGACCATCTCGACGGCGACACCGACATGGTGGCGCTGGTCAGCGTGCTGCTCGAGGAGCAGGAGCGCCGGCGCTTGGCGGGCCTCGCCGACTGGCGCATTCCGATGCGTCCCGACCATGGTCACGAGCTGCTCGACGACATCGGCAAGCCGACCCATCCCGGTTATCCGATCATCGGCCGCCTCAAGGGCCTGGCCGAATTGCGCGGCGTGATGCGGGCGGTTTCCTCCGCCAAGGGCTGGCCGCTCGCCTGAGCCGCGGCGCCGTCGATCGCACCTGAAAAAGAGCCCCGCAGCCAGAGACTGCGGGGCTTTCGCATTTGGGTCGCGGGAGGTCAGCGGGCGCGCTTGGAGCCGACCAGCTCGTCCCATTTGCGGAAGGCGACGACCATCTTGTCGGGCTTCAGCGGCAGTTCGATCGGGTTCTTGGCGATCAGGTCGGCATATTCGGGCCGGCCGAACTCGGCGATGACCTTCTGGCTGCTCTCCGGCGCCAGCGACAGCGGCACGTTCTTCACCGCCGGGCCGGGATAGAGATAGCCCTCGTCATAGGCATAGGCCTGCATCTTCGGCGTCAGCACATGCGCCATCATGTCGAGCACGACCGCCAGACGGTCGTTCGGCACGCCCTTGGGCACGCACATGAAGAAGGCGTCCGAGACCCAGTGGAAGCCCTTCAGCGTCTGGATCTTGGCTTCCTTCGGCACGATGCCGAGCGCGCGCGGATTGATGTCCCAGCCGGTGGTCGAGATGATGATGTCGCGCGAGCCGTCGCCGAACTCCTTCATCGTCGCGCCCGTGCCGGCCGGGTAGTACTCGATGTACTGCCCGAGTTCCTGGAGATAGGCCCAGGTCTTGTCCCAGCCATTGACCGGGTCCTGCGGGTCCTTGTCGCCGAGGATATAGGGCAGGCCCATCATGAAGGTTCGGCCGGGCCCGGAATTGGTCGGGCGCGCATACATGAAGCGGTTCGGATTGGCTTTGGCCCAGGCGAGCAGCTCCTCGGCTGTGGTCGGCGGCGTCTTGACCCGGTCGGGCATGTATTCGAGCAGCGGCCCTGAAGGGTAGTAGTTCACCACGACGCCGAAGCCGTCGCCCTGGACCTTGTGAAGGTTCAGCGCGGCCGGCTCGTAATTCGCCTCGATGTTGGGGAACTTGTCGGCGAAGTCGGGCAGGATCTTGAGCCAGAGCTTCTGGTCGAGGCCCGCCGCCAGCCCGTCGCTGCCGGTCAGGACGAGGTCGAGATCGGCCCGACCCGCCTCCTGCTGCGCCTTGATCTTGCTGGCGAGCTCCGGTGCCGGCGCCTTCACGAAGGCGATGCGGGAGACCAGCTTGGGATTGGCGGCGCGGTAGTCCTCGAAGGCCTTCTGCATCAGCGCCAGCGCACCGCCGACATCGATGATGCTGATTGCGACCGGCGCGGCCGGCAGCGGTGGCGAGGCGGCGAAGGCGGCCGGGCCGGTCGCGGCGAGCGTGCCCAGGCCGCCGAGCACGGCGCGTCGGTCGAGTCCCTTGAAATCGGCTGTCATGCTTGGTCTCCCCTTGTTGTTTCAGTGGTTGAGAACGTCGCGTGCCGAGGGCCGTAGCGGCGCTCGATGGGCCCGAGCCGTAGGCTTTCGACCGTCAGATCCTCGCGCCAGCTCACCTCGCCGTAGGGCATCGGCAGGCCATGCGCAGCCAAGGCCGGAGCGAGCAGCGCGAGCGGATGGTCCGAGGCCATCGCCAGCGCCTGCTGGGGCGTCGCGATGCCCCAGCGCACGATGTTGCGCACGGCCTGATCGAGACACAAGGCGGAGCCGGCGAGCGAGCCGCTGGGCAGGCGGATCGCCCCCTCCGGCGTGCGCAGGATGTCCATGCCCGCAAAACGATAGGGACCTGGCTTCGCCGCGGCCCCGGCCACGGCATCCGTGACCAGCATGGCGCGGTCGAGCCCTTTGGCGCGCAGCAGCACCTTCAGGGCGGCGGGATGGAGATGGATGCCGTCGGCGATGAAGGAGGCCTGCAGCCGGTCCTCGGCGAGTTGGGCGAAGATCGGATTCTCCAGCTTGTGGGCGCTCTGCGGCATGCCGTTGCCGAGATGCGTCGAAAGCGTCGCGCCCGCCTCGGCGGCCGCCGCGATCTGGCTGAAATCGGCAGCGGTATGCCCGAGAGCGACCACCGTTCTGCCGCGCGACAGCGTGCGGATGAGATCGAGCGCGCCGGGCAGTTCCGGCGCGAGCGTCACCATCAGGATCGGACGGGCGACCAGGCTCTGCAGCCTTGCAACCAGCGCGGGGTCGGCGGCCGTCATCGCTCCCGGCGGGTGGCAGCCGGCATAGCCCGCCCCCGAGTTCAGGAACGGGCCTTCGAGATGGTAGCCGGGGCACATCGCCGGTCCGAGCCGGCTGGCCGAGACGGCGGCATCCAGCGCGCGGAACCGGGCCTCGAGTTCGTCGGGATAGGCCGTGATCAGCGTCGGCAGGCAGGTCGTGACGCCGGTCGCCAGCATCGCCTCCAGCGCCTGGTCGAGCGCGTCGGCCGTGATCGTCTCCGTGTTGAAGTCGATGCCGGCGAAGCCGTTGACCTGGAGATCGACGAGACCGGCCGAAACCACCATGGCCCGCGGTCAGCTCCGGCTCAGCAGCGAGGCCGCCGCTGGATCGACGAAGGCGACCGTCCGCTCATGGCGTTGCAGAATGGAGGCCGGATGCAGCGGCGTCACCTCGCCCTCCAGCGCGTCGCGCGTCGCCTGCGCCTTGCGGGTGTCGGAGACGGACAGCACGATCAGCGCGCTCTTCAGGATCTGGCGGACGCTCATCGAGATCGCCCGCTGCGGCACCGCCTCGAGGCTCGGGAACCAGCCCTCGCCGAACTGCTGGCGGCGGCACGCCTCGTCGAGCGTCACGATGATGTAGGGATCGTCGGTCTCGAAATCGGCCGGAGGGTCGTTGAAGGCGAGATGGCAGTTCTCGCCGATGCCGGCGAAGCAGACATCGATCCTGCGCCCGCCGATCAGCCCGTTCAGGCGCTTCGCCTCGGCGGCGGGCTCGGCCAACCCGTCGACCGGCATGAAGCGGACCTTGCCGCCGAGCGGGCCGACGAAACGTTCCTCCAGATAGCGCCGGAAGCTCGCCGGATGGTCCGTGCCGAGGCCGACATACTCGTCGAGATGGAACGCCGTGACCTTCGACCAGTCGATGTCGTCGGCCGCGACGAGCGCCTGCAGCATCTCGAACTGGCTGGCGCCGGTGGCGACGACGATCGTCGCCTCTCCGTAGCGGGACAAAGCCTCGCGGATGGCCGCCGCGCCGCAGGCCGCAGCCTGCACGCCGAGAATCTGCTTGTCCGGGACGATCCGCACATCGATCATGGTAATTTTGAACCGCTTACTCGATAAAATGTTTGAAAACGACTGCTTTCAGTCTAGAAAAGCCTGTCGAAAAGGCAATTCGTATTTTGAACAAGCGCGTTTTAAAATATTCAGGCGCCGAGCCGTCGGCGGACGCGGCGGCCACCTCTGCACAGGAGCGCGACCGCGCCCTGGTCTACCGGATCGTCGCAGAGGGCAGGGCCCAGTCGCGCCCCGAGATCGGCCGCCTGTCGGGCCTGCGGTCCTCGACCGTCTCGCGCGCGGTCGGTGAACTCCTGGCCTGCCGGCTGCTGGCGGAAACGGCCGGCGGCGGACGGGGCAGGGGGCGCCCTGCCGGCGTGCTGATCGCCAATCCCCGCGCCATCGGCTGCTCGGTCATCCACATCATCAGCCAGTCGCTGGCGGGAGCGCTGATCGACCTCAAGGGCGATGTCATCCTCCGCACGACCCGCCCGGTGCCGCGCGACGCTGACAATGCGGCGATGGGAGAGGCCATGCGCGAACTCGCCGCGACGCTGCGGGGCGCGATGCCGCACGGCATGGTCCATGCGGGCACGGCCGTCTCGCTCTCCGGACTGATCGACCTGCGCCAGAGCCGCTGGCTGATGGCCTCGCGCTGGCCCGCGATGCGCGAGCTTGATGTCGAGGCTCTGCTCGGCCCCGCGGCCGCGCCCGTCCGCATCGGCCGAAATCTCGACGCCGAGCTGCGCGCCCGCGTGGCCCGCGAGCCGGACCGTTTCGCCAGCGGCACACTCCTGCTGCATTGGGGCTGGGGCATCGGCCTGGCCCATGCCGTCGATGGCGAGCCGCTCTCACCCGCGGGCGGCCCCTTCGGCGAGATTGGCCACTGGCGATTTTCCGTGCTCGAAGGCCGTCGCTGCGGCTGCGGCAACACCGCCTGTCTCGAGACGGGTGCCGCGCTCTGGGCGTTGCTGCCGGTCCTGCGGCAGCTCTGGCCGCAGCTCGGGGAGGATGAGGAGGGGCTTGCCGACGCGCTGGCCGACTGCGACCTGCTCTCCGTTCCCGACATCGAGGCCGCAGCGGTCATCCTGGCGAGAGCCCTCGCCAATGCCTGCCGGCTGCTCTTTCCCCGCCGCATTCTCGTCAGCGGGCCGCTCGTCGCCAATGCGGCGCTCTTCGCCCGGCTCGACACGCTTTTTCGTCAGGAAGGGGCAATGGCGGGCTTCGCCATGCCGGCGCTCTCCGTCGTGCGTGCCAGCGCCGCCATGGAGATCGAAGGCGCCGCCGCGGGCCTCCTCGATCGCAGCATCCGCGCGACCTTGTCGGACACCGCACAGACGGGCTGACAGGGGCGGGCGTCCGGTTCTCCACGAACGCCGGGCACACGTCCTGCCAGGGCCCTATCCCCGCCAAAAGGCCTCTTCAACCAGCGCGCGCGGGCCAATGTCGATGGAGATCGTCGATCACGAAGGCATGGGCATGAACGTTTTGCGCCGCACCGGCGAGATGCGGGTGATCGGCCGGCAGATCGTCATGGCGGTGGACGAGGTCGCCGGCCTCTTCCGACGGCCAAGCCTGCGCCGCGGCCATGATGGCGGCGAAGGTCAGGAGGGCGAACATGCTGAAGGCCAGAGCGACCGGCATGGTGGCCCCGAGCCAACCGGCCAGCGGATAGGTCAGCAGCCAGCAGGCATGCGACAGCGCAAACTGCGCGGCGAAGACGGCCGGTCGATCCTCCGCATGGACCGAGCGACGCAGCAGCCGCCCCGATGGCGTCTGCACGGCGGAATAGCCCAGGCCGAGCAGCAGCCAGGTCGCCAGCAGACCCGGCCACAAGGTCGAGCCCGGGCTTCCCGCGCTCCCGGACAGGAGGGCCGCCGCGACCGCGAGAACGCAACCGAGACCGATCGCGGCCGCGAACATGACACGTCGGTCGGGCAGCCGCTCTAGCAGCCGTGGCAAGGCGAGCGCGGCGATCATCGAGCCGCCACCGAAGCAGCCCAGTGCAAGCGCGACCTCGCCGTCGCCGAGTCCCAGCCGGCCTTTCACGAAGACGACCGTATTGACGATCACCATCGCGCCGCCGGCTGCCGCCGCCATGTTGAGCGCGAGCAGGCCGCGCAGCCGCGGCGTCGCCAGGTAGATCCGCATCCCCCGCGTGGTCCGATCATAGATTCCGCCCGTCCGCGCGATGGCCGGCGAGACCGGAAGCGTCACCGAGAGCACGAGAGCGGCGGAGACGAGGAAGCCTGCGACCGTGCCGGAGAACAGCCAGTGATAGCTGATCAGCGTCAGCAGTGCGGCGGCCAGCATCGGGCTGATCAGGCTCTCCAGATCATAGGCCAGCCGCGAGAGCGAGAGGGCCCTGGTATAGTCCGCCTCGTTGGGCAGCACGTCGGGGATCGTCGCCTGGAAGGTCGGGGTGAAGGCGGCCGAGGCGGACTGCAGCAGGAAGATCAGGACGTAAATCTGCCAGACCTCGCTGACGAAGGGCAAAAGCAGCGCGATTGCGGCCCGGACCAGATCCATCGCGATGAGGAATGCCTTGCGCGGAAGCTGAGCGGCGAACGCCCCGACAACCGGCGCAATTGTGACGTAAGCGACCATCTTGATCGCCAGCGCCGTGCCGAGAACCGTGCCAGCCTTTTCGCCCGCAAGGGCGAACGCGAGCAGCCCCAGCGCGACCGTCAGCAGGCCGGTACCAAGCAGCGCGATGATCTGCGCGAGGAAGAGCCGGCCATAGGTGCGGTTGGCGAGGACGGCGAGCATGGGCGGATCCTTTTGGAGGAACTTGGCGATCGGCCCAATCATCTGCCGAAGGCGGTCGGAAACGCGACATCTTGTGCTCGCGATCGGCGACTTGAAGCATCTTGCGCAGCGCCGCGGGCCTAATCTTCCCGTTACAGGACGTGATCGGGACGGCCAAGACGAGTCCGGGTTGCCCTATGGCTGATCGTTGCAAGGCGCGGAGAACCCGGTTGAGTCTCGAGAGCGATGCTGATCTCCCACAGGACGCGAGCGGGCGCATCGTCGCGGCCGGGGACGGGGCGAGATCGGCCGGCATCGTGGCTGACGACGCCGTTTATCTGCGCGAGGCCGCCGCCGTTCTCGCGGCGCCCCCGGGTGTCGTGCTCGCCGGCTGGATGGAGGACCTTCTGGCGCGGAACTACGGTCTGTCGGGCCAGATCGAAATCCTGTCCTCCGAGGTCGAATGCACCGCCGAGGTGCGCCTCCCCGATGATCGGCGGTTGATCCTCAAGGTCTCGGCGCAGCCGGCGGCGGTCGAGAGCTTCCGCTTCCAATCCGCCGCGATTGCCGCCGTCGCGGGGGCTGAGGGCTTCGTCGCGCCCCGTATCCTGCCGACGCGCGATGGGAAGCCGATGGTCGAGCGCGACGGCGTCTGCGGCTATCTCCAGACCCGCCTGGACGGCACGGCCCTGCACCGTTTGCCGGCGACGCCCGGATTGCTCCGCGAGGCCGGCCGGGCCCTCGGACAGCTCGATCTCGCTCTGGGCTCGAGCGAACTTCCGGCGATGCACCGGCCGGTGCTCTGGCATGTCCGGTGCTGGCCGGGCCTGATGGAGCTGCAGCATCACCTGCCGTCCGGCCCGGTCGCCGAGGCGGTGCGCCGGGCGATGGCGGATTTCCAGCGAGACATCGCCCCCCGGCTGGGCGAGGTGCCCTGGCAGGTCGCTCACAACGACCCCAGCCCCTTCAACATGCTCGCGACCGACGATGGCATCGCCTTCATCGACTTCGGCGACGGCTGTTACGGGCCTCGCATCCAGGATCTCGCCATCGCGGCGAGCCATGTCGTCAGCGATCCGTCTCTTCCTTTGGGCGGGGCCGAGCATCTGATTGCCGGCTATGCCGAGGCCCTGCCGCTGTCCGGCATCGAAGCCGGCTTGCTGGTCGGGCTGATGAAGGCGCGCCAGAGCGCGCTGATCCTGATCAATTACTGGCGCTCCCACCTGTTTCCGGAGAATGCGGCCTATATCAACAAGAATGTCGGTCGCGCCGAACGGGGTCTGTCGATCCTCTCCGCACTTGGCGCGGGCGAGTTACGGGAGGCCGTCATGGCAGCGACCCGATGAGGACCGGACATCCCGCAGCCGCCATCCACTCCACCGCCGGGCGCCGCCCCGCTCCCTCATCCATAGTCACAGGCTAAAGCCCATGTCCGTCGATCTCATGCCCAACCGCTACAGGCCGGGCGAAGCCGACATCGACCCCCGCGACGCGGAGTTGATCGCTCGTCGCGATGCGGTCCTCGGCGCGTCCTACCGGCTGCAATATCGCAAGCCCGTTCATTTCGTTCGCGGCGAGGGGATGTGGCTCTACGACCCCGACGGCCGCCCCTATCTCGATTTTTACAACAATGTCCCCTCGCTGGGGCATTGCCACCCCGAGGTGAACGCGGCCATGGCGGCGCAGGCCGGCCTGATCAGCGCCAACACGCGCTATCTCGAGCCGCAGCTCGTCGATTATGCGGAACGGCTGGTTGCCACCTTCCCGCAGGAACTCGACCGGGTCGTCTTCACCTGCACGGGCAGCGAATCCAACGACCTCGCGCTCAGGATCGCCAAATTGGCCAGTGGGAACGAAGGCGTGATCGTCTCGTCCTATGCCTATCACGGTACGAGCGCGGCGGTCGCAGCGGTCTCGCCCAATCTGGGGGCGGCCGTACAGCTCAGCCCATCGGTACGGCTGGTGTCGCTGCCGGGGCCTGCCGGCGTACCGGCTGCGCAGGCGGCCGAGTTCTTCGAGGCGCAGGTGCGGGCCGCTATCACCGATCTCGACCGGCGCGGGATCGGCGTCGCCGCGCTCCTGATCGACAGCATCTTCTCCAGCGATGGCGTCTGGGTCGATCCACCGGGCTTCATCGCCGGCGGGGTCGCCTCCGTCCGCGAGGCGGGCGGGCTCTTCATCGCCGACGAGGTGCAGCCGGGCTTCGGCCGAACGGGTGCGCATCTCTGGGGCTTCGAGCGCCATGGCATCGCGCCCGACCTCGCCACGCTCGGCAAGCCGATGGGCAACGGCTTCCCGATCGGAGCCGTCGTCGGCCGGCATGCGCCGATGGATCGCTTCGGCAGGACGGCCCGCTACTCCAACACCTTCGCAGGCAACACCATCGGCATCGCGACGGCCGATGCCGTTCTCACGGTCCTGCAGCGCGATCGGATCCCGCAAAATGCGCTCGCGATGGGGGCGCGCCTCGATGCCGGCCTGGTAGAGCTGGCGGGACGCAGGCCGGGTCTGCTGGCCTGGCGCCATGCCGGGCTCTTCTTCGGCATCGATATCGGCCTCGACGGCATGGCGCCCGCAGAGCGACGCGTCATGGCCCTGAACATCGTCAATGCCCTGCGCGACGACGGCGTCCTCATCAGCGCGACCGGTGCGAATGAGGATACGCTGAAGGTTCGCCCGCCGCTGGTCTGCGAAGCGAGCCATGTCGACCGCTTCCTGCAGGCGCTCGGGGATGCGCTCGCAGCCGCCGCTCCCTGAGGCGGCTTGCACGACGGGGCGAACCGTCTGAGGATCGCATGGTGCCCGCGGGCAGCCGGGCAACCCGGTACGGAGCGGGGCGGCAGGGCGTCAGAGGCGCGGGCTGCCGCATTTTGAGATCCAGAACGAGCATGAGCGCATGGGGCCCGCAGTTTCACTCGACCGGCTCGACTTCAAGCTTCTCGACCATCTCCAGCGCAACGGCCATTGCTCGAATGTCGAGCTGGCCGCTGCGGTAGGCCTTTCGCCCAGCCCCTGCCTCGCGCGGGTGAAGCGCTTGCTGGAAGTCGGCGTGCTGCGGGGGTTCGAGGCCGACATCGCGATCGAGAAGCTCGGCGAGTTCATCACCGTCTTCAGCGAGATCACGATCGGCGAGCATCGCCGCAACAGCTTCCGCATCTTCGAGGAAGCGGCCGAACAGCTGCCCGAGATCACGGAGTGCTACAATGTCAGCGGCGGCTGCGACTACATCCTGAAGATCACCGCCACCAGCATGTCGCGGTTCAGCGAGATCCGCGACCATCTGATTGAGCTGGATGTCGGCATCATCAAGTTCACGACGAAGATCGTCCTGCGAAAGCCCTTTGCCAGCCGCACCGTGCCGCTGCGCAGCCTGAAGCTCGGCGGCTAGCGGCGTTGCTGCCACCATCGCGGCACCGCAAGGGCCGCCGCGATGGGGAAGGGCGCCGGCCGTCGTTCGGCGCCGGTGTGTCAGAGGCCAAAAACGCCCGGCAGCCCGCCGATGTCGCGGATTTCGACATAGCCGTAATAGGGATTCGGCGGCTCGTGGCCCCGGTTCACCCAGACCTTGTTCTTGATGCCGAGGTCATGCGCCGACATCAGGTCGTAGCGGAAGGACGAGGAGACATGGCAGATGTCTTCCGGGCCACAGCCGAGCATGTCGAGCATGTACTCGAAGGCCTTGAAGCGCGGCTTGTAGGCACCCGCCTGCTGCGCGGTGTAGACGGCGTGGAACGGCGCGCCGAGCCGGGCGACGTTGTGCGGAATCTGGTCGTCCATCGCATTCGACAGGATCACCAGCGGGATCTTCTCGGCGACCTTGGCGAGGCCCGCGGGCACATCGGGATGCGGCCCCCAGCTCGGGACCTGCTCGTAGACCCAGCGTGCATCCTCGGGACGGGACACGACGCCGTTGCGGCGGCAGGTCTGTTCCAGCGCGTTGTAGACGATGGCCTCATAGGGCTTCCAGTCGCCCATCACCTCATCGAGGCGGTAGGCCGAGAACTCGTCGATGAATTTCAGCATCGCGGGCTCTTCCAGTTGCGCGCCATAGAGCGAGCGCGCGGCGTCGGCCATCGCGAAATAGATCAGCGTGCCGTGACAGTCGAAGGTCACGTATCGAGGTTTGATGATGCCCATGGCTGCGGCTCCCGCTTGACGAGGCGATCGGCCTCGCTGTCGCGGCGATCCTAAGGGCCGGTCGCCTCACGGCACGCGCAGGATCGCGGCCCCGTCGAGCAGGAATTGCCGCAGTTCGGGCGTCCGGCAGCATATCCTTCGCTCAGGC
The DNA here is from genome assembly GCF_040546595.1 of Bosea sp. OAE506. NCBI lineage: Bacteria > Pseudomonadati > Pseudomonadota > Alphaproteobacteria > Hyphomicrobiales > Alloboseaceae > Allobosea > Allobosea sp. OAE506. Next base: position 4,203,333 of record NZ_JBEPOB010000001.1, on the reverse strand, counting down.
GGACAGGGGCTCCCGGCAACGCGGCGTCAGCCCTCGCCGCCGATGCGACGCTGGAACCAGGTCGAGCTGATCCAGGCGCCGCGCTTGCGCGCATAGTCCTTGAAGGTGCCGACCTCCTCGAACCCCAGCCTGACATGGAGGGCGTTGGACGCGGCATTGGGCTGGGCGACGCCAGCCACGGCGAGATGGATGTCCTCCTGCTCCAGCAGCGTGAGCAGGGCGCCGTAGAGCCGCGTTCCGAGCCCGCCGCGGCGCCGCTCGGGATGCATGTAGATGCTGGTCTCCACCGTGGTGTCGAAGGCGGCCGATGGCCGGTAGCGGCTGCTATAGGCGGCCCCCAGCACACCGGAGGCATCCTGCGCCACCAGCAGCCGGTAGCGCCCCGCTCCATAGCCGCCAAACCAGGCCCGGCAGCTGTCTGGCGTCATCTGCTCCGTGGTGAAGCGGGCGTTGGTATGCTCGATATAGTGGTTGAAGATTGCGGTCAGGGCAGGGATGTCGGCCGCGATGCCCGGCCTGATGAGGACGTCGTCATGGGGCATGGGACCCGGGACCTTCGGTGCTTCTCACAAAGGGGGCGCCGGGTCGCACCCCGTTCCGCTGGAGCTCTCGGGTAGCGCATCCCGCCGGGCGTTGGGAAGCGCCGGCCGAGGTCAGCGGCCGAAGCTGCCAACCTGCTCTTCCAGCCATTGGCAGAATGCGCTCGCCTGTTCGGTGAGGGGCAGCCCGCCGGTCCGGATCAGACCGTAATGGCTGCCATCGGCATCGAAGCCGGCCGGTGCGAGCAGTCTCTGGCGCTCGATATCGTCGACCGCGAGAATGCGTGGGCTCATCGCCACGCCGAGGCCGGCGGCGGCGGCTTCGACGACCAGGAAATGGTGGTCGAGGTAGCGAATCTCGCTGGGCCGCCGTGCCGATGGATGGGCCGCCAGCCAGTTCGGCCAGGCATCGGGGCGGGTCTTGGAACCTAGGGCGAGATAGTGTCCCGTCGAGAAGCCCGCGACGAGACCGGGGCTCATCACCGGCCCCACCTGCTCCGCGAACAGGCGCTGGACATGCCAGGATTCGGGCAGGGCGAAATCCAGGCGGCGGATGGCGAGATCGATGCGGTCGCGCCTGAACTCGACCGGGCCGCCACCGACCGAGAGATGCACGGCGACATCCGGATGAGCCGCCTGGAAGCTGGGCAGTCGGGGAATGAGCCAGCGCATCGCGACCGAAGGCTCGCAGGAGACGACGAGTGTGCCGGACTGCTGCAACGTCGCGCGCAAGCCCTCGATCGTCGCTCCGATCTCGCCGAAGCAGCGCCCGACCGTCTGGTGCAGCGCCTGACCGGCCGCTGTCGGACGGATGCCGCGCCCATCCCTCTCCAGCAGATCGAAGCCGAGGTCCTCGGAGAGCTTGGCGACTCGCCGGCTGACGGCGCCATGGGTCAGGGCCAGCGCCTCGGCGGCCTTGCGGACGGACCCGAGGCGGGCGACCGTCTCGAAGGCTCTGAGATCGTCGAGAGACGGAAGGTCGGACCGCTTCATCGGTGATTTTCTATCACCAGTGGTGCGGCGAAACTATCGCTTTTCCCGCCATCGGCGGCGACCCATGATGGCCTCATGCGAAGCGGACACCACCCGACCCTCGGCATCCTCGCCGACGATCTGACCAGCGCGGCCGATGGCGCCGGTCCCTTCGTCATGCGCGGCCTGTCGGCATCGATCGGTCGCGGTCGGCTGCCGCGGCAGGAGCGGACGGTCACGGCCGTGGACAGCGGCGCCCGCTCTGTTCCGGCGCAGGAGGCCGCGGCGAGGGTGGCGGCGCTGACCGCTCCGCTCGCGGCGCGTGACATCCTGTACAAGACGGTGGATTCGACGCTGCGCGGGCATGTCGCGATCGAACTGGAAGCCTGCTTCCGGGCGAGCGGCCGTGCGACGCTGGTGTTCGCGCCGGCCTTTCCCGAGGCGGGCCGCACGACGGTCGGCGGCATCCAGCTCGTCGACGGCGTTCCGGTCTCCCAGACCGTCTATGGACGTGATCCCGTCCATCCCGCCCGGCATTCGGCATTGGCCGATCTCGTTCCAGCCTCGATCGGAAACGTCGCGCTGCTGGATGCCGCGACGCAGGACGAACTCGACGCAAAGGTCGCAGCCCAGCCTGATCCCGCCACGATCCTCTGGGTCGGTTCGCCGGGCCTGGCGAAGGCGCTGGCGCGTCGGCTGGCCCCGGGCAGCCCGCCGCCCGCAACCGCGGTGCTCGCCGGTGGCGAGATCCTGGTCGTGGTCGGCACGGCCAATCCGCTGAGCCACCGCCAGGCGGACGCCTTGCGCGCGGTCGCCGGTGCCACCGTGTTGCGGAGCCCGGACAGCCGTCAGACCGATCCCGCCGCGGTGCTGGACCGCCTCGCAAACGATGCTCTGGACAGGATCGACGGAGGCACCGTCGCCGCCATCATCGCGACCGGCGGGGACACGATGGAGGCCATCCTGCAGCGCCTGGGCATCGACGAGTTCGAGATCCTGCGCGAGCTTGCCCCGGGCTTCCCGCTGGGCCGCGCCCTCGACCGTCGGGGACAGCCGCTGCTGCTCGCCATGAAGGCGGGCGGCTTCGGGAACGACCAGACCCTGCGCGACGCCGTTGCGCAGCTCCGCCCGCCTCGCGCATCAGGACTTCGGGAAGCGCCATGAACAGCCAGGCCCCACTTGCGATCACGATGGGCGATGCCTCCGGCATCGGGCCCGAGATCATCGCCAAGACGTTCGCCCGGGGCGGCGAGCGCGCCGTCGTCTATGGCAGTCAGGCCGTGATGACAGACATTGTCCGCCGGCTCGGACTCGGTCTGACAATCCGCAGCGTCGCCGGCCCGCAGGCGGAGACGCCGCAGGCCGGCTGCATCGACGTGATCGAGGCCGGCCGGATCGTGGAGCCGCCGCCGCTGGGCCAGATCAGCGCCGTCTCCGGCCAGGCCGCCTTCGACGCGATCGTGGCAGCCATCGCCGCCGCCAAGGCCGGCGAGGTCAGCGGCATCGTCACGGCGCCGATCCACAAGGAGGCGCTGTCGCGGGCCGGCATCAAATATCCCGGCCATACCGAAATCCTGGCCGATTATGGCGGCGCCGAGCGGGTGGCGATGATGCTCGCCAATGACGAGATCCGGACCGTGCTGGTGACGATCCACACCTCGCTGCGGACCGCGATCGATCAGGCGGATTTCGCTGCCCAGATGTCGGCGATGCGACTGGCGCATGAGGGCGGCATTGCACTCGGGATCCCGGCCCCGCGCATCGCGGTCGCTGGCCTTAACCCTCATGCCGGCGAGGGCGGGCTCTTCGGCGACGAGGAAATCCGCATCATCGCGCCGGCCATTGCGGCCGCACGGGCCGAGGGAATCGATGCCAGCGGTCCCTGGCCGGGTGACACCGTCTTCATGCAGGCGCGCCAGGGCCGCTTCGACGTCGTGGTGGCGCAGTACCATGACCAGGGGCTGATCCCGGTGAAGTATCTCGGTCTCGAGAAGGGCGTGAACATCACGCTGGGATTGCCCTTCGTCCGCACCAGTCCCGACCACGGCACCGCCTTCGACATCGCGGGTCAGGGCATTGCCGATGTCGCCTCCATGGAAACTGCCCTGGCCTATGCGCACCGGCTGGTCGCCGCGCGGGCCACGAGCCACACGAGCTGAAAGACCACACCATGGGACTTCGCTTCATCTTCATGCTGACGCGCAGCGACCGCACGGTCGAGGACGCGGCGGACCAGTTACAGACGGCGCTGAGCCTCGGCGTCCGGCATATCGGCTTCAAGGACATCGGGCTGCCGATCGCGCAACTGAAGGCCCTGAACGCCGCGATCAAGACCGGCGAGGCCACCTCCTATCTCGAAGTCGTCTCGCTCGACCGAGACAGCGAGATCGCATCGGCCAGGGCGGCGCTCGAAATCGGCGTCGATGTGCTGCTGGGTGGCACACGGGCGGAAGACGTCCTGCCCGTGATCGCCGGCTCCCGCATCCAGTACTGCCCCTTTCCCGGCCGGATCGTCGGCCATCCCAGCGTCCTCGAAGGCAGCCTCGCCGAGATCGTCGAGAGCGCCAGGGCGCTCGCCGCCCATGACGGCGTGCACGGGCTCGATCTGCTGGCCTATCGCTTCAAGGGGGACGTCCCGGCCCTGATGCAGGCCGTCTGCGCTGCCGTCGCCAAGCCTGTCTACATCGCCGGCTCGATCGACACGCCCGAACGCATCGCCATCGTCAAGCAGGCCGGGGCGGCCGGCTTCACCATCGGCACCGCGGCGCTGGAGGGGAAATACCCGGCCGACGGCGTCTCGGTGCCGGACCAACTCGCCGCCATCATCCGCGACGTCGCGCGGCTGAACAATCACCTCTCGCCCTTCAGCAAGAAGAACCTCGCGGCCTCCTTCGCGGCTCTGCCGACGGCCGGTGACGCGCTCGTCTCCGGCCAGGTCAACGGCATGCCGATCGGCCTCACCCGCTTTGCGGGCACCGCGGCCTGGCAGTTCGACCTGCACAGCGACAAGCTGATCTTCGTCCACAAGGGCCGGCTCTTGATGGCGTTCCGGGACCGGGAGGAGATCGTCGGGGAGGGCGAGTTCATCGTCGTCCCGCATGGCGTCGAACATCGGCCGGCTGCGCTCGACGGAATCTGCGAGGCCGTCGTCGTCGGCCCGGCCAAGCCCGCTTCGTAAAGGCGCGATTGAGGCGCCTGCCTCAGCCACAGGACCAACGACAAGCGCCGGCCCCTTGCCAAGGGCCGGCGCTTGCGTTTGCCGTCATGCGTCACGCCAACACGCAGCCGTGAAGCGAGTTGAAGAACGGTTGATCGCCAGGCTCCGAAATTCGTGACGGCATGCGCTTTCGGCGCGCCGTGAGGAGCTGCCCATGATGTCGATCAGCCCAGACCGATCCGATAGCCCGGCGAAGTGGCTGGGTGTCGCAGCGGATGGACACAGCCGACATCACCCGACCGGCCGCGGGGCGCTCAGCATCCTCAAGGGGATGGCCACACCACCCATGCGCCGCCTCTCGCTTCACCTTCCGACTCCGCGAACCTTGATGAGGACGAAATGACCCTTGCCATCCTGCTCCGCACCACCTGCGTCGGGGCCATCTGCGCGTTCGCCCAGGCGTCCCCGTCGCTCGCCCAGAATGCGACGACGGAAACCATCGTCGAAACCATGCGGACCTTGTCCGGCAAGCAGTCGACCCGGCCGAGCGGTGCCAAGGGGCAATGCTTCACCGCCCGCTTCATACCGAGCGCGGAAGCCCGGCAGCTGTCGAAATCGCCCGCCTTTGCGGGCGAGCGGGCCGCCGTGGTGCGGTTCTCGGTCGGAAGCGGCAACGCCAAGGTCCCGGATGCGACCAGGACTGTGAATCGCGGCATGGCACTGCGGATCGATCCCAACGGCCCCGGTCAGACCGAGTTCGTGATGGTCAACGCTCCGGTGAATTTCGTGAAGTCTCCGGACCAGATGCTCGCCTTCCTCCAGGCGAGGCTGCCCGGCGCCGACGGCAAGCCCGATGCGGCGAAGATCAAGGCCTTCTCCGACGCCAATCCCGAGACTGCGAACCAGGGTCGGTTCCTGGCGGGCCGGCCCGTCCCGGCCTCGTGGGTCGGTGTCAGCTACTGGGCGATCCACCCCTACACGCTAACCAATGCACAGGGCGCGACGCAGATCGTGAAGTTCAAGCTGTCGCCCAAGGGCGGCGAAGTCGGCCTGAGCGACGAGGAAGCCAAGGGGAAGCCGGCCGACTTCCTCGTCGATGAGCTGAAGGCGCGCCTGGCGGAGAAAAAGCCGGCCGGTTTCGAGGTTCTGGCCATTCTTGGCTCGGCCGGCGAAGCCGCCATCCCGGCGACGCAGACTTGGCCGGATGAGGAGACGCGGCGCAGCGTCAAGCTGGCCGAACTCACCGTGACCGGCCTGGCGGACAACGAGATCTGCGATCGCGAGATCTTCGACCCGACCAGACTGGCGGAGGGCGTGGCGGGTCCCACCGACGACCCGCTCTTCGCCGAACGGGCGCCCGCCTATGCGATCTCGATCACCCAGCGGCATTGAGGCTGGCCTCACCCGCTGCCGATGGCCCATGCGGGCCGCGTGAGGATCTCTGTTGCCGCGCCGCGTCGAGCGGCGCGGCGCGGGGTGTCTTCGTTCCCGCCCAGACGCGCTGGTCGAGATGATCGGCACGAAGGGCCGGCAACCATACGCACGCCTTTACGTAACCTTAGGTAGCCTCGCTGCACAGTAAAGGTGACGAACACGATCTTGCCGACGAAGGACGTATCGATGTCGATCCTTGCCTGCCTCGCAAACGGCGCTGAAACCGCAGGCCGTTCCGACGGGTTCATGATCGACCGAGTGCTTCAGTCGGTGCGCCAGCACTTGGGCATGGAGGTCGCCTATGTGTCGGAGTTCGTGCGCAATGAATCGGTCTTCAGGGTCGTCGATGCCCCCGGCCTGGAAGCGCTGATCAAGCCGGGTGACTCGCGCTCGCTCGACGATGTTTACTGCCGCCACATCCTCGCGGGCCGTTTGCCGGAGTTGATCCCCGATACCTCGGCCATTCCCTTTGCCGCGGCCATGCCGATCACCCAGGCTGTCCCCATCGGCGCCCATGTCAGCGTGCCCCTGACGCTGTCGGACGGGTCCGTCTTCGGCATGTTCTGTTGCCTGAGTCCGCATGCCAACCATTCGCTCAACGGGCGCGATCTGCAGGTCATGCGCGCCTTCGCGGACATCACGGCCCAGCATATCGATGAGGATCGGCGCAGCAGCCGCGATCGCGATGCAAGGCAGGCCCAGATCGCCCAGATCATCGACGATCGCGCCTTCGACATCCATGTCCAGCCGATCTGGGATTTCGCCAGCGATCGTGCCGTCGGCTTCGAGTGCCTGGCGCGCTTCTCCCAGGAGCCCCGGCGCTCGCCCGACAAATGGTTTGCTGAAGCCGCCGAGCTCGGCCTTGGCGTACCGCTGGAACTGGCGGCGATCGAGGCCGCTCTCGATCATGCCGGGCGTTTGCCGGACCATATCTACCTGACGATCAATGCCTCCGCCGATGCGGTGATGGCGCCGGAATTCGGCGACGTCGTCAGCCGGCTGGACCCGCATCGTCTCGTGATCGAGGTGACGGAGCATGGCTTGGTGCAGGACTATGAAGGTCTGCTGGCCAAGCTCGACGGGCTTCGCAGTCAGGGCGTCCGCCTCGCGGTCGATGATGCGGGGGCCGGTTATTCGGGCCTGCAGCACATCGTTCGCCTGAAGCCCGACATCATCAAGCTCGACATGTCCCTCACGCGGAATGTGGATGGCGATCCGGCCCGGCGGGCGCTCGCCAGTGCGCTGATCTTCTATGCGCGCGAGACGGGCTGCCAGATTCTGGCCGAGGGGATCGAGCGCGATGCCGAATTGCAGACCCTGAAGCTGCTGGGCGTCAGCAAGGGCCAGGGCTACTGGCTCGGTCGGCCCGTGCCGATCGACGTCGCCGTCTCGGAGCTGTCATCGGTGGCCGCCTAGCGCCTGCGGCCAAGGCCAGGCTCCGGCGCCCGCAGGCCCCCGCGTCAGTCGACAGGGCCTCTTCTAGAGGAAGGTCGACGTCGCGGCGGGTGTCCCGTCCAGCGTATGGGCCATGAACTCGAGCGCACTGCGCAGCCGCTCGCGCGGCAGCGGGCCGCCCAGACAGATCCGCACGGACTCGGGTGGCGCCCCTTCGACGGTGAAGGCGTCGCTGGCGACGATGCCGAGGCCCGTCGCGCGCATATGGCCGATGAAGGACGAACGCGTCCAGGCTTCGGGCAGCGGCACCCAGAGATTGAAGGCCAGCGGATCGGCCTTGAAGCTGTTGGGAGGCAGGATCTCGGCAGCCAACTGCTGTCGCGCGATCGCTTCCTGGCGGATGAAGCGCAGGATCGCGTCCGCCGTGCCGTCCTCGATCCAGCGCGTCGCCAGCGCCACCGTCAGCGGCGAAGCCATGATGTTGGCCGCGCGCATTGCAGCCGCGAAGGGCCAGGCCTGCTTCGCCTCCGGTGCGACGACATAAGCCGCGCGCAGGCCCGCTCCGATGCATTTCGCCAGCCCTGCGATGTGCCAGGTCAGATCTGGGGCGATCGCGGCGAACGGAGCCGGTCCGTGGGCCGGAATGAAGCCATAGGCGTCGTCCTCGACGATCGGCAGGCGGTGGCGGCGCGCGACGGAGGCCAGTGCCTCGCGGCGGGGTTCGGATATCGTCAGCGTGGTGGGGTTGTGCAGGGTGGGGTTGAGATAGAGCGCCTTGGGCGCATGGCGCCGGCAGGCCTCGGCGAGAGCATCGGGCGTCACGCCGTCCTCGTCCATCTCGAGGCCGACGAGATTCAGGCCGAGCTGTGCCGCGATCGAGCGGCAGCCCGGATAGGTCACCGCCTCGCACAGGATGGTGTCGCCCGGCCTGGCGAGAAGCCCGAAGATGCCGAGCAGCGCAGGATGAGCGCCCGGCGTCACCAGGAGCCGGTCGTGGCTGGGCACCAGAGCGCGCCGCCCCAGCCAGTTCGAGGCCGCATCCTTGTCGGCCTGCGCGCCGCCGAAGCCCTGATAGCGCAGCAGGCCCACGAGGTCGCGCCCCACCTCCGCCAGCCCCGCGCTCATCCGCCCCAGCAGATCGGGATCATCAGGCTCGGGCGGCAGGTTCATCGACAGGTCGACGGGCGAGGGCACATGAGTCCGCCCGGGCGCCGAACGCGGGCGCGGCAGGCTGATGAAGGTGCCCTGGCCGACGCGGGATTCGACGAGGCCGCGCTTCTGGGCCTCGACATAGCCGCGGGCCACAGTCGTGAAATCCACGGCCAGACGCTGGGCGAGCTTGCGCTGCGGCGGCAATCGATCCCCCACCGCCAGTCGCCCCGCCCGCACATCCAGTGCGATGGCATCGGCGATGGCGAGGTAGCGCGGCAGGTCGCTCAGCGAGAGGTCGGGTGTCCAGGCCAGCATCGTTTTCGGGTCTCGCGTGACGCAATCAAGATTGACTGTACATTGTAGCATTCCATCCTGTCACGCAATTTGCTTTGTCGGGGAAAACGGCGTCGCGATGCTCTGAGGGCGCCCCAATTTAATCGTTTGTCGAATTTTGTTGCGCGCGATCATATATCAAGCAGGTATTTATTCGCGGTCCTCGTCGAGTGATCGCATTATTGACTGCATTCAAAACGTTTTACAGGCGCCTCATCGGGACCATCAATCTGGCATGCGGGTTGCAGATACCGGTTCGCAGCCCGCCGCTCCGAGGCGGTCGCCAGAAACGAGGTGAGCGATGCCAGCCGTCACGAAGGAAGCCAACAAGAAGGGCGATTTCCTGGTCGACTACGAAGAGAAGGTCTTCGAGGACGTCAAAGCCCAACCGGGCGAGAAGGCCCTGATCACCTTCCACACCGTCGCCTTCGAAGGCTCGATCGGTCTCGTCAACCTGCTGCAGGCCCTGCGGCTCCAGCGGAAGGGCTTCGAGACTTCGATCCTGCTCTATGGCCCCGGCGTTACGCTCGGCATCCTGCGCGGCTTCCCCAAGCTCGGCGACGAGCCCTTTCCGGGCGCGCAGAACTTCGGCAACCAGATCGAGAAGTTCATGGCCGAGGGCGGCAAGGTCTATTGCTGCCGCTTCGCGCTGCAGATGCTCTACGGCCATGGCGAGGGCTCGCTGATCCCCGGCATCAAGCCGATCAGCCCGCTCGACGTGCTCGACTGCGTCCTCCTGCACCGGCGCGACAACGCTTTCATTCTCAACACCTGGACGCTCTGAGGTCATCGCGATGGCGCAGGGCCCCATGATCCGCGTCGCCGCCATCCAGATCGCGCCCGATCTCGAGAGCGGGTCGGGCACGCTGGAGCGAGTGCTCAACGCCATAGGCGATGCCGCCGCCAAGGGGGCGAAGCTCGCGGTCTTCCCCGAGACCTTCGTGCCCTGGTACCCGTACTTCTCCTTCGTGCACCCGCCGGTCATGACCGGCGGGGAGCATGTCAGACTCTATGACAATGCCGTCACCGTGCCCGGGCCGGTCACGGAGGCCGTCGCCGCCGCCGCGCGCCGGCACGGCATCGTCGTCGTTCTCGGCGTCAACGAGCGCGATCACGGCTCGCTCTACAACGCCCAGATCATCTTCGACGCGACCGGGGAAATCCTGCTCAAGCGTCGCAAGATCACGCCGACCTTCCATGAACGCATGATCTGGGGCCAGGGCGACGGAGCCGGGCTCAAGGTTGTCGACACGGCGGTGGGACGCGTCGGCGCGCTCGCCTGCTGGGAGCACTACAATCCGCTCGCCCGCTACGCCCTGATGGCGCAGCACGAGGAGATCCACGTCGCCCAGTTCCCGGGCTCGCTGGTCGGGCCGATCTTCGCCGAGCAGATCGAGGTCACGATCCGCCACCACGCGCTGGAGAGCGGCTGCTTCGTCGTCAACGCGACGGGCTGGCTGACCGAGGACCAGATCGCCCGCATCTCGCCCGAAGAGGGGCTGCGCAAAGGTCTTCGCGGCGGCTGCATGACCGCGATCGTCTCGCCGGAAGGGCGCCATCTGGTGCCACCGCTCACCGAAGGCGAGGGCATTCTCATCGCCGATCTCGACATGAGCCTCATCGTCAAGCGTAAGCGGATGATGGATTCCGTCGGGCATTACGCCAGGCCCGAACTGCTCAGCCTGATGCTCGACAACCGCCCGGCCGAGCCGATGCGCACCCACGCCGCATTCCCCGTCTCATCCTTCGACAGGAGCAGCCCCGATGGAGCAGTCGATGCCCCAAGCCATGCCGACGGAGCACCTGATCAACGAGTTGCAATCCTTCGGGGTGCGGCTGGTTGATCCCAAGGCCGGCGCCGAAAGCCGGCGCGGCGGGGCAGGGCCCTCCGACCACAAGGCGATGACCATCGACGGCATGACGGTGATGGTGCCGGTCCATACGGCGCCCTCCTTCGACAGCCCCTATCTGGTCGAGCAGCCCGACGCCTTCGGAAAAAGCCGGATCACCCGCGAGGGACTTGTGCTCGGCGAGGTGTCGTTTCCCTTGCAGCCGCGCTTCTACGGGCTGAAGACCGCCGACGGCGTGCCCTATTCCAAGATCGCCGTTCTGCATGGGCGGGATGTGCTGGCGACCACCGTGCTGCAGACCTGCATCCGCTACCAGAGCCGGACCAAGACCTGCCAGTTCTGCGCCATCGGCCAGTCGCTCGCGGCAGGCCGCACCGTCGAGCGCAAGACACCGGCCCAGCTCGCCGAAGTCGCCAAGGCCGCCGTCGAGCTCGACGGCGTCAGGCACATGGTCATGACGACGGGAACGCCGTCCACCAAGGATCGTGGCGCTGCGATCCTCACCGAGAGCGCCCGGGCGATCAAGGCGGCCGTGCCGCTGCCGATCCAGGCCCAGTGCGAGCCGCCCGATGACGATGCCTGGTTCGGCCGCATGCGCGAGGCCGGCGTCGATGCGCTGGGCATGCATCTCGAACTCGTCATGCCGGAGCTGCGCAGGCGGCTGATGCCGGGCAAGGCCGAGGTCCCGCTGGAGCGGTACTTCACGGCCTTCGAGGCGGCTGTGCCGGTATTCGGGCGAGGCCAGGTCTCGACCTATATCCTGGCCGGGCTCGGCGACACGCGCGAGGCGATCCTCGACATCGCGCAGCGGCTGGTGGCGATCGGCGTCTATCCCTTCGTCGTGCCCTTCGTCCCCATCTCCGGAACGCCGCTCGAAAGCCATGCGACGCCGCCGGCCGCCTTCATGCATTCGATCCTGGGGCCGCTGGCCGGGATGCTGGTTTCGAGCGGCCTGAAGGCGATCGACGTCAAGGCCGGCTGCGCCAAATGCGGCGCCTGCTCGGCGCTCTCGACCTATGAGCGCGGCCAGGCCCTTCGGCAGGGAGGTTGCGCGTGATGTTCGAGCCCTTTGCCCCGTTTCTGCCGAGCGAGTACCGGATCAAGTTCGCGACCGAAGCCTGGGAGCGCGAGGGCGCAGCCAGGCTCAGGCGCAGGGTGTTCTGCGAAGAGCAGGGCCTGTTCTCGGGCGATGACCGTGACGCGATCGACGACCATGCGATCCTGCTCGTGGCGATCTCGCTCTGGGGCGTGGCGGCCGACGACGTGGTCGGTACCGTGCGCATCCATCAGGCCGAACCTGGATTGTGGTGGGGCTCGCGGCTGGCGGTCGAGGCCGGCCACCGTCGCGTCGGCGCGCTGGGGGCAACGCTGATCCGGCTGGCCGTGTCGTCCGCCCATGCGCTGGGGGCGCAGACCTTCCTCGCTCATGTCCAGAGCCAGAACGGGCTGCTGTTCCAGAAGCTGCACTGGGATGTGCTGGAGCCGGTCGATCTGCACGGGCACCCGCATCTGCGCATGCAGGCCGATCTGGCGCATTATCCGCCCTGTTTTACACCCGAGATCGGCTTCCAGGCGCTGCCGGCGCGGAAGGCCGCGTGATGACGAGCATCTCCTCCCTGTCGACGCTTGCCGCCACGCTTCGGGCCAGCCGCAGTTTCGGTGCCAAGGAGGATATCGGCCTCGTCGCCAGCGGGCTCGGTCTGTCGGGTTCATCGGCGGTCCCGGTGGGCGACGACTGCGCTGCGATCCCCGATGGCGAGGGCCATCTGCTCCTGGCGATCGAAGGCTTTATGAACGAGTTCGTCGCCGGCGACCCCTGGTTCGCCGGCTGGTGCGGCGTGATGGTCAACCTCTCCGACATCGCCGCGATGGGCGGCCGCCCGACCGCGATCGTCGATGCGCTCTGGGCCGACGGGGCAGAGAACGCCCGGCCGGTGCTCGAGGGTCTGCGGGCCGCATCGCAGGCCTATGGCGTGCCGATCGTCGGCGGACACAGCAACCTGCGCACGGATCGCGGCCAGCTTTCGGTCGCCGTGCTCGGTCGTGCCAAAGCGCTGCTGACGAGCTTCGACGCCAGGCCCGGCGACAGGCTCGTGGTGGCCATCGACCTGCGCGGGCGCTATCGCGAGCCCTTCTCGAACTGGGAAGCCGCGACGCAGGCGCCCGCGACGCGCCTGCGCGGCGACCTCGAGCTGCTGCCCGCCATCGCCGAGGCCGGCCTGAGCCGGGCCGCCAAGGATATCAGCCAGGGCGGCATCGTCGGCACGGCCGCCATGCTGGCCGAATGCTCCGGCGTCGGCATCGAGATTGATATCCGTGAGATCCCGGGCCCCGACGGCGTGCCGCTGGATCGGTGGCTGCTGACCTTTCCGAGCTTCGGCTACCTGCTCGCCGTTGCGCCTGCCGATGTCGCGGCCGTCACCGGCCGGTTCGCCGCGCGCGGCATCGCGGCCGCCGATATCGGCACGGTCACGACGGGCTCCGAGATCGCCATCACCGATGGCACGTCCCACGAAACCATCTGGAACGTCGCGGCCCGCCCGCTGCTGCGATGCGCGCCCGGGGAGGTTGCCGCGTGAGCCGTTCTCTGCGCATCGCCATCCTCGCCCATTCCACCAATCCACGGGGGGGCGTGGTGCATGCGCTGGCTTTGGGCGAGGCGCTGACCGCGCTCGGCCATGAGGCGGTGGTCCACGCGCCCTCGCGACCGGGGCAGCGCTTCTTTCGCGAGCCCGCCTGCGAAACCGTGCTGGTCCCAGCCGCGCCCTCCGGCGACGGTCTCGCGGCCCTCGTCGAGACCCGGGTCGGCGACTACGTGGCCCATTTCGAAAAGGGCGCGCAGCGCAGCTTCGACGTCTACCACGCCCATGACGGCATCTCCGGCAACGCGCTCGCGACGCTGAAGGCACGTGGCGTCATCTCCCGCTTCGCGCGCACCGTCCATCACGTCGATGCCTTCGCCGATCCACGGATCGAGGCCCTGCAGGCCCGCTCGATCGTGGAGGCGGACCGGCATTTTGTTGTCAGCCGCCATTGGCAGGCCAGGCTTCGCGGAGGGTTCGGGCTGGACGCCGACATCGTCGGCAACGGCGTCGACCGGCGCTTCTTCACGCCGCGTCCGGATGGCCGCGAGCAGGTGCTCAAGCAGAGTCTCGGCCTCGGATCCGGCCCTGTTCTGCTCGCCGTCGGTGGCGTCGAGGAGCGCAAGAACACCCTGCGGATGTTGCAGGCCTTCGCCCAGCTGCGCGCGATCCGGCCCGATGCGCAGCTGCTGATCGTCGGCGGGGCCTCGCTGCTCGACCATGCCGGCTATCAGCGTGCCTTCAGGGCCGAACTCGAAGCCGATCCCGACACCGCCCGCTCCGTCATCCTCGCCGGCCCGCAGCTTCAGGCCGACATGCCCGCTCTCTATCGGCTGGCGGACGCGCTGGTCTTTGCCTCCGTTAAGGAGGGCTTCGGGCTTGTGGCCCTCGAGGCGCTGGCCTGCGGGACGCCGGTCCTGACCTCCCATGTCCCGCCCTTCACCGAGCATTTCGGCCAGGACGACGTGGTCTGGTGCGACCCTCTCGATCCCGGGTCGATCGCCAATGGCATGGCGGCCGTGCTCATGCCCGAGCTTCGCGGCAGGCTGGAGTTGCGCCGTGAGGCGGCCCTGGCGCCCCATCGCTGGGACAGGACCGCCGCCGCCCATCTGCCGGCCTATCGCGCGTTCGCCACGATGCCGCTGCCGGGGACGGCACCGCAGGAGCTGGCCCATGCCTGAGATGCACTTCCACATCCGTTGGCCCGACGGCGAGAGCGAGCGCTGCTACTCGCCTTCCCTGGTCATCAAGGAGCATTTCGAGCCGGGGCAGAGCTACGAGCTCGCCGATTTTCTCGGCCGCAGCCGCCTCGCGCTGACCATCGCCAGCGACCGCGTGCGTGCGCGCTACGGCCATCCCTGTTCGCTGGCTCTAGGCCAGTTGGCCCGCATCGAGGCCAGAGCGGCGCGCTATCGCGCCGGGCCTGCCGCAGCCGTGCAGGTCGAGCGCTTCGAGGAATGAACCGGAGGATCGTCTGATGAGCCTGCCAACCACCCGCCATGTGCCCGTCGCCATCATCGGCGGCGGACAGGCCGGCCTGTCGATGAGCTGGTGCATGAAGCAGCGGGGTATCGAGCATCTCGTCTTCGAGAAGCACAAGGCGGCCCACACCTGGTCGACGCAGCGCTGGGATTCGTTCTGCCTGGTCACGCCCAACTGGCAATGCCAGCTTCCGGGTCATCCCTATGCCGGAGACGACCCCGACGGCTTCATGCTGAAGCACGAGATCATCGCCTATCTGGAGGCCTACAAGGCCAAGGTCGATCCGCCCCTCCGCGAGGGGGTATCGGTGAACCGCGTCACACGATCGGATGCCGGTTTCGCCATCGCGACCTCGGAGGGAGATTACAGCGCCGACCGGATCGTCGTGGCCTCGGGCGGCTATCACCAGCCGATCATCCCGCGCATGGCCGAACGACTGCCCGGGACAATCCAGCAGCTGCATTCCGAGCAGTACCGCAACCCGGCCTCTCTGCCGCCGGGCGCGGTCCTGGTCGTCGGGTCCGGCCAGTCGGGCTCGCAGATCGCCGAGGACCTTCATCTCGCCGGGCGGCAGGTCCATCTCGCGGTCGGTGATGCCCCGCGCTGCGCGCGCTTCTATCGCGGCCGCGACGTCGTCGCCTGGCTCGGCGACATGGGCTATTACGACATGCCTGTCGAAAAGCACCCGCTGCGCGAAGGGGTGCGGGACAACACCAACCATTATGTCACGGGCCGCGACGGTGGCCGCGATATCGATCTGCGCGCCTTCGCCCGTGAAGGGATGAAACTCTACGGCCTGCTCGACGGGCTCGACGGAACGACCCTGCGCTTCCGCCCGACACTGAAGGCGTCGCTCGACGAGGCGGACCGCGTCTACAACGGCATCAACGCGACGATCGACACCTGGATCGCCGACAAGGGCCTGAGCGCGCCGCCGCCCTCCGTCTACCGGCCGCTCTGGGAGCCCCAGGGAGAGCCCGCTGCGCTCGATCTCGAAGCCGAGGGCATAGGCTCGATCATCTGGTGCATCGGCTTCCAGCCCGATTTCCGCTGGCTCGACGCCCCCGTCTTCAACGGGGCCGGCCACCCCGTCCACCGGCGCGGCATCACGGCCGTCGATGGCGTCTACTTCCTGGGCCTGCCCTGGCTGCACAGCTGGGGT
This sequence comes from Bosea sp. OAE506, assembly GCF_040546595.1. Classification (NCBI taxonomy): domain Bacteria; kingdom Pseudomonadati; phylum Pseudomonadota; class Alphaproteobacteria; order Hyphomicrobiales; family Alloboseaceae; genus Allobosea; species Allobosea sp. OAE506. Next base: position 4,187,275 of record NZ_JBEPOB010000001.1, on the reverse strand, counting down.
TCGGGACGGTTCTCGGGCGTGGCCCGCGATGCCGAGTTCCTGGCCGACGATATCGAGACGCGTCTGACCTGTGCCTCCGACAGAGCCGGGCGAACCGCCGCCTGAGACGCCGTCGCCGGCCATAGCTCGGCCCCAGGCACCGCTCGCAGCGAGCGGTGCCTGGGGTGCTCGTTCAGATCTTGAGTTTGAGGAAGGTGCCGATCGTGCCGTTCCAGGTCGTGACGCATTCCGCGCCGCAGCGACCGGCGAAGGCGGGCAGGATGACCTTGGTCAGCGCGTCCTTGCGCAGCGCCTCGTCCTCCGGCGTCACCGGAACGAGCTTCATCGCCGCCGGCGGCCCCTCGCTGCAGGCCTTGCCGGTGTTGCAGTCGAGGCCGGTCTGGGTCTCCGTCTTGGCCTGCTCGAAGATCGAATCCTCGAGCTTGCGCAGGCCGCTGGTCAGGAACGCCTGAACCTTCGGGTCGAGCGTGTTCCACCATTTCAGATTGGCGAGCTGGGCGGAGAGGCCGAAATTGATCGGCATCGGCGAGATGAACTTCGCGCTCTCATGCCATTTGGAGCGGTAGCCGGAGAGCGCGCCGGTGATGGCGCAGTCGATCACGCCGCTGGCGAGTGCCGGCTGGACCTCGGCGAAGGCAAGATTGATCGGCGAGCCGCCGATATGGCCAACGAAGGCCTGCTGCGAGGCGCCCGACGCGCGGACCTTGCGGCCCTTGAGGTCGGAGATCTTGGTGAAGGCGTCGCGGCAATAGATCACCTGGGCCTGATAGGTGCCGAAGCCCAGCAGCTTCAGGCCGTGCTTCTCCTCCAGGAACTTCGCATAGGTCGGGCGGAAGACGTCGACGACCTTCTGCAACTCCTCGACCGAACCGACGAGGCCGACGAGGTCGGTGGCCTCGTTCATCGGGACTTCGCCCGAATTGTAGTTCAGCACCGTGGTGGCGAACTGAAGCGTGCCGGCCGAGACGAGGCGGAAGATCTCGGGCCCCTTGAAGCCGAGTTCGGTGAAGGGCTTGACCTGCACCTTGATGGCCCCGCCGGATTCCTTCGGCACCGTCTCGTTCCAGAACGGCACCTCGCGGTTGGTGTACATCGACAGATTGCCGATGCTGCCGACGGCGTTGAAGCTCGTCGCAGGCAGGCCCTGGGCGTGCGCGGCGCCGCAGAGGAGGGTGCCGGCAAGGGCGGCGATCGGGACCAGGCGTTTCATCGCAAGCTTCTCCTCTTTGGGGCGGGTTTCAGCGGCTTCAGCCGCCGGCTTTGGGATTGAGAACGGTCGGCAGCCACAGCGCCAGCTGCGGGAAGGCGATCAGGATCGCGATCATCACCAGCATCGCCACCACGAAGGGCAGGGAGCCGATGCACAGATCCATGAAGTTGCCTTTGCCGCGCACGGCCTGGACGACATAGAGGTTGAGGCCGACCGGGGGCGTGATCAGTGCCGCCTCCATCAGGATCACGAAGATGATGCCCCACCAGACCGGGCTGTAGCCGAGCGCCGTGATGACGGGGACGACGACCGGCGTCGTCGCGATCATCATCGACAGTGTCTCCATGAAGCAGCCGAGGATCAGGTAGAACACCACGATCGCGATGAGCATGCCGAGCGGCGGCCAGCCCAGCGCCAGGACAAGATCGGTGATCGCCTTCACCAGCCCGATCGAGACCATCACGAAGTTGAGGAAGAAGGCGGCGATGACGATCAGCATCACCATGCAGGTCGTCCGCACCGTGCCCTCGAAGGCCCGCAGCAGCACCGGCAAGGTGAGCTGGCGGTTGGCGGCGACGAGCAAGAGCGTCGCCATGAGGCCGAGCGCTGCCGCCTCCGTCGGCGTCGCGATGCCGGCATAGATCGAGCCGACGACGACAAGGAAGAGCCCCAGCGGCGGGATGAGATGGCGCAGACCCGCGACGCGCTGGCGCCAGAGATCGCCGGTATCGACCTTCGGGCCGGCCCAGTCTGGCCGGTAGAGCGCCAGGCCCAGCACCATCAGAGAGAACAGCCCGGCGAGCATGAAGCCCGGGATGAAGCCCGCCGCATAGAGATCGGCCACCGAGGTGTCGGTCAGCACGGCGTAGATGATCATGTTGATCGAGGGCGGGATCAGGATGCCGAGCGTGCCGCCGGCCGCGATCGACCCTAGGAATAGCGGCCGGTTGTAGCCGCCCTTGTCCATGTTGGGAATCGCCACGGTGCCGATCGTCGCCGCCGTCGCCACCGACGAGCCCGAGGTCGCCGCGAAGATCGCACTTGCGGCGATGTTGGTGTGGATCAGTCGGCCCGGAACGCGCGCAAACCAGGGCGAGAGCGCGCTAAACAGCCGCTCGCTCATGCCCGAGCGATGCATCAGCTCGCCCATCATGATGAACATCGGGGCGGCGATCAGGATGAAGTCGTTGGAGGAGTTCCAGGCCAGCTCGCCCACGGCCCCGGTCATCGGGAAGAAGGCGTAGTTGGCCTGCAGCACATAGGCCATCAGCGCGAGCGCGGCGGCGACGGGGATGCTCAGCCCCACAAGGGCGACGAGCAGGGAGAGCGCGGTCCCGATCACGGGCGGGCCTCCCCGCCGGCGGCCGGGTTCTCGACACCCGACTGCTCGATCTCCTCGGTCACCCGCAGCGAACCGATCAGCGCGTCGAAGCCTTGCCGGTCATGCGCGATCAGCCGGGCGATCGCCTGGATCGGGATCAGCACCGCCATGCAGGCGAACCAGACGAGGCCGACGCACCAGATCCCCTGCGGCAGCACCATCGGGACCTGCAGCTGCGACACCGACTTGGCGTTGAGGGCCCAGGATTGCGCGAGCGTGCCCCAGGCGAACCAGGCCAGCGCCACGGCGATCAGCGAAAGCGCCAGCGAGGCGATGATGTCACAGACGATCCGGACCTTGCCGGGCAGCACGTCGAGCAGGATGTCAACGCGGATATTGGCCTTGGATGTGACGGTGAAGGCCAGCCCCAGCCCGATGCAGGCGGCCAGCGCATAGCCCGAGATCTCGAAGCTCTCGACCATGCCGCGCTTGAACAGGAAGCGCGTGATCACGTCGATGGTGATGAGAAAGCTGCAGCCAAAAAGCACGATCGCTCCCGCGGCCCAGGCCAGGACGCGCGAGATGCGCTGCGGCAGCGGCTCGTCGGGAAGAAGGCGGGAGAGGTCACTCATGGACAGGCCAGGGTACGCAGGCGGGTGGTCGTCTTCATCAAGGCCGGTCTCCGGGGCGCCCGCTGCGCGTCACTTCGCATGTGACCACGCGTCAAGGTCGGGATGCAATAGTCCCGCCAGCGCGACGCGCCGGTCACGAGACGTACCCGTCGGCCCTGTCGGCGGCGATGGCCGCGAGATCGCGCTCTCGGGGGTCGCCATGGCCGCCGCCGCCCGGCGTCTCCATGCGGACGATGTCGCCGGCCTTCAGCACGCAGCCGATGGTCTTGGCCGCCAGCTGCGTGACCTGCCCGTCGCGGATCAGGGAAAGCCGCCCTCCACGCCCGGGCTCGCCGCCGGCCAGCCCGTAGGGCTGCGAGGCGAAGGCGTCGAAGGAGGCGTTGAGCAGGCCGTGCTCGGCGATAAAGCGCCATTCGCGCACCAGCCCGAGGCCGCCGCGCATCTTCCCGGCACCGGCCGAACCGGGCAGGAAGCCGTAATGCGTGAAGCGCAGCGGGAAGATCGCCTCGATCATCTCGATCGGCGTGTTCTGGCCGTTGTGGAATCCGGCCGAGAGACCCGAGGGGCCGTCAGCCTCGGGATGGCCACCCCAGCCGCCGATTTCGGCGTCGAAATAGACCTGCCGGCGGCCATCCGCATGGCGGATATTGACCGCGTGGTTGAAGGTCACGCCGTAATAGGAGGCTGGAATGCGTTCGGGGATCGCCTCGGCAAAGGCCTTCAGCACCGCGGTCGCAATGCGGTGGCCGGTCAGCATGCGCATCGAAACCGGCGCGGGGAACTGGGCGCTGACGAGCAGCCCATCGGGCGCGCTGACGGTGATCGGGCGGTAGCAGCCGGAATTGGCGGTCGCCTCGATGCCCGACGCTGCAATCACGGCGTAGTAGACCGCCGAGCGGGTCGTCGCCATCGTCGCATTGATCGGCCCGCGCGCCTGGGGCGAGGAGCCCTTGAAGTCGACCGTCAGGCGATCGCCCGCGATCGTCAACGTCACCGCGATGCGCTTCTGTCCGGCCTCCATGCCGTCGCCGTCGACGAAATCCTCGGCCTGGTAGACGCCGTCCGGTAGCGCGGTCAGCGCCGCGCGCATCGCGGTCTCGGAATGGTCGAGCAGGGCCTGCCCGACCTCGCGCAGCGTCTCGACGCCATAGCGCGCCGCGAGCTGTCGCATCGCCCTGGCGCCGACTTCGAGCGCCGCGATCTGGCTGAGGAAATCGCCGCGGAAGGTCTCGGGCTCGCGGACATTCTGCAGGATGGTCGAGAAGAGATCGTCCTGCATCTCGCCCTCACGGACGATTTTCACCGGCGGCAGCCGCAGGCCCTCCTGGAAGATCTCGACGGCATGGGCGTTGTAGCCGCCGGCCGCGCCGCCGCCGACATCGACATGGTGGATCAGGACGCAGGTGATGGCGATGCGCCGGCCCTCGACGAAGACCGGCTTGAAGGCGAGGAAATCCGGCAGATGCTGGCCGCCGCAATAGGGATCGTTGGTGACGACGACATCGCCCTCGCGCCAGCGCTCCAGCGGCAGATGCCGGGCGATGATCTCCTGCAGGCAGAGCTCCATCGAATTGAGATGGACCGGCATGCGCGCCGCCTGGGCGATGTTGCGGCCTTCGCCGTCGAACACAGCCGTCGAATAGTCGAGCAGCTCGCGCACCGTCGTCGAGCGGCTGGTGCGCCAGACCGTGATCGACATCTCCTCGGCCGCCGAAACCAGCGCATGCGAGACGATTTCGAGGAGGACTGGATCGACCTTGCTTGCCACCTTGCTATCGACCTGGCTCATGACAGCGCCTCCCGGGTCGCGACGAGATCGCCGGAGGGCCTGACGGCGAGCCGCCAGCCTGCGGGAATGATCAGCGTGGTGTAGGCCTGCTCGACGATCGCGGGTCCCTCGACGCTCGCGCCCGCTCCGAGCGCCGCCTGCTCGTAGACCGGGGCGGTCGTCCAGCCACCGCCGAGATGGACGGCACGCTCGCGCCGGGCGGCCGGTGCGCCGGCCGCCGGCGCCTGGGCGCTCGCCGTGCCGCCGAGAAGGCCGACCGCCGCCAGCCGCATCGTCACGAGCTCCACTGTCTCATCGGGGTCGTCGAAGGAGAAGCGCTGGCGATGCGCCTCGTGGAAGCGCTCGCAAAGCCGCGCGAGGGCAGCGTCGTCCTGCGGGACCTCGTCCAGCGGCACCAGCAGCTCGAAGGCCTGGCCGCGATAGCGCAGATCGGCCGCGAGTTCGAGGCGACGCTGGGCGGCCGGCAGGCCGTCGGCCGCCAGCAGCGCCTCACCCTCGGCCAGCAGTTCGTCGGCGAGCGCGGCAAAAGCCGGGGCGGCGCCCGGTTTCAGTGGCAGCACGCGGGTGCGGGCAAGGTCATGGACGATGTCGGATTGCAGGATGCCATGGGCGGAAAAGGTCGAGGGATCCTTGGGGAAGATCACCGTCGTCATGCCGAGTTCCTCGGCGACCTCGACGGCATGGAGGCCGCCAGCGCCACCGAAGGACATCAGCGCGAAATCGCGCGGATCGAGCCCGCGCTCGAACAGCGAGAGCTTGATCGCCCCGGCGAGCTTGGCGACGACGACGGCGAGGATGCCGGCCGCGGCGCGATCGCGGTCGAGCCCGAGCGGGCCGGCGATGCGGGTGTCCAGTGCCGCGCGGGCATCGTCGAGATCGAGCGCGAATTCGCCGCCAAGGAAGGTCACGGGGTCGAGCCGACCGAGGATCAGATTGACGTCGGTGACGGTCGGCTCGGTGCCGCCGCGGCCATAGCAGACCGGGCCGGGTCTCGCGCCGGCGCTGCGCGGGCCGACCTGGAGGCGGCCCGACGCGTCGAGCGAGGCGATTGAGCCGCCGCCAGCGCCGATCGTGCGCATGTCGACCATCGGCACGCGCACGGGAAGGCCGTCGATGTCACCCTGCGCGACGACGGCGCGGCGGCCCTCGCGGATGACGGCGACGTCATAGCTCGTGCCGCCCATGTCGACGCCGACCACATTCGGGAAGCCGAGCTGGCGCGCGACGCCCTCGGCGGCCAGCACGCCGCCGGACGGCCCCGATAGCAGGAGCTTGACCGGCGCATCGCCGGCTGCGCGCGGGGTGGTCGCCCCGCCATTGGACTGCACGAGATAGAGCGGCGCGGTCAGCCCTTCGGCTACGATCCGCGCCAGCAGCGCGTCGATATAGCGCCGCACCACCGGGATCAGCAGCGCATTGAGCACCGTCGTCGAGGTCCGTTCGAACTCGCGGATCTCGGGCGAGACCTCGTGCGAGCAGGACACGGCCAGACCCGGCAGCCGCGTCAGCAGGCGGTCGCGGATCGCGATTTCATGGGCTGGGTTGGTGAAGCCGTTGAGCAGCGCGATGGCGCAGACGCTCGCGCCCGAGGCGGCAACCCGGTCGATCGCGGCCTCGACGCTGGCCGCGTCGAGGGCCGTCAGCACCTCGCCGACGGGCCCGATGCGCTCGACCACGCCGAAGCGCCGCCGCCGCGGCACAAGCACGGCCGGCGGCTCGGGCTTCAGGCGGTAGATCTCCTTGCGCGCGTGACGGCCGATCTCCAGCACGTCCTCGAAGCCGGCCGTGGTGATCAGCGCACCCTCGGGCAGGTTGCGCGTCAGCACCGCATTGGTGGCAATCGTCGTGCCATGCATCAGCAGGCTGACGTCCGACAGTGCGAAGCCGAAGCGGGCGGCCGCGCCCTTGATGGCGTTCATCAGCCCAAGCGAGGGATCGTCCGGCGTCGTCGGGGATTTGAAGCTTTGCGTCGTGCCGTCGGCCTCGTCGACGCATTCCAGGTCCGTGAAGGTGCCGCCAATGTCCACCGCGATCCGAATTTTCTTGGCCGTCATGAAGTCCAGTGTCCGAAAGGGGAGGTCGCGGATGGGCAGGCGCCGCGAGGGGGGATCGCGGCACTCGGGGGGAATGCAATTTCGGGGCTGATGCTGGACCAGGCGTCCACCGGATGTCCAAGCGAATCTGTTCGGCTCGCTCCAAGGCGGCGCGACGCGAGCGATCGCCCGCCGCGAAAGCCCCGAAAGCCCGTCTGTTACTGCTCAAAAAGGTTGACGCCGTCAGCCGACTGGCGGCCAAGACCCTGCCGCATTCATCGCAGGATGACCGCTGCCGAGCCCTCGGTGCGGTCCGGGCACGGCCGGCATCCAACGATTCGAGCCAGCGCTGCGACGGGAGTGGGAAGGCCTAGCTCGGCAGCCACGTCCTCAGTCTCCGGTCCTGATCAATCGGGCCGCGCAGCCAGCCCCGTCCACGGCACGCCGCGACCACCCGCGTGACGCCGAATCTGGGCTCGCATGCTGCGCAGGCTGGTGAAGCCGCAGCGCCTCGCAACCTCCTCGATCGGGTGCTCCTTCGCTTCCAGCAGCCGCAGGCACTGCCGCGTGCGCTGCTGCTGGATGTAGCGATAGGGCGAGACACCGATCTGCGCCTGGAACTCACGCGCGAAGTGGAACAGGCTGAGCCCGGCGATGGTGGACAGTTCGGTGAGCGACAGGTCCTTGTCGAGGTTGCCCTCGATATAGGCGAGCACCCGCCTGATCTCGATCCTGCGATAGGTCGAGCGGTCTTTCGACTGCGCCGCGCAACGCAGCAGGCTGCCCGCGAGATGGGCGACCGCGCTGTCGAGGAAAAGCCGTGAGGCGTCGTCGGTCCGGGCCAGCTCGGTCCAGAGCGAGCGGCATGCCGCCTCGAGGACGTTATTCTTGAAATAGCGGCCGATGAGGGGGCGCAGGGCGGCTTCCTCGTCTGCGAACAGCTCGTCGTCGAGATCCGTCAGCAGGCCGCCGCTCCAGGTCAGCACCAAGAGCCGCGTTGGCCCGGCGATTTCGTAGCGCACCTCGGTCCCGGGCGGCACGAGCAGAAAATCGCCTCGGCTGCGGGGCCGCTGCTTCCAGCCGTCGCCATAGTCGAAGCGGGTCGGGCAGGCGGCCTTCAGCGGCAGGCCCAGGACCCAGTCCGTGCAGGCGATGTCGGTGAAGTCGTGCGCCTGCTGGTCCACGACGAAGCCGTGGAACTGGCTCCAGAGATGGGTGCGGTGCTCCTGCGGGAACTGCGAATACGCAGAGGAGCGATAGAAGTCCGCGAAGGATCGTCTCGGCCGGCCGAGGCTGGCGATGGCATGCGTGGTCATCGGTCCCCCTTTCGCCTGAGCATGGCGCGGTCGCTGCACTGCAAAAAGGGGCTTTCGTGGCCCGCAGCGCCTTCTTGCCGGGTCATGGCAAGCCTTCGCAGCAAGATCGCGCCCCGGCGTCATCGCAAGATGATTTGCCCTCGGCTAGCCTCTCGCAAGTGCAAAAGCGGTGGTTCACAAGCGAAAGGTGCGGATGTGAAGTCTGATCCCGCAACCGTGTTCGGCTTCGGGGTTTCGTCTGGCGGAGCCCCGACATGAGAGACGCGTTCGGCTCCGAACACGCCGTAGCGGACGCGACCGCCACCGGCGCCTTTGCCGCGGCGGTTCAGGCCCTGGCCAGCCACCGGCCCGATGCCGGCGCCCATCTCGAGGCCGCGCTGCGGGCGGCGCCCGCAATGACCGCGGCCCATGCTCTCGCCGGCATGGGCGGCATCCTCCTCGCGGGGAGGGACCACCTGGCAGAGGCTGCAGCCCGGCTTCAGCGGGCGCAGGAGTCGATCGGCCGCAGCGGCGGTGGAACGGCTTTCGAGCGAGCCCTGGTCAGTGCGTTGGACCATGCCGTGGCGGGACGCCTGCGCGCCGCCGCCAATGTCCTCGACGACTTCCTCTACCGCGATCCCAACGCCTTCCTGGCTATCAAGCTCTCGCATGCGCTGCGCTTCATGACCGGCGATGTCGACGGCATGGTCAGCCTCACGGCACGCCTCAGCCTCGAATGCGAGCGGTCCAATGCCGGCTATGGCTATCTTCTCGGCTGCCACGCCTTTGGGCTGGAGGAGATGGGGCGTCTGAACGAGGCCGAACGTGTCGGGCGGGCGGCGCTGAACATCGCCGCCGACGATGCCTGGGGTCTGCATGCGGTCGCCCATGTCTTCGAGACGCGGGGCCAGAACGCCGAGGGCAGTGGCTGGCTGGAAACGCATCGCGGTGTCTGGACCCGCTGCAACAACCTCTCGCGTCACTTCGCCTGGCATCTCGCCCTGTTCGCGCTCGGCCGCGGCGATCACGACTGCGTGCTCGACATCTATGACCGCGAGGTCGCCGGCGATCTCGACGGCGATTTCCGCGACTTCGCCAACGCCGCCTCGATGCTCTGGCGCCTGCGCCAGGCCGGCGTCGATCCCGGCGTGGCCCGCTGGCAGGCGCTGTCGGAGGTCGCGGTACGGCATGCCCGCGGCACGACGCTGGTCTTCGGACAGTTGCATTTCCTGATCGCTTTGCTCGGCGCGGGCCGCCTCGACGAGGCTGCCGATCTCGCTGAATTCATTCACGAAAACGGTCGTTCGACGACCGATCAGGCCAATGTCTCCCGCAATGTCGGGGCCGAACTCGCCTTTGCGCTGGTCCAGGCCGAGCGGGGGGCGGGCCCCCAGGCGCCGGTCGGGTTCCTCGCTCGGCGGCTGCACAGGCTCGGCGGCAGCCATGCCCAGCGCGACGTCTTCCTGCAGGCGCTCGCTGGCATGGCCTACGAGGCCGCCGATGACGTGGGGCTCAGGCAGGTGCTGGCCGTAAGACGGCGGCACAAGGCCGACGACCGCCCCGTAACCGATTGGGTTTCGCGCACGAATTGAAGGCCAGCGCTGATCCTGGTGGATCCGATGGGGGAGAACGACGATGACGATGACAGCCGATGCGAGGCCCGCAGCCATCAGCAACCGGACGGTGGTCCATCTGTTCGCGGGGGGCCTCGCAGGTCTGCTGATCTGGGAAATCTGGGCCCGCGTGCTGACCAAGGCCGTCCTGGGCTATCCGCTCGAGCCCGCGGGGCTGATCGACGCGATTGCCCAGCACCGGCTCGGCCTGTCGGTGCCCTATCTGCTTCGCGAGGCGCTGCATTACGGCGTCGGCATCGTCGGCTACCCGGTCTTCTACTTCATCGTCTCGCGCTTCGTGCCGCGCTGGCCGCTGGTGCTCGACGCCATCGTCTTCGTGACCTTCAGCGCCGGAATCGTCGGGCTGATCGCGGCAGGGACCTTCGCCCCCATCCATTTCATCTTCTGGACGGCGGCGGTGGGGCTGATCGCGACGCGGGCGATCAACCGCAGCCCGCTGATCGCGGATGCGATCACCTGGGGCAACTTCACCTGGTTCAACGCGCTCGGCCTGATGGCGCCGATCGGCGGGCTATCCTTCTACCTGCTCGGAGAGGGGGGTGAACTCTCCTATATGAGCTTCGTCGGCCACGTCATCTACGGCGCGGTGGCGGTGTGGCTGTTCGAGCGGCTCGAAACCGGCGCCGGCCGTGGCTGAACCCGGCACGGCGGGGATCCCAACGGGAGAGGCACGATCATGACCGCACAGATCCGCAACAAACCCGCCGATTTCGACAAGAAGATCGGGCTGGTGCTGCAGGGTGGCGGCGCACTCGGCAGCTATCAGGCCGGTGTCTACGAGGCCCTGGCGGAGGCCGGCTATCATCCGGACTGGGTGGCCGGCATCTCGATCGGCGCGATCAACGGCGCCATCATCGCCGGCAACGCACCCGCGGACCGGATCGCCCGGCTGCGGGGCTTCTGGGAGCGCGTCACCGCGCCGGTGGCGAGCTTCCCCTTCCTGCCCTTCTCGCAGACGATGAACCGGCGCTGGCATGCGGCGAGTGCCCTGCTGTTGGGTCAGTCGGGCTTCTTCGCGCCGCGGCCCCTGACCGAGTGGTTCGGCTCGCCGGTCAGCTTCTACGAGACCGCCGCGCTGCGCAGTACGCTGGAGGCCTTCATCGATTTCGACCGGCTGAATGCCCGCGAGACGCGCTTCAGCGTCGGCGCCGCCAATGTCAGGACCGGCGACTTCGCCTATTTCGACAGCCGAGAGATGCGGATCGGGCCCGAGCACATCATGGCGAGCGCGGCGCTGCCGCCCGGCTTCCCGCCCGTCGAGATCGACGGCGAGCATTACTGGGATGGCGGGCTGGTCTCGAACACGCCGCTGCAATACGTCCTCGATTACGTGCCGCGGCGCAGCCGGCTCACCTTCCAGGTCGATGTCTTCAACGCAGAGGGGCGGCTTCCCGACGACCTCGAGAGCGCGATGGAGCGCGAGAAGGACATCCGCTACTCGAGCCGGACCCGCGCCGCGACCGATATGGCCCGCGTCATCCACGACGTCCGCCACAACATCAACTGCCTGATCGAGCGCCTGCCCGACGATCTGCGCCGGACCAAAGAGGCGCAGTTCCTCTATGATTTCGGCTGCGTGACCCGGATGGACATCGTCAGGCTGAGCTATCGGCCGGTCGAGGTGCAGGGCCCCTCGAAGGATTACGAGTTCAGCGCCGACACCATGGAGGCGCGCTGGGCGCAAGGCATCCTCGATGCACGCGCGGCTCTCTCGGGCAGCCCCTGGCTCGAGCCGATGCCCGAGGAACTCGGCGCGCGCCTGTTCGACGGCGCCTGGGCGACCAATGCCCCGGCGCAGACGAGCCTGCTGGCGCGCAGCCGCCCCGCCGCCGCGGAAGTGGGCTGAGGCGCGATGGAGGCTGCCACCATCGTCGTCGCGCTCGGTCAGGCCTGGCTGCTGGCCGGGCTCGCCGTCGGCATCGCCTTCCTCCTCTTCGGCCTGGACAGGGTCGATGCCGCGGCGCGTGGCGCCTATGGGTTCCGGCCGCTGCTGTTGACCGGACTCGTCCTGCTCTGGCCGCTGGTGATCTGGCGCTGGCTCGAGGCGTTGGCGCCAGCTCCGGTGCCTTGCGCCCCGCCATCGCTGCGCCGGCGGCACAAGCGCGCCCATGCCGTCCTCTGGCTCGGCCTCGCCGGCCTGCTGCCCCTCGTCCTCGCCACGGCGCTGGTTCTGCGGCAGCACGACCTGCCGGCACCAGCCTCGCTGCGGATCGATGCGGGCGCGCGGGAGGCGGAGGAATGAGCGTCGCCTATCGGCCGGTCGGCTGGACGCGCAGCAAGATCGTCTATGACGCAGCGCTGCTGGCCGGGGTCGCGCTCTATCTCGTCGCCTTCATGCGCCTCGCGCCCGGGGCCCGACCGGCCGGCACCCTGCTCGACGCCCAGTCCCTGGCGATCAAGGCCTTTGGCAGCTGCGCCTTCCTGCTGCTGACGATGGTGCTGATGATCGGGCCGCTCGCCCGGCTCGACCAGCGCTTCCTGCCGCTGCTCTACAACCGCCGCCATTTCGGGGTGATCACCTGTGCCGTGGCGGCGAGCCACGCCATGGCGGTGATCGACTGGTACTTCGCCTACAGCCCGCTCTCGCCCTGGGTTGCACTGTTGGCGACGGACACCGCCTCCGGAGAGCTGCGCGGCCTGCCCTTCATTCCCTTCGGCGTGCTCGCCTTCCTGATCCTCCTCGTTCTGGCGGCGACCAGCCACGATTTCTGGCTCGCCTTCCTCGGCCCACCGGTCTGGAAGGCCATCCATATGAGCCTCTACGGCGCCTATGGGCTGGTCGTGCTGCATATCGCCTTCGGTGTCCTGCAGGATGCGCGCAACGCCGGCCTGCCGCTGCTGGTCTTCGGCGGGGCGGGCGCGCTCATCGCACTGCATCTCGCCGCGGCCTGGCGGGAGCGGCGGCGCGACCAGCCGATGGCAGTCAAGGCAGAGGGCTGGGTCGCCGCCGGCCTGATCCGCGACGTCCCCTCGGGGCGCGGGCTCGTCGTCCCGCTCGCGGATGGCTCCTCGGTGGCGATCTTCCGCGAGAACGACAGCCTGGCCGCGATCAGCAACCTCTGCGCCCATCAGAACGGCCCGCTGGGCGAGGGGCGGCTGCGCGACGGCTGCGTGATCTGCCCCTGGCACGGCTATGAGTACCGCCTGCGCGACGGCTGCGCGCCGGCGCCCTTTACCGAGCGCGTCGCGACCTACCAGCTGCGGCTGGAGGGGGAGGCGATCCTGCTCGATCCGCGCCCCAATCCGCTCGGCACGGCGGTCGAGCCGCTCTCCATCCCCGGGGACCGGCGATGAGCCCTCGCGCCGAACCGGACGAGTTCTTCATCGGCTGGAGCGGGCAGACAGGCCCGCGCCTCGGGCGCTTTCTCGCCGTGGTGGCGGTCATCTGCGTCGTGGCGATGGCGCTGGTCGGATATGCGCTCAGCCGTCACGCGGACGATCCCGCCGCGGGGCTGCTGCGGCTGGGCGAGCGCGACGCGGGCGGCGGGCCGGTGCGCCCCGATGACTGGGGCGGTGAACAGGTGCTGCAGGGCCATGTTGCGCGGCTGGGCTATCCGCTGCTCCACCTGCCGCCAAGCGCCGGCTTCCCGCGGGGACGGGTGATGCTGCTGAGCGGAGACGGCAAGCGCGGCCCCGATCTGCCCGCCGTTTCGGGTCCGATGGAACTGCGCGGCAGCGTGCTCCGGCGCGGCAGCCTCGAAATGCTCGTGGTCGACAACGCGCTGCCGCTACCTGCATCGCCGGATCTGCATCCGGCGATGCATGAGGCGCTCGGCCGCTGGCGGATCGCCGGCGAGATCTGCGACGGCAAGTGCTATGCGGGCGCGATGCGTCCCGGGGCGGGGCTGTCGCACAAGGCCTGCGCCAATCTCTGCCTGATCGGCGAGGTGCCGGCGGTGTTCGTGACCGCCGATCCCGTCGCCGGCAGCCGGTTCCTGCTGCTGGCCGGCGCCGATGGCGGCCCGCTTCCGGCGACGCTGCTCGGCCGCGTCGGCATCCCGGTGACGCTGCAAGGCGAGGTCGAGCGGATCGGCAACGTGCTCGTGCTGCGTCTCGACCCCGAGCCGGCGAGGCGTCCGTGAGCGATCGTCTGCTCGGAATGGCCGCAACCCTGCTCGCCGGCGCCCTGGCCTGTGGTGTCTTCCTGCAGGCGGCGCCGCTGGCCGCCCTGATCGGCCTCGGCGAACTGCATCTCGTCTTTCGCCTCGGCCTGACCTTCATCGCGCTCGGCCTGTTCGATGCGCTCCTGACGCGGCTCCTGGCCCGCATCCGCCCCCATCCCTGACCCGAGAAGCACTGGATCCGACGATGACCGAGACATCCCCCATCGTGATCGTCACCGGCGCGGCCGGCAATGTCGGCCGCGCGCTATTGGCGACGCTCGCCACGCGCGGGCACCGCCTCGTGGCGATCGACCGGCAAGCCTCCGCCATGGAGGACCTGCTTGCGCCATTCGGCGGGCGCGAGCGCCATCTTATCCTGCCCGATCTCGACCTCTTCGATGCCGGGGCCTGCGAGAGCGCGATCCGGGCCTCGCTGGCGCGCTATGGCCGCATCGACGGCATCGCCCATACGGTCGGCGGCTTCGCCTCGGCCACAGCGGCCGAGGGCGGCCCGGACCTCTGGGAGCAGATGTACCGGCTGAATGTCCTGACGACCCTGAACATCTTCCGGGCCGCGCTGCCGCCGATGCGGGCGGCCGGGCGCGGCAGCCTCGTCGCCATCGGCGCCGGCGCCGCGATCAAGGCGCCTGCCGGGCTCGCCGCCTATGCGGGGGCGAAGAGCGCCGTCCACCGGCTGGTCGAGAGCTTCGCCGACGAACTCAAGGCCGACGGCATCCGCGTCAAGGCGATCCTGCCCTCGATCATCGACACGCCGCAGAACCGCGCCGCCATGCCGGACGCCGACCACAAGGCCTGGGTCCAGCCGCGCGAGATCGCCGATGCGATCGGCTTCCTGCTGGCCGAGGACGCCAGCGGGGTCACCGGCGCCTTCATCCCGGTGTCGGGCCGCCTCTGAGCCGCTGCGGGTCAGGCGAGGGCGGTTCGCTCGAGCCGGATATCGACCTCGCGCTCGACGAAATCCCACTCCCGCGTCGCCCGCAGCCGCGCCAGCAGCGCGTCGAAGGCTGGCGCGTCGGCCGGCGCGAACTCGAACCAGGTCAGAAAATCGAAGGGCTCGCCGAGATCGCGGCTGTGGTGGAGCCGCCGCGCGATCGCGGGCAGGTAGTCCATCCCGATGCGCGTGTGATGCGAGGTGTCCTCGAAGATCGCGCGCCGCTCGTCCTAAGCCAGATCCCACCACGCCGCCGATTTGCGGATCGGGATCAGGGCCGCCTGCGTCGCCTGCGGACGGTCGAGGCCCTGCTGGCGGAGACGCAGGCCGTCCACCTCGTCGCGCGTCGCATAGCGGGTGTTGCTGAGCGTGCCGAGCAGGCGCCAAGGGTCGGCGCCGCCCTCTGCCCCGGGCGCCCAGGGGCGAATGGTCAGGGCATCGGCCGCGGCGAGGCTCGCACCCCGATGGCTGGCGATCGAGCAGATCCGCCACTCTCCAACGGCACCCGCGCTGAAGGCATAAGTCGAGGCCACCGCGCTCCCCTCCGACCCGTCCGACGTCGGGACGCGCGGAGCAAGCGCCATGCCCGAACCAGCCCTGGGCTCCGGTGGAGAAGGCCAGGACCAAAGGTCAGTCGAGCCTGACGGGCCTCCGGCTCAGGCTGCGCCGCGCGGGCGGGCCGCATACAGCACGCCCATCGTCGCCGCGGCCAGGAGCGCGCCCAGCATCGTGGCCAAATAGTTGCCCGACAGCAGGGGCCAGAGCCCGACCGCCACCATCGTCAAGGCGAGAAGCTCGATCAGCGTCACGGAGATGGGACTTTTCATGCGCCGCCTGATCAGGCCGGACCTCGCCAGCTTGGGTTGATGCCAGACATTGACGAGGATGCCGCAGGCGATGGCGCATGCCACCCCGAGCAGACTGACCAGGCCGGCCCAGGAATCGACGATCAGCAAGAGCATCAATGGCGGTGCGGCGAAGGTGACGGCCAGCCAGCCGATGGCGCCGAAACGGGCGCGCGCCCGCAAGCGGGGGTCCAACGGCGCGGTCAGGGCCAGTTCGGCCGCGTCATCGGCCGACATTGCGATCCAGGTCAGGCCGCCGGCAATCTGGCCGGACAGAACGATCAGCACCGGCACCAGCGCCGAGGCGTCGTCGGCCCCGTTCGCGACGCGATAGACCGTGATGGCGGCGAACGGGATGAGGAAGATGCACTGCATCAGGATCTGCGACAAAAGCCACGGATCGCGTAGGATGATGCGCCGCTCCTTGAGCATCAGCGCCGCCACGGGAGAGGCTCCGAAGGAGGCCCGACTGCGCCTCGCGCGGGCGGGAACGGCCGACGCCGATCCCGCGGCCAGGACGGCATTGCGCACGAAGCTCTCGGCAAGGCCGGTGAACATCAGCACGGCGATCAGGGCGGCGCAGGCGATCACGGCCGACAGGGCCACGAGATCGCCCGTCACGGCGCGGGCCGGCAGCATCGCCCATTGCCAAACGACGGACTGAGGATGGGCCACATAGTCCGCAACGAGGGCGTTCTTGGGACCCGGCCCGAAAATGGCCTCCCACTGCACCATCACGATCACCAGCAGACCAGCCAGGGCGGCCGCCACCTGCGCGGCAACCCGCGTGCTGCGGATGCCGATCAGGCGAACCATCCCCATGGTCAGCGCGATCGCGATGGCCGTCGCGGCGAGTGCAAGGGCCATGACCAGCGGCAGGCCGCTCAACCAGTGAGGCCCGCGCTGCACCGCCAGCAGGATCAGCATCGGCGCGCCATAGAGGCCGGCCTTGGCGAGCGTGAAGCCGAAGACATTGAGCGCCCGGACCAGCAGCACGGTTTGCGGCGGCAGGGGTGCGGAGAACATCAGGTCGTAGTCGCCGCGCGCATACAAAGCATATGCCGCTGAATCGAGCGCGGCGGAAATCATGAGCACGAACAGGAAGGCGAGATTGATCGTCAGGGTGATCTGAACGCGCGGATCGGCAGGGTTCAGGTCCCCGGCCGACATCAGCAGAAGATGCGACACGCCGAAGATGATCGTGCAGACCAAGCCCAGCACGCCCGCGATGCGCCACGGACGCATGGCCGTCTTCGGCCCCGCCATGTCGGCAAGGCCGCGCATCGCCAGGCGGGCCTCATGCGCCAGCACGGTGCGCGTTGCACCCGAGAGGAAGGCGCTCATCAGGCAGCCTCTTCGCGCGCGACGATGTCGAGGAAGACGTCTTCGAGGGTCGACCCCTCCGATCCGCCGCCATCGCGCAGCTCCGCCATCGTGCCTTCGCAGACCAGGCGGCCATTGCGAATGATGCCGATACGGTCGCTGAGCCGTTCGGCGACTTCGAGGATATGGGTGGTGAGGATCACGGTCGCGCCGGTGGCGACACGGGCCTGAAGCAGCTCCTTCACATGGCGCGCCATCGACGCATCGAGGCCCGTCAGCGGCTCGTCGAGGATCAGCAATTCGGGTTCGTGAATCAGCGCGCCGGCCAGCGCGACCTTCTGGCGCATGCCCTTGGAAAAGCCCTCGCAGCGCTGATCGGCGACGCGCGCCAGCTCGAGGGTGTCCAGCAAGGCGTCGCGGCGCTGCTGTGCGGCCCTGGGTTCGACCTGCCAGAGCCCGGCGACGAAATCGAGATATTCGACGGGCGTGAGCTTGTCATAGACCATCGGCTCATCCGGGAGCCACGCCACCACGCGCTTGGCCGCGATCGGATCACGCAGGCGGTTGATCCCGCAAATGTCGATCTCGCCCGCATCCGGAGCAAGCAGCCCCGCGACGATCCTGAGCGAGGTCGTCTTGCCCGCCCCGTTGGGACCCAGCAAAGCGTAGAGCTCGCCGCGCCGGACACGGAGATCGAGGCCGTTGACCGCCGTGAAGCCGCCAAAGCGCTTCACCAGACCGCGGACAACCAGCGCATCATGGCCACTCATGCGAACGCTCCCATCATGAGGGGGCGTTATGCGGCATCACCGGTGACGTTCAGGTAAACCGATCTTCCCAAAGAGGGCAGGGCCGGTTCGTCTGACCAATTGGCCGGCTGTCTCGGCCGCCGTGGAGATGGCAGCGAGCGACGGGTTCCTCACCCCTCCCAGGATGAGGGGCGCCATGCTTTGCAGCCGCGGTACCTGTGAGAGGATCGCCAACGGCTGACCGGCCATCGCTCTCCGGCGCCATCGACGGACGACAGCGATGCGCGCATTGGCGGTCAGGCGCACAGGTACCACGGCGGGCTTTGCCTTGCGGATCCAGAAGACGTGGCTGCGCCTCGACAGACAGGCTCGGGCGAGATGCGCCAATAGCCGACGTGAGGCAGATTCCCGATACCGGCGATGAGGGTGCTATCCTTGGACGTGCAAGCCACGATCTACCGCCAATGCTCCGAGATGTTCGCTGCCCGCGGTGCATCGTGCGGGCGAGACTGTCGCGTCGATCCCACAGTGACCGTATCGGGCGGCTTCAGCGGGACTGGCTCTCGGCCTTGAGGCCATAGGAGCCGAGCCGCGGGTCGAGTTCGAACTCGTGGGCGAGGAAATCGATCATCGCGCGGACCTTCGGCGCGAGGAAACGCCGCGAGGGATAGACGGCCTGCGTCGGCAGGGGCTTTGGCTCGAAATCGGCGAGGATGACGGCAAGGCGGCCCGAGGCAATCTCGTCGGTGAAATGCCAGACCGGCACGACGCCGATGCCGAGACCGGCGAGCACGCCTTCGCGCACGCCCTCCGAGTTGTTGACGCGGTAGCGCCCGGAAACACTGACCGAAACCGGGCCGTCGTGTCCTGAAAACTCCCAGCGGTTGCCGGTCGCCAGCCGCGCATAGACGATGCAGTCATGGCCGGCGAGATCGGCGGGCACGACCGGCGTCCCGCGAGTGGCCAGATAAGCAGGGCTGGCGACCGTGACGCGCCGCGTCAGCCCGATGCGGCGCGCGATCAGGCCCGGATCCACGATCGCGCCGATGCGGATGGCAAGATCGATGCCCTCCTCGACGAGATCGGTGAAGCCATCGTTCATGACGAGGTCGATGGTCACGCCCGGATGGCGCGCGAGAAAGGCCGGAAGCCGCGGAACGATATGCAGCCGGCCGAACACCACGGGGCAGGCCAGCCGCAGCAGCCCTGTCGGTGCGAGCCGTAGCCGGCCCACCGAACCCAGCGCCTGCTGCACGCTGTCGAGCGTCTGGCGCGCCTGCTCGTAGAGAACGCGGCCATCCTCGGTGACGGCGAGGGCCCGGGTCGTCCGCTGGAAGAGGAGGGCGCCGACCCGCTCCTCCAGCGCCGCGATCTGACGCGAGATCGTCGGCTGGCTGGTGTTGAACTCGGCCGCCACGGCGGTGAAGGAGCCGGTCTCGACGACCCGTAGAAAGGTTTTGAACAGGGTCAGCAGATCGGACATTCATACACATTACGTATCAATGTTCTGTCGACAAGCGGCGTTATCGCGCCGGGATGAATGACGCATGGTCCGGTCATGGAGCTGGCGCAACGGCCGCTCCCAACCCGGAGAGACCCCATGACCGCGTTCACGCTGTACACCGTCGAGACCGCCCCCGAAGCCGCCAGGGCGCAGCTCGCCGGAATCGAGAAGGCCTGGACCTTCATCCCGAACCTGCACCGCACCCTGGCCGAGAGCCCGGTCACGCTGCAGGCCTATGACACGCTGTTCGGGCTGGTCGGCCAGAGCAGCTTCACGCCGGCCGAGCAGCAGGTCGCGTTTCTTGCGATCAACGTCGCCAATGAATGCGAATACTGCACGGCCGGCCATTCGGTGCTGGCCAAGATGGCCGGCGTCACGCCCGACGTCGTCGAGGCGCTGCGGGAGAGCTCTCCGGTCGCCGATGCGCGGCTGGAGGCGCTGCGCCACTTCGTCGAGCGGGTCGTCGCGGAGCGCGGCTTTGCGGGCGATGCCGCCGTCGAGGCCTTCCTCGCCGCCGGCTTTACCCGGGCGCAGGTGCTGGAGGTCGTCCTCATCGTCGCGACCAAGACGATCTCCAACTACGTCAACCACCTGACGCACACGCCGCTCGACGCCTTCATGGCCCCGACGAAATGGACGGCACCTCGCAACCGCTCCCACGCCGCCTGAGCGCGCCCCGCCGGCGGCGCCGCCGCCGGTCTCTCTCAGCCCCGATCCGGAGCCGGACCATGACCGCCCAGACCCACGCCAGCCTGAAGACCGAACTCGATGCGTTCCGGGAGGGATGGACCCGGCGCGTCGGGGCGGAGACCGCAACGCTGGTGGCGCAGGACATCGAAAACCTGCGCCAGTCCGGCCTGCTCGACCGCGTCGCGCGCGCCGGATCGCCGATCCCCGCGCTGCGCCTGCCGAACGCGGCGGGAGATCCCGTCGATCTGCGCGCCCTCGCCGAGTCCGGTCCGCTCGTCATCGTCTTCTATCGCGGCGGCTGGTGCCCCTACTGCAATCCGGAGCTGCGCAGCTACCAGAAGCGGCTGGCCGACTTCGCCTCACGGGGCGCGACGCTGGTCGCCGTCTCGCCGGAGACGCCCGACGACACGCTCGACACGGCGGAGAAGAACGGCCTCGCCTTTCCGGCCCTGTCCGATGTCGCCGGACGCCTGGCCGATGCGCTCGGCATCCGCTTCAGGCTCTCCCCTGAGATCGAGGCGCTCTATCGCCAGTTCGGCCATGACCTGCCGGCCCGCAATGGCGACGGCGAATGGTCCCTGCCGGTGCCCGCGACCTTCGTCGTGGAAAGGGGCGGGACGATCGCGGCCGCCTTCGTCGACCCGGACTATCGGCATCGCTTCGATCCCGCGGACGCACTCGCGGTGCTGGCGCAGCTCCCGTCTGCTGCGCCTCTCCAATCAGACGAGATCCGTCGCCCTCACGGCTTCAGATAATCGTGGATCTTGCGGCCGAAGGGCAGGGTGAGGTCGGCGATGAAGTGGTGGGCGCCGAGCACCCGGCGCACCGGCAGGTCGGCGACCGGCGCGTTGACATGCGGCACCAGATGCAGCCGGCCCGGGCCGATCCAGGAGCCTTTGACCGTGATCTCGGTCAGGTTCAGCGCCACGAGCTGGCAGATCTCCGGCTCGCCATCGACACCCGGGATGATCTTCAGGTTGACCTGGGTCTTCGACAGCGTCGCGGTCGTCTTCACCCCGTTGCCGGCGAGGCTCTCATGCTTGTAGCCCATCGTCCCCATGGCGACCTGCTGGCCGGCATAGTCCAGCGTGCCGGTCAGCGTGTCCTTGACCAGCTCCAGCTTCGGATGGGCGTATTTCTTGGGGAAGCCCCAGATCTCGCGGCCGGCCGAAATCGGCGGCTCGACGTCGAGATACATCTGCGAGACGAAATTGACCTCCTCCTCGCCGAAGCGGCAGGGGATGACGATGCCGGTCTCGGTATAGCTCCCGAAGCCCGAGGAATCGGGCATCTTGATCCACTCGTAATGGACCACCGGCTGGGCCAGGGGCTCCAGCGGCTCGGGCAGATGGTGGCGGATCAGCGCGGGATCGGTCTCGTAGCTGATGACCATGTATTCGCGGTCGATGAAGTGATAGGGCCCGGCCGGGTAGCTCGGCCTGGCGAGCGGCATCGAGGGCAGGTCGAGGATCTGCTGGCGGTTCATGGCGAGGCTCCCCTTACTGTGCTGTCCAGCCGCCATCGACCGGCAGGATCACGCCCGTGATCGAGCGCGCCGCGTCCGATGCAAGAAACACCGCCAGGCCCGCGACCTCCTCTGACGTGACGAACTGCTTGGTCGGCTGGGCGTGGAGCAGCACGTCGTTGATGACCTGCTCCCGCGTCAGGCCGCGCGCCGCCATCGTCTCGGGAACCTGCTTCTCGACCAGCGGCGTCCAGACATAGCCGGGGCAGATCGCGTTCACGGTGATGCCGAAGGTGGCAGCTTCCAGCGCGACCGTCTTTGTCAGCCCGGCGATGCCGTGCTTGGCGGCGACATAGGCCGATTTGAACGGCGAGGCGACGAGCGCATGGGCAGACGCCGTGTTGACGATGCGGCCGAAGCGACGCGCCTTCATGCCGGGCAGGGCGGCCCGGATGGCGTGGAAGGCGGCCGACAAATTGATCGCCAGGATCGCATCCCATTTTTCGATGGGAAACTCATCGACGGGCGCGACGAACTGGATGCCGGCATTGTTGACGAGGATGTCGACCGAGCCGAACTCGGCTTCGACGCCGGCGACCATCGCCGCGATGGCGGCGCCATCGGACATGTCGGCGGCGCTGTAGCTGGCGGTCACGCCGAACTCGGCCTCGATGGCGGCGCGCTCCCGCTCGATCGCCTCAGCGGGGCCGAAGCCGTTGATGACGACATTCGCCCCCGCCTGCGCATAGGCGCGGGCCATCGCCAGCCCGATGCCCGAGGTCGAGCCGGTCACGATCGCAGTCCTGTCCTTCAGCATGATGGTTGTCCCCTCCTCGATGACGTCCGAAGACAGGGGTTCGCCTAGCATGGCCGATGCCGCGCATCTGCGACGCAAGGCGCGAATACTGGTTCTTGCGTGGGTTTGTTGAAACAATACCGCAAGTTACGACCGTTCTCCGGCTATATTTGTCTCTGTTGGCCCGCCAGCATCCTGCGATCTCCGCGAGCGTCGAAGGATGGTGCCATGGTGCGAAGGATCGAAGGGGCGGGCCGCGCGGCCCTGCTCGTCTGCGGTGTCTTGGGTTGGGGAGCGACACCAAGCCGGGCCCAGGATCGGACCGAGCGGCTGGAGCGGCTGATCCTGGAGCAGCAGAAGCAGCTCGATGCGCTCCGCCGCGAGGTGGGAGGTCTGAAGGCCGCCCGGAGAACGGCGCCGCCGCAGGTCGCGGCGAAGGCGGGTGCCGCGCCTGCTGAGACGCCCTACGTCCTGAAGGGCGGCGTTCCGCTGAGCTGGCGCCTGCCGGGCACCGACATCGACATCAAGATCGGCGGCAAGGTGAAGGCGGACGCGATCGGGCGGATCGGCGGCAACCAGTCCGCCGGTGCGGAGGACCTGTTCGCCGTGGCCGCGATCGACACGAGGCGGACCCGCTTCGGCGACGATGCCGTGCGGATCCATGGCCGCGAGAGCCGTTTCAACCTAGAGCTGACCAAGAGCTGGACGCCGCTGGGTCGGGCACGGGGCTTCATAGAGGGCGATTTCTTCGGCGGAGGCGGCAATGAGATTGCGTCCAACTCCGATTCCTTCCGGTTGCGCCATGCGCTGATCGAGATCGGGCCGCTGCTGGCCGGGCAGTGGTGGTCGACCTTTTCCGACCCGTCCGCCTATGGCGAGACGCTCGATTTTCAGGGCGCCGGCGGGCAGACCTTCATCCGCCAGGGGCTCGTGCGCTACGAGCACAAATTCGCCGGGGGGCTTTCGGCGGCACTCGCAGTCGAGAATCCCGAAGGTCGCGTCCAGTTCGGGCCCGGCGCCGCGGTGACGTCGTCGCGCGACACCTTTCCCGACATCGTTGGCCGGGTTCGCTACCAGGGCGACTTCGGCCATCTGCAGGCCGCCGCCGTCGTGACCCGGACCAATGCCCCTAACGCGCTGGCCAGCGACGAGACCGGCTATGCCGGCACGATCACCGGGCGGGTCAACCTGCCGGCGATCGGTGCCAAGGACAACATCCGCTTCCAGGCGACCTACGCCCATGGCGCCACGCGCTTCATCCAGGAGACGGCCGGTGTCAGCCCGAGCGTGTTCTACGATCCCGCGACGCGCCAGGCCGAGGCGCAGAAGACCTTCGGCGGCTATGTCGCCTTCCAGCACTGGTGGACGAACGAGCTGCGCAGCAACCTCGTCTACAGCTATGTCCGGTCGGACCTGCCGCGCTTTGCGGCCGCGACCACGTTCAAGCACAGCCAGTACGGCGCGGCCAACCTGATCTGGAGCCCGGTGCCGGAACTCGATCTGGGTGTCGAGCTGCTTTACGGGCTGCGCGAGGACAAGGATGGCGCGACGGGGACGCAGACGCGCCTTCAATCCTCGGTCACCTACCGCTTCTGAGCCCCGAGCGTCAAAAGCGCGGTTCGGGCAGGCTTTCGACCAGCTGGCTCAGGGACGGCCATTATCAGCGTTCCAGAATGCGAACCATCGCGCCATAGCCGCGCTGGCGCGCCATCTCGATCGGCGTGACGCCATTGCGGTCGCCGATGTCCCGCCGGGCTCCGGCCGCGACGAGATGGCTCACGGTGCGTTCGTGCCGTTGGCCGCCATCGCCGAGGATGATGGCCTCGATCAGCGCGGTCCAGGCGAGGTTGTTGACATGGTCCAGCGGAGCTCCGGCTTCGATCAGCATCCTGACGATCTCGTCGTGGCCGAGATGAGCGGCGGCAATCAGCGCAGTGCCGTCATAGGGGCTGGTGATCGCCCTGGGATCCGCGCCGATCTCTAGAGCCACGCGCATCGTTTCGGCATCGTCTGCCACGGCGGCGATCGTGACCGTGTCGTAGCGCTGGGCATCAAGGGCGCGCGGATCGGCCCCGAGCCTGACCAGCGCGCGCATCGCCTCGCGCTGCCGGGCATGGGTCGCGATATGAAGGGCGGTCCGGCGCTGGCCGTCGCGTGTGTCGACTGCGGCACCAGCCGCCACCAGTCTTTCGATGGCTGCGACATCGCCCGTCCAGGCGGCGGCCTGCAGGCCGTCATAGGCGGCGATGTCGGCGGCGGAAGGCGGCGTCTGCGCCGAAGTCGGCACAGTGGCAAGGACCATCATCAAGCCCAGCGTCAGCACGGCGGTCAAACAGCGCAACATGTCGGCGTCTCCTGTGGCGCGCGTCGAACAGCCTTCGCAAGGCCGTGAAGCGTGCCGTGTGGGGCTGGTCACGCGACTTGTCCATTGTCATCATCGTCTATTGCAAGGATAACGAGAGAGGCGCTGTGTGCGTTTGACAAGGCGAGGGGGCGGACGCCTGGCCCTCGGGATGATCGGCAGCCTTCTTGGCGCAGGGCGGGCTCAGTCCGCCGAGACGGGCCGTCCAGCCGGTCGGACCTTCTACTATTACGGCCCGCCGAGCGACCATTTCGACGGCGCGCGCTTCTTCAATCCCGATCGCAGGGGGGAGCCCCGGGGCTTGGGTGATGTGCTGAAATGGCGCCTGACGGGTGCCAGGCAGAGCTGGCCCTATCCCTATCCGAGCCCTTTCGCGGGCGCACGCCCGTCCGGCTTCGCGCCCGTTGGGCTGCGCACGATCCTCGTGGGGCACGCGACCTTCCTTATTCAGATCGGCGGTCTTTCGATCCTCACCGATCCGGTCTGGTCGGAGCGCGCGAGCCCCTTTCCGGACGTCGGGCCGCGCCGCTACAACCCACCAGGCATTGCCTTCGACGAGCTTCCCCGGATCGATGCGGTCCTGATCTCGCACAACCATTACGACCATCTCGACCTGACGACGATTGAGCGTCTCTGGCGTCGGGACCGGCCCCATATCGTCGCCCCGCTCGGCAATGACGCGATCATCAAGGCGCGCGATCCGGCGATCGCGGTGACAACGCTGGACTGGGGAGAGCGGGCCGTGCTGGCCCCCGGCGCAACGGTCAGCGCCGTCCCGGCCCAGCATTGGTCGGCGCGAACGCTCAACGATCGCAACCATGCACTATGGGCAGGCTTCGTGATCGAGGCCCGTGGCCGGACCGTCTACTTCGCCGGCGACACCGGCTTTGGCGACGGCAACATCTTCAGTGGCATCGCCGCCCGGCATCGGCGTATCGATCTCGCGCTTCTGCCGATCGGGGCCTATGAACCGCGCTGGTTCATGGCGGAACAGCACATGAACCCCGACGACGCGGTCCGCGCCTTCCGTCTGCTGCGCGCCAAACAGGCTCTCGGATACCACTGGGGGACATTCCAGCTCACAGACGAGGCGGTTGACCAGCCGCCTCTCGATCTTGGCCGGGCGCTTGCAACCCGGGACATCCCGTCGACGCGTTTCCTGGCGGCCAGGCCGGGTCAAGTCTGGTCTGGTTGAGAGAAAGCCACACCAGAACAGCCTGATCGCAGCCCGGCAACGCCACCCGCTAGCTAAGGCCTGCGCTCATTGAGGCTCGATGCCGAACTCCTTGATGAGCGCGCCCATGGTCGCGATCTCCTTGGTCAGGAAGGCGCCAGCGCCGGCCGGCGTCGCAAGCGGTCCGACATCGACGTCGAAGCCCAGCGTCGGGGCGCGCTCGCGCAGATCCGCCTGCTGCAGGCTCTCGGCGATCTTCTGGCTCATCGCCTGGACGATCTCGGGCGGCGTGCCGGCCGGCGCCATGACCATGAACCAGCCGCCGATATCCGCGCTGGCGAGGGTTTCGGCGATGGCGGGTGTGCCCGGGAGAGAGGCCAGCCGCCGGGTGCCGGCCACCGCCAGCGGCCGAAGCGTTCCCTCCTTGATGAAAGGCTCCGCGACCGAGGCCGACTGGATCGTCGCCTGGACGCGGCCGGCGATGGTGTCCTGGATCGAATTGGCGGCCGAGGCATAGGGCACCAGCACCATCTTGATGCCGGCACGCCGGTTGATCGTCTGGCCGATCAGGCCGGAGATGTTGCGCTCGCTGTCGACGGCCAGGCTGATCTCGCCGGGCTTGGCCTTCTCCTGGGCGATCAGATCCTCCAGCGTCTTGAAGGGCAAGGCGGGGTTGACCAGCAGCAGGTGATGGCTGCGCGCCACCATCGCCACCGGCATGAGATCCTTCTGCGGATCATAGGGCAGCTTGCGGAAGGTATGCGGATTGGTGGAAAGCGACGCCGAAGTGGCGAAGAGGAAGGTGTAGCCGTCCGGCGTTGCGCGGGCGACCGCCTGCGTGCCCACGATGTTGGCGGCGCCGGTGCGGTTCTCAACATAGACCTGCTGGCCGAGGCTGCGCGAGAGCTTGTCGGCCAGCACGCGCGCCAGAATGTCGGGGCTGTTGCCGGCGGCCTGGGGCACGACGAGCGCGATCGGCCGCTGCGGCCAGGCCTGAGCCTGCGCGCCCCCGATCGCGGCGAGCGCGAATGTGGCGCCGAGCGCCAGTGATCTGAACTTGGACATCGTGTCCTCCGGGCTCTTCTGGGATTGGAGGGAGCACCGCCGGGCGTGCTCCGCGAGCCTCGAAGGCGCGCTTCCGGCGGCGTTATGAATCAGGCCTCGTCGGCGATGCCGTTGCGCAGGATGCCGAGGCGGTCGATCTCGACCTCGACGACATCGCCGGGCTTCAGCCAGAGCGGGGGATTGCGCTTGGCGCCGACGCCGCCGGGCGTGCCGGTGGCGATGACATCACCGGGCTCGAGCCGCGTGAAGGACGAGCAGTATGCGATGATCTTGGGGATATCGAAGATCATCTGCGCAAAGGTCGCGTCCTGCACGACCTGGCCGTTGACGCGGGTCTGAAGGCGTAGATCGGGGAGGGGGCCGAGCTCGTCCGGGGTCATCATCCACGGGCCGAAGGCGCCGGTGTCGGGGAAGTTCTTGCCCGGCGTGAACTGGTGGGTGTGGCGCTGGAAGTCGCGGACGCTGCCGTCATTGTAGCAGGCATAGCCGGCGACATGGTCGAAGGCGCCCTCGCGGGCGATGTAGCGGCCCGGCTTGCCGATGACGATGGCGAGTTCGCCCTCGAAATCGAGCTCGTGCGAGACGCGCGGCCGGACGATGTCGGCACCATGGCCGGTCTGGGAATTGGAGAAGCGCGCGAAGATCGTCGGGTTCTCGACCTCGGCCCGGCCGGTCTCCTTGCGGTGCATCTCGTAGTTCAGTCCGACGCAGAGGATTTTGTCAGGGTTCGGCACGACCGGGAGCCAGGTCACGGCCGAGAGCGGATGGCGCGGGGCGCTGGGGGCGGCTGCGGCGACCTCCTCCAGTGCCGAAGCGGCGATGACGCTCTTGAGATCGGGATAGCGGGCCGACAGGACGGCGCCGAGATCGACGGCTTCGTCGCCCTCGATCAGACCCCAGCTTGGGCCGCCCTGAAGGCGGAAGGTGGCAAAACGCATCGGGATGGATCCTCTCAGGACAAGGCGTGTTCGATGGGGGCGGCCGGCGCTGCAGGCGTGCGGGCGGCGAGGCCGCGGCTGTAGGCGTCGATCAGCGCGGCAAGCGCCGGGCTGTCCGCAGCCGTGCCGAAGACGTAGTGGTCCGGCCGCACGATCGCGGCGGCCCGCCCGCATGCTGAAAACCAGTCGCGCACGACGCCATCGCATTCCGCGACCGTGATATCGGCCTGCGCGACGGGCGCGGCTCCCGACGACGCCAGGGCGATGACGGTGAGCCCCGCGGCCCGCGCCGTCGTGAGCAGGCCCTCCGGCAGGGTGCCGGCCAGTGCGGCCTCGATCACGAGGCGGCTTCCCGCTCCCGCGACGGAATCGAGGCGCGCGCGCCCTTGGGCCGTCTCGATCCAGGGCTGCGGGAAGAGCCGTCCCCGCGCCGGATCGGCTTCGTCGGCGAGAAAACCGGTCGTCAGCGGCGGCACGATCTCCTGGCGGGTGAGTGTGCGTGGCTTGCCACCGCCCTCGGCGAGGATACGGGCGTCACGCGCGCGCGCCGCCACCGGATCGCGCTCGCAGATGACCTGGCCGATCGCCTTGATGCGCGTTGTCAGCTCGCGGACATGCGCGCTGCGTTCCGCCTCATAGCTGTCGAGCAGCGCATCGCCCGACGACCCGTCGAGGACGCGCTTGAGCTTCCAGACGAGATTGGCGACGTCGCGCACGCCCTGGCACATGCCCTGACCGATGAAGGGCGGCTGCTGATGCGCGGCGTCGCCCGCGATGAAGACGCGGCCCAAGCGCCAGCTCTCGGCGACAAGCGCATGAAAGCGGTAGCTCGCGGCCCGCCACAGGGTCGCGTCTTCCGGCGTCAGCCAGCGCGCCAGAAGCTCCCAGACGCGCTCCGGCG
The DNA here is from genome assembly GCF_040546595.1 of Bosea sp. OAE506. Classification (NCBI taxonomy): domain Bacteria; kingdom Pseudomonadati; phylum Pseudomonadota; class Alphaproteobacteria; order Hyphomicrobiales; family Alloboseaceae; genus Allobosea; species Allobosea sp. OAE506. Next base: position 4,158,494 of record NZ_JBEPOB010000001.1, on the reverse strand, counting down.
TCTGCGCCACGCGCGGATCCTCGCCCGGCAGCAGCATGATTTCCCAGCGCCGATGGTTGCCGGGCCCGATGATGAAGCTCGTCGGCCGCTGCGGATCGCAGAACTGCGCCGAATTCTGCGGCAGCTTCGCCAGGGCTGCGTCGTGCACGAGCATGTCGACGACCAGCCAGGGCTCGTCGAAGACCAGATCGGTGAGACGGATTCCGAGCCGCTCCCGGACGCCGCTGGAGGCGCCGTCGCAAGCGATGACGTAGCCGGCGGTCACAATGCGGCGGGTGCCGTCATCGGCGCGCAGCGTCAGCGTCACCTTCTCGAATGCCGCGTCGAGATCGATGACCTCGGTGCCCAGGCAAACCTCCACACCGGGGAGGGCCTGTGCATGAGCCCGCAACGCCGCCTCGACGGGCGGCTGCGTGAAGACCATCGTCGGCACATAGCCCTGCGGATAGGGCTCCGGCACGGTGTCGATCCGACGGATCAGCTGTCCGTCGGCGCCGAAATGTTCCGACGCATGGAACGGCGCAACATGCGGCAGGACGGCGTCCGCGACACCGAGATTGTCGAGGATGCGCATGATCTCGTGGTCGATCGCGATGGCGCGCGGCTTGTCATAGACCTCGCGCTGCCGGTCGATGACAAGGCTTCGGATCGAATGATGCCCAAGCAGGCTGGTGGCGACGGCCCCGCTCGGGCCGAATCCGACCACGACGACTTGGAAATGCTCGGGATCGGGATGGCTTGTCTTGCTCACCTGATCGAAAGTCCTTTGCTGGGCGTTCATGGGAATCCCGCCGGCGAGGCCATCGGGCGATATATGATCGCCGTCTGGGCCGCCTTCACATGGTCGGGCTTGGGGGGCGCGATGCCCCACTGGTCGGTTCGGCCGGGCGGCCAAATCCACTCGTCGGGTCCGCGCACGCGGTAAGCGTCGTCGACCTGCAGCACCTCCGCCGTGAACTCGACGACGAAGCCGACCGGATCGACGAAATAGGCGAAGACATTGTCGCCGGGTCCATGGCGCCCGACGCCCCAGCCGATCGGATAGCCGGCATCGACGAGCCGGCCCGACGCCCGCATCACCGATTCCCAGTCCGGCACGAGGAAGGCGATGTGGTTGAGGCCGCTGGCCTTCGCATCGGCCAGCACCACGGCGTGATGGTCGCTGTTGCAGCGCAGGAAGGCCATCAGCTTCGAGCGGTCGGTTAGCGCGAAGCCAAGCCCTTGCTCGAAGAAGCGCGCCTGGGCGTCGACATCGTGGCTGTTGAGGTTGACATGGGCGAGCCGTGACGCCCGGTCGGGGCTCTCGCCGGGATCGTCATGGAGCGCGTCGCCTTGGACGAAGCGATAGACGCCGCCCTGCGGCTCGGCCAGTGCGAGCAGTAGGCCGCCGCCGGGCTCGAGCGTGGGCGCGGGGCCGGCCAGCACCCGGGCGCCGTGGCGGACGGCACGCTCAGCTAGGACTGCGAGATCGGTCTCCGGATCGGCCCGGAAGGTCACCGACAGGATCTCCGGCGCTGCGCTGGGCTTCAGCACCAGGACATGGTGATCCGCGCCGGTCGCCCGCAGACAGACGGTCTCGCCCTGCCGTGCCGCGACCTCCAGCCCCCAGACCTGCGTATAGAAGCGCTCGGAGAGGGCGATGTCGGGTGTGCCGATCTCGACGGAGCGCAGGGCGGTGACGGGAAAACGGCTCATGGCGAGACCTCGCTTGAGCGCCCGAGGAAGGTCGCCGCATTGTCGCGCAGCAGTCGCGCGCGCAGCGCCTCGTCGGCGAAGGCGGCCTCGATCCGCGCGGCCGGGCGGCGCTCATGGAAATTGAAGGGATAGTCCGTGCCGATCATGACCTGCGTCTCGCCGAAGAGCCGGACCAGGTGCTGCAGCGTCGGCTCGTCATAGACGAGCGCATCGTAGAACAGTCGCCGGGCCTGCTCGGTCGGCGAGGCCTGGATGCTCTCCTGCAGGGCTGGGAAGACGCGCCTTCCTTCCTCCAAACGCGGCAGCAGCAGCCCGAGCGTACCGCCGCCATGGCTGAAGGCGATCCGCAGGCGCGGATGCCGCAGCATCAGATTTGAGCAGATCACGGAAGCCGCAGCGAGCCCGACATCGCCCGGATAGGCCAGCACCTGCTGGAGCTGGGCCGGCCCGACCAGCCGCTCCTGCCCGCAGGGACGCACCGCATGGACGAACACGGCTGCGCCGAGCTCTTCGGCCGCCTCGAAGAAGGGGTCGAAATCGGGAGCGCCGATCGGCCGTCCGTTGACGTTGCTGCCGACTTGCACGCCGACGAAGGCGGGATCGCGCATCAGCCGCTCCAACTCTGCCAGCGCGCGGTCCATGTCCTGCAGTGGCAGGGCGCCCAGTCCGACCAGCCGCCCACCGGACTCGCCCACCATCGCCGCGATCTGGTCGTTGATATAGCGCAGCAGTTCGTCCGCATCGGCCGCGTCCATCCAGTAGGACATCAGCTCCGGCATCGCCGAGATCGCCTGCAGCGACAGGTTCATCTCGTCCATGTCGGCCAGGCGCTTGGGGACGTCCCAGCAGCGGTCGGAGACGGTACGATAGGTGCGCCCGTCGATGACGACATGGCGATGGCAGGGCTGGGCATCGGCCATGGCGGGCCAGCCCTTCGGCGTCGGCCCCTTGAGATAGGCCGGAAAGCGCGCGGGGACGACGTGGGCGTGGATGTCCACGCCGCAGCGACAGCCCCCGAGCTTCCAGCTCCGCTCCGTTACCGCGCTCGCCACGATCCCTCCCCAGTATTCGATTTTTTGTAGCTGGCGCCGACAATATTCGATAATCATGCGTCGTAAAGCAAAATTTATAAATTATGCGCAAGGGAGGCAGCGTGTACAGATCGCAGATCGGCATCATGTCGGGCGGCGGCGCCCGTCGGCCCGCCTCGCAGGAGATCGATCCCCTTCGCATGACAGCGCCGACGCCATCGACCCGAACGCTCGACCTCTATGACAAGCTGCGCGAGGACCTCCTCAGCGGGCGGCTCAAGCCCGGCCAGAAGCTGCAGATGCGCTTCCTGATGGAGGCCTATCAGGCCGGGCAGACGCCGCTGCGCGAGGCCCTGAACCGGCTGACCTCCGAGGGGCTGGTCCAGTCGCGCGAGCAGCGCGGCTTCGTCGTCTCGCCCGTCAGCAAGTCGCAGCTGCAGGAGCTGACGATGACCCGCTGCTGGCTCGAGGCGCTGGCGTTACGCAAATCCATGGAGGCCGCGACGCCCGAATGGGAGGAGGCGCTGGTCGTGGCACATCATCGCCTCGCCCGGACGCCGCGCTCGCTCAATACGGAGCAGTTCGAAGACAATCCCGACTGGGAGCGCCTGCACCGGATCTTCCACCGCACTCTGATCAGCCAGTGCGGTTCGGCCTCGCTCATAGGCTTCTGCGATCATCTCGCCGACCAGCTCTATCGCTATCGCCGCGTCTCGATCCGGCGCGTCTTCTCAACGCGCAAGATCGGCGACGAGCACCAGGCTATTCTTGCAGCCGTGCTGGACCGGGCGGTCGACCGCGCGGTGCAGTTGCTCGAGAAACACTACCGGGACACCGCGGACGTGCTTCTCGACGATCCAGCGTTTTGAAGCGAAGCACCCTCCGGTCCTCGCGTCGCAGATGGACCGGAAGACCGCCTCGACAGACAGGCTCGGTCGAATCGATGCAGACGAGAAACGCCCCCGTGCTGTGATGGGCGACTGTGACAGAATCGTCCTCGGGAGAGACGAGCCGCGTCCGCAATATCAAGGGCTTAGGAGTGGCGGAGACGGAGGGATTCGAACCCTCGATACCCTTGTGGGGTATGCTCATTTAGCAAACGAGTGCCTTCAGCCTCTCGGCCACGTCTCCGTTGGATGCTCTATGCCCGATGGCCGGGCGCTTTGACAAGCCGTCGCAGCGCGCTTTCGCGCAGCTTTTGCGGCGGGGAGGCGGTGGCAGGCCGGGGCGCCGGGCCGCGGCAACCGGATCGTGACCGGAAAGCCGACGAAGCGACTGGACAGCCCCGCCGGCACTGGCTATACCGCGCCCACCAACAGGGACGCGGCTTTCGCATCCCCGGCGCCCAGATAGCTCAGTTGGTAGAGCATGCGACTGAAAATCGCAGTGTCGCTGGTTCGATTCCAGCTCTGGGCACCATTCTCTTCCTGATTATCGATGGTCTCCGCACACCGGTCCCGGGTCCGCATCGCCGTGACGGGCCTCGCCTGATCCGGCGCCCGGCGACCCGCCCCTCTTCACTTGCATGTCGGGCGCGCCGCTTCCGGCGTTGAAGCGCGTCTCCGGCTGTGGTCGTCTCCTGACCAACAAGCCGCCGCGGCCCGCACGGTCGCGAGCGGAGGCCTGGGAGGACAGCCATGCGCATCGCCAGAATCGAACCCTTCATCCTGCATATCCCCGTCACCGGCGGGTCGATCGCCGATTCGACGCATCGGATCAGCCATTGGGGCGTGGTCGGCACCAAGATCGTCACGGAGGAGGGGCTGGAGGGCTATGGCTTCACCGGCACCCATGCCGATCTGCCCTCCGACCGGCTGATCACCGCCTGCATCCGCGATTGCTATGCCCCGCTGCTGGTTGGCGAGGACGCGTCGGAAACGAACCGGCTCTGGCTCAAGCTCGCCCGCCATCCGGCGCTGCAATGGGTCGGCCGCGCCGGCATCACCCAGCTCGCGCTCGCCGCGGTGGATGTCGCGCTCTGGGATCTCAAGGCGAAAAAGGCCGGCGTGCCGCTCTGGCACCTGCTCGGTGGCGCCAGCAAGCCGCAGCTCGAAGCCTATAACACCGATATCGGCTGGCTCTCGATCCCGAAGGACCAACTGATCGAGGGGTGCCGCCAGGCGGTCGAACGCGACGGCTTCCACCGCATCAAGGTCAAGGTCGGCCATGCCGATCCCGGCATCGACATCGGCCGGCTCGAGGCGGTGCGCCACGCCGTCGGGCCCCATGTCGCGCTCGCCATCGACGGCAACGGCAAATGGGACCTGCCGACCTGCAAGCGCTTCTGCGCCCGCGCCGAACCGCTCGACATCTTCTGGTTTGAGGAGCCGCTCTGGTATGACGATGTCGGCTCGCATGCGGCGCTCGCCCGCTCGACATCGATCCCCGTGGCGCTCGGCGAGCAGCTCTATTCGCTCGACGCCTTCCGCGCCTTCATCGCGGCGGACGCGATCCATTACGTCCAGCCCGATGTGACGCGGCTCGGCGGCATCACCGAATACATCCAGGTCGCCGATCTCGCTTTGGCGAGCCGTCTGCCGGTTGCGCCCCACGCCGGCGAGATGAGCCAGGTCCATGTCCATCTCGCCTATTGGCACCAGGCGACGCCGGTCCTCGAATACATCCCCTGGATCAAGGACGCCTTCGAGGAGCCCGCGAACGTCGTCGATGGCTGCTTCCTCAAACCCCAGCGGCCGGGCGCCGGCACGACGCCCACGAGCGACGCCTTCGCCCGCTTCGCCAAGCCGCTGGGCTGACCCGGACGGCACCGAACGCGAAGGCAGGCAATCAAAACGCACCGGTCATCCCGGGCGACCGCAGGGAGATCCGGGACCCATTCCGGAACCCCACCGAGCGAGGCTCAGGCATGGATTCCGGGTCTGCGCTTCGCTCCGCCCGGGATGACCTCGTTCAGGAGCACATGGCCGTCCTGCCTTGCTCATGCCGCCATGGCAAACTAGATTGACGGTGATCCGTTGGGGTGCCGCAAGGCTGAGAGGCGCAAGACGCCAACCCATCGAACCTGATCCGGATAATGCCGGCGAAGGGAACGGTCGTCGCAGCGTCGCTTCACCCGTCCTGCCACGTCCGCAGCCTTCACGGCCGCGAGGGTAGGGCATGCCAAACGCATCCATCCAGTCCCGGTCCAACCCACCGTTGCGGGTCGGCATCGTCGGCGCCGGCGTTGTCGGGCTTGCCTGCGCGGTCGAACTGCTTGGCCGTGGCGCCGAGGTCGAGATTTTCGAGCGGGGCGAAACGGCCGGGGCCAAGGCCTGCTCCTGGTGGGCCGGCGGCATGCTGGCGCCCTGGTGCGAGGGCGAGAGCGCCGAGGAGCCGGTCGTGCGGCTCGGCCAGGAGGCCGCCGCCTGGTGGGAGCGCCATGTCGAGGGCGTCGTCCGCAAGGGCACGCTCGTGGTCGCCCCCAGCCGCGACCGTGCCGAACTGCGCCGCTTCGCCAGCCGCACCTCCCATCTGGTCGAGATCGATGCCGAGGCTATCGCCGCGCTCGAGCCCGATCTCGCCGGGCGCTTCGGCAAGGCGCTGTTCTTCGAAAGCGAGGGCCATCTCGATCCGCGCCTCGCGCTGGCGGGGCTGGCGGCGAAGGTGATCGCGCTGGGCGGGCGCATCCATTACGGCCGCGAAGTCGCGCCCGAGGACGTCGCTGCTGACGCCGTGCTGGACTGTCGCGGGCTCGCCGCCCGCGAGGCGCTGCCCGATCTGCGCGGCGTCAAGGGCGAGATGCTGCTGCTGCGCACCCGCGAAGTCACCCTGTCGCGCCCGGTTCGGCTGCTGCATCCGCGCATCCCGCTCTATGTCGTGCCGCGGGCCGACGGCATCTTCATGGTCGGCGCGACGATGATCGAGGGCGGCGACCGCAGCGCCGTCACCGCGCGTTCGATGCTGGAACTGCTCGGCGGCGCCTATGCGCTGCATCCGGCCTTCGGCGAGGCGCAGATCGTCGAGATCGGCGTCGATGCGCGCCCGGCCTTTCCCGACAACCTGCCGCGCTTGACGCGTCGCGGCCGGGTCATCCATGTCAACGGCTTCTATCGGCACGGTTTTCTCCTGAGCCCCGCCATGGCGCGGCTGGCGGCGGAGGCCCTGCTCGATCCCGCCAGCATCCCGGAGAGGCTTCATGACGTTGCTGCTTAACGGCGAGCCGCGCGAGGTCGAAGCCACCACGCTCGAGCAGGCGCTGGCCGAACTCGGCTATGCCGGCAAGGTCGTGGCCACCGCGGTGAACGGCGACTTCGTCCCGGCCCGCAAGCGCGAGACCGTCACGCTGACGGAGGGCGACCGCATCGAGGTCGTCGCCCCGATGCAGGGCGGCTGAGAGGATCACCGACATGGCGAACTTCTATGGTTTCGAGCCGAAGAGCCGGCTCTTCCTCGGCACCGCGCAATATCCGTCCCCCGCCATCCTGGCGGATGCGGTGAAGGCGTCGGGCGTCGAGATCGTCACCGTCTCGCTGCGGCGCGAGGCGGGAGAGGGCGGGGCAGGGCAGGCGTTCTGGTCGCTGATCCGCGATCTCGGCGTGCGCGTGCTGCCCAACACGGCTGGCTGCCACGGCGTCAAGGAGGCGGTGACGACGGCGCAGATGGCGCGCGAGGTCTTCGGCACGAACTGGATCAAGCTCGAGGTCATCGGCGAGGACGACACGCTCCAGCCCGATGTCGTCGGGCTGATCGAGGCGGCGCGCATCCTCACGAACGATGGCTTCGAGGTCTTCCCCTACACCACCGAGGATCTCGTCGTCGGCGGCCGCCTGCTCGATGCCGGCTGCGAGGTGCTGATGCCCTGGGGCGCGCCCATCGGCTCCGGCCGCGGCCTGAACAACATCTACGGCCTGCGCAGCATGCGCGCGCATTTCCCCGACATCCCACTGGTGGTCGATGCCGGCATCGGGCTGCCCTCCCACGCCGCCCAGGCGATGGAACTTGGTTACGACGCGATCCTGCTCAATACGGCTGTGGCCAAGGCAGGCGACCCCGTCAGGATGGCGCAGGCCTTCGCACAGGCGATCGAGGCCGGCCGCACTGCGTTCGACGCGCAGCCGATCGAGGCGCGCGACATGGCCGCGCCCTCGACCCCGGTCATGGGCAAGGCCTTCCTCTCATGAAAGCATCCGCTGTGAAGCTCGACCCGTTCTACCCGATCTTCGACAGCGCCGACTGGCTCGCCCGCATGCTGCCGCTCGGCGTGAAGCTGGTGCAGCTGCGCGTCAAAGACCGGGGCGAGGCCGAGACCGGCCGCGAGATCGCTCGCGCGAAGACGCTGTGTGCGCAGGCCGATTGCGTGCTGGTCGTGAACGACTACTGGCGGATGGCCATCGAGGAGGGCTGCGACTTCGTCCATCTCGGCCAGGAGGATCTCGACGGTGCCGATCTCGCCGCGATCCGCAGGGCCGGGATGCGGCTCGGCATCAGCAGCCATGACGAGGCCGAACTGGAGCGCGCGCTTGGCACGCAGCCGGACTATGTCGCGCTCGGCCCGGTCTATCCGACCATCCTGAAGGCGATGAAATGGGCGCCGCAGGGGCTGGACCGCGTCACCGACTGGAAGCGCCGCATTGGCGACATCCCGCTCGTCGGCATCGGCGGTGTCTCGCTGGAGCGCGCGCCGGGCGTGTTCGAAGCGGGCGCCGACATCGTCTCGGCGGTCACCGACATCACGCTGAACGCCGCTCCAGAAGCGCGGCTGAAGGCCTGGATCGCGGCGACGCGCTCGGCCACGTAACGGCTGGTCGTCAGGCTCGGAACCACACCCGTCATCCGCGGGGCTCCGCTTCGCTGCGGCCGGGATGACGCTGTGGTTCCACGCGTTTTCGGGATGGTCGGGTCAAGCCCGAACATGACGCGCGGGCTCAAACGCTCTCCACCGCCGCGTGGCCATCGACATGGCCGAGGCTGCGCTCGGGATCGAGCCGGTCGCGCACGCGCTGCTTCAGCACCTTGGAATCGGGGAAGCCGCCCTCGCTCTTGCGGTCCCAGATCAGCTCGCCCTCGTAATGGATTTGGAAGATGCCGCCGGTGCGCGGGATCAGCGCGACCTCGCCGAGATCCTGCCCGAAGGTCGAGAGCAGCTCCTGGCCGAGCCAGGCGGCGCGCAGCATCCACTGGCACATCGAGCAATAGGTGATGGTGATGCGGGGCAGGGGGCGGGCGGCGGTGTCGGTCATGGGCGTCAGGCTTTCGCAGGATGGGCGTGGCCTTCGAGACCATGCTTAGCCCGCCCGGTGCAAGCCCGTTTCGGCATGGCCGATCAGCGGGGAATGCCGAAGCGCAGTGCCCCGCCGTCGCACAGCCCGTCCGACAGGATCAGCGCCTCATAGGGGCGCCCCGGTTCGTCCGAGAGCACGGCGATCGCCTCCGGCTTGATCTCCTCGTCGCAGCCGCGCAGCGTGACGCCGCCGAGATCGAGGCTCGCCAGCGGCCGGATGGTCTCGTCCGCGCCCGTCCAGTGCAGCACCGCAAAGCCGCGGCCCTCGTTCGCCTTGTCGTCGTCGGGACCGGTCAGGATCAGGATCCCGTCGCTGACGGCCACGAGATCGCGCACCGAGCGTCCCGGCCCGAGCGGAAGCGTGAACAGCTTCGGATCGGCGGGGCCGCCCTCGAACAGGGCCTTCTTGTCGACCGAAAGGACCTTGGCGCCGTCCCTGGTGACAGGCCCTCGGTAGCCCACGAAGAGTCGCTCGCCCTTCACCGCCAGCCCCTCGATGTTCACGCCGTTGCGGCCGGGCGGAATCGTGCCGAGGCACATGCCGTCGCCGACATGCTCCTTGAGGCCGGGAAGGGACCCCATCAAGGTCCAGAGCGCGTTGGTGTCGGCCATCTCCTTGGGCCGCCCGGACGAGTCGAGATCGGCGCGCCCCGTCTTCGGGTCGAGCCCGAAGCGCATGAGACGACGGCTCTCCGGATTGGTCTCGCAGTCGCTGCGTTTGGCGCTGTGCGATCCCGCGACGTAATAGAAGCGCCCGTCGGTCGCCGCCGCTTCCGCGTCGAGCTCCACCTTGCCCGGCCGCAGCACGATCCGCTCGCCCTGGGTACGCAGGGCGCCGCCATCCAGCGTCAGGTAGCGCGCCTCGCCGCCTTCGTCGAAGACCGCGAGGCACAGACGCGGGGCGCCCGCGGGCAGGGACGGACAGGCGATGCCGCTCAGCGACTGCCGCGTCTTCTTCGGCTTGCTGGCGAAGGCGAAACCCTCACCCACTTCGAGCGGGCCGGCACTCGGCCGGATCGCCGGTGGCTCCGCCGCCTGTGTCGAGGGGGCTGGCGCGAGCGCGACGCAGAGCCCGATCAGCACGGTGGCCCCAAGCATCCTTCGCATCGTCATCACCGGCGCCCCTCTGATCGAGCCGTAGCAGAATAGGTATTGAGTTCGGGTCAATGCAACCAATGGTTGCGATAACTCAGCCGCCGTAGCGCCGCTTCAGATGCGCCTTGAACACCGAGGCATCGAGCGGGCGGCCCGTCGCCTGCGTCAGCAGATCGTCTGTCTCCAGCAGGCAGCCCTGGCTGTGGATGTTGGTGCGCAGCCAGGCCAGCAGCGGCGCAAAATCGCCGCGGCCGATGCCGGGCAGGATGTCTGGCTGCGCCTGGCAGGCCGCCGCGAAGATCTGCGCGGCGGTCATGGCGCCCAAAGTATAGGTCGGGAAATAGCCCCAGCCGCCGCTCGGCCAATGGACGTCCTGCAGGCAGCCAAGCCGGTCATGGGGAACGGTGACGCCGAGCAGATCCTTCATGCCCGCGTTCCAGGCAGCGGGCAGCTCGGAGAGCGGCATGGCGTCCGCGATCAGCGCCTTCTCCAGCCGGTAGCGCAGGATGACATGGGCCGGATAGGTCACCTCATCGGCATCGACGCGGATGAAGCCCGGCTGGACCTTGGTGTAGCGCCGCCACAGCGCGTCGGTCTCCCAGGCCGGGCCGGAGCCTCCGAAGGCTTCGCGCATCAGCGGCGCGGCATAGGCGATGAACTCTTCCGAGCGGCAGGCCTGCATCTCGACCAGAAGCGACTGGCTCTCGTGCAGGCTCATGCCACGGGCCTGGCCGACCGGCTGATGGAGATAACCCTGCGGCCGGCCCTGCTCGTAGAGCGCATGCCCGGTCTCGTGCAGCACGCCCATCAGCGCCTTGGCGAAATCCGCCTCGTCATAGCGGGTGGTGATGCGGACGTCGTTGTCGGCGCCGCCGCAGAACGGATGGGTGGAGACGTCGAGCCGCCCGCGCTCGAAATCATAACCCAGCGCCGCCATCATCTTGAGGCCGAGCGCCCGCTGCGACTCGATTGCGAAGGGCCCTTCCGGATCGGCCGTCTGCGGGCGCCGCGCCTGAACCGCCAGCACCTCTTGCGTAAAGCCCGGCAGGAAAGCGGCGAGATCGTCGAACAGCGCGTCGATCTTCGCCGAGCGCCCGCCCGGCTCGTAGTCGTTGAGCAGCGCGTCGTAAGGCGACAGCCCGAGCTTCTCGCCCTTGGCCCGGCCGATCTCGCGCTGGATCGTCAGAACCTCGGCGAGATACGGCAGCAGGCCAGCGAAATCGCTCTCCGCCCGCGCCTGTCGCCAGCGCATCTCGCAGGCCGAGATCGCCTTGGAGGAGGCCTCGACGAGATCGGCCGGCAGCGCGGTCTCTACTGTCCAGAGCCGCCGGATCTCGCGCAGATTCGCCCGCTCCCAGGGTCCGAGCCCGTCAACCGCGTCGGCCTCCCCCAGCCAGTCGCCGATGCGCGCGTCCGTGATCAGCCCGTGATGCATCACCCGCAGCAGCGCCAGGCTCTCGGCCCGCGTGCCGGCCGCGCCCTTCGGCATCATCACGTCGTTGTCCCATTGCAGGATGCCGATGGCGTTCCCGAGCGCCGCGGCGCGGCCGAAATGGGCGGAGAGGTTCGCATAGGCGGTCATGGCGTGTCCTCGGTCTCGATTGCGGGCCGCCACGGGTGCAGCTAGCATTTGTCATCTGATGAGGCGCTGGAGCGTGAACCCCATGGCGGTCAAGGCTTCGGCATGTGCCGGTCTGCTGTTCCTGTGCGCCTGCCAGGGCACCATCCCGACCTATGGTTTTCAACCCCTGGCGGGACAGCCTGTCGTCCCCTCGAGCGAGGCCGATGCGACCTGCCTCGGCCGGGCGGCGGCGGCCAAACGCGCGGCGGCCGCCGACATCTGGGCCCAAGGCGGCGAGCCCGCCTACCACCAGACCTATGCCGCCTGCATGGCGTCCTTCGGCTGGAAGCGCATCGTGGTCAGCTCCTACCGCTACGGCTGAGCGCGCCTCAGCCGAACAACGTCTTGAACTGCCGCGGCTGCGAGCGGAGATACTGGTTGGGCACCTTGACCGTGGCGCCGAGCTGAGCGGCGGCATGCCAGGGCCAGCGCGGATCGTAGAGAATGCCGCGCGCAATGCCGACGAGATCGGCGTCGCCCGTGCCGACGATCGCCTCCGCCTGCTCAGCCTCGGTGATCAGCCCGACCGCGATGGTCGGCAGCCCGGTCGCCAGCTTCACCGCCCGCGCGAAGGGCACCTGGTAGTTCGGGCCGAGTGGGATCTGCTGCGCGCCGGAATTGCCGCCGCTGGAGACATGGATGAAATCGGCCCCGCGCGCCTTCAGCGCTTGCGAAAAGGCGATCGACTGCTCCAGGTCCCAGCCACCCGGCACCCAGTCCGTCGCCGAGAGCCGAACGCCGACGGGATAACCCGCCGGAACCACGGCCTTCACCGCCTCGAAGGCGGCGAGCGGGAAGCGCATCCGGTTCTCCAGCGACCCGCCGAATTCATCCTCGCGCTTGTTGGACAGCGGCGAGAGGAACTGGTGCATCAGATAGCCATGTGCGGCATGCAGCTCGATCGCGGCGAAGCCGAGCCTCACCGAGCGCCGGGCCGCTTCCGCGAACTGCTCGCAGAGCCGCGCGACGTCGTCGCTCGTCAGCGCGCGCGGCTGGCGCGCATGGCCGTCGAAGGCGACCGGGGAGGGGGCGCGCGTCTCCCAGCCGCCGGCATCCAGCGCGAGCTGGCCGCCGCCATGCCAAGGCTGCGCCACGGAGGCTTTGCGCCCGGCATGGGCGAGCTGGATCGCGATCGGCATCTCGGAATGAGCGCGCACGGCCTTCAGCGTCCTGGCCAGCGCGGCCTCCGTCCCGTCGTCCCAGAGCCCTACATCCTGCGGGCTGATGCGCCCGGCCGGCTCGACCGCCGTCGCCTCGATGATCAGCAGGCCGGCGCCCGAATGCGACAGATTGCCGAGATGGATCGTGTGCCAGTCGGTCGTGTGGCCGTTCTCGGCCGAATACTGGCACATCGGCGCGATGACGATGCGGTTGGCGAGGGTCAAGCCGCCGATTTGGAAGGGGCTGAAGAGCTGGCTCATCACGGGTCTCCTGAGGCGAACCCGGTATAGGCGCCCGGCGTGCCGGCTGCCACTGCCGCAGGCGCGCATCAAGAGATTGTGCGGATGCGAAGAGGCGCCCCGCTTCCGCCGCAATCGCAGCAACTGATAAGCCTGCTTATCATAAGGAGACTGCGATGGAGCGGCCCCTTCGGCGCGAGCTGATGTTCCAGATGGTCGAGACGGCGCGGCTGATGCGCACCCATGTCGACCAGCGTGCCCGCGAGCACGGCACCACCCGCGCCCAATGGGGTGTGCTGTCGCGGCTGCGCCGCCGCGAGGGCCAGAACCAGGTCGCGATGGCCGAGCAGCTCGACATGCAGCCGATCTCGGTGGCGCGGCTGATCGACCGGCTCGAGGGGCAGGGGATGGTCGAGCGTCGGGCCGATCCGGCCGACCGCCGCGCCCATCTGCTCTACCTCACGCCCCAGGGCCGGGCGTTGGTCGAGGGACTGGATTCGCTGCGCACCGAGATCGCCGGCGAACTGCTGGGGGATGTTGAGGACGAGGCCCTGCGCGCCACGCTCGACACGCTGGCCACCATCCGCACCCGCATCCGCGACGGCCGGCGTGAACGCCAGGCCGGATACGCCGTTCCGACCGCCGCCACCGCCGGCGCAGCCTGATTGACCGGAGCTGATCGATGAAGCGCAAGACCATCCTCGCCATCGCCGGCCTCGCTGCGGTCGGGCTCGCCGGCGGCCATTGGCTCGCCACCTCGCGCGGCGCGGTCGATCCGACTGAGGGCGCCCGCAGTGCCCGCGCCGGACGGGGCGGTGACGGCGCGGCCGCGGCGGTGGTGACCGCCATGGCCGAGCGGGCCGACATGCCGGTGCGCAAGCGCGCCATCGGCTTCGTCGAGACCCCGGCCAGCGTCGTCATCAAGTCGCGCATCGACAGCCAGATCGTCGAGCAGCACGTCGTCGACGGCCAGTTCGTCCGCAAGGGTGATCTGCTCTTCAGCCTCGACGATCGCGACATCCGGGCCCAGATCGACAGGGACGAAGCCGCCATCGCCCGCGACGAGGCGACCCACAAGCGTACCGAGGGCGATCTGGCGCGCTATCAGCAGCTCTTGGCGCGCAATGCCGGCACCCAGCAGGCGCTCGACCAGGCGACTGCCGACGAACGCTCTTCCGCCGCCACCATCCTCGCCGACAAGGCGGCGCTGGAGGCCGACCGGCTGAAACTGGGCTACGCCCGCATCACCGCGCCGATCGACGGGCGGGCCGGCGCGGTGCAGGTGACGCCGGGCAATCTTGTCGCCGCTGGCACCTCCGGCGCCAGTTTGGTGACGATCACGCAGATGAAGCCGCTGCGCGTCGGCTTCGCCCTGCCGGAGCGGGATCTCCCGGTGTTGCAGGGCGCGCTCGCCTCGGGCCGGCCGGTCGCCGTCAGCGCGCGCATCCCTGACAGCGGCCGCCCGGCCGCGACGGGCACGCTCAACTTCGTCGATTCCGCGGTCGACATGAGCTCCGGCACGATCACCGCCAAGGCGCTCTTCGCCAATGACGATCTCTCGCTCTGGCCCGGCCAATTCGTCGATGTCGAGATCGCCGCCGACACGCTGAAGGACGTCGTCGTGGTGCCCACCGTCGCGGTCCAGGCCGGGCAGAAGGGGCCTTATGTCTTCGTCGCCGGGCCGGACCAGACCGTCTCGCTGCGCCCGGTCACCGTCGCCCTCGCCGACGGCGACCGCACGGCGCTGACCGCCGGCGTCGAGCCCGGCGAGCGCGTCGTCGTCGACGGCCAGCAGCGGCTGAAGGAGGGCGCCCGCTTCCGTGAGCCGCAGCCGCCGCAGACCCCGCCGGCCGCGCCGAAGCCGGCCCCTGTCGCCCAGGGAGACCGCTCATGAGCCTCTCCGCCTTCTGCATCCGCCATCCGGTCGCGACCATCCTGATGTCGGCCTCGCTCGTCATGGCGGGCCTCTTCGCCTGGCGCTTCCTGCCGGTGGCCGCGCTGCCGCGGGCCGAGTTTCCGGTCGTCAACGTCTCCGCCCAGCTGCCCGGCGCCTCGCCCGACACGATGGCGACCTCGGTGGCGACGCCGCTGATCAAGCAGTTCGCCACCATCGCCGGCATCGACTCGATCGCAACGACGAACGCCCAGGGCTCAACCTCGATCGCGATCCAGTTCGTCCTCAACCGCAACATCGACGCGGCCGCCGCCGACGTGCAGGCCGCCATCGCCCGCGCCCAGAAGCAGCTGCCGCTCGAGATGACGACGCCGCCGAGCTACCGGAAGGTGAACCCGGCCGATGCGCCGATCGTCCTGCTGGCGCTGAAGAGCGACCTGATCCCGCTGTCGCAGCTCGATGCCTTCGCCCAGCAGGTGATCTCGCCCGCGCTCTCCACCGTGGACGGCGTCGCGCAGGTGCAGATCTTCGGCAGCCAGAAATACGCCGTCCGGATCCAGATCGACCCTGTCGCACTTGCCGCGCGCGGCATCGGCGTCGACGAGTTGCAGAGCGCGATCACCGCCACCAACGCCAACACCCCGGTGGGCACGCTGCAGAGCACGAACCAGCAGCTCACCATCCAGGCCCGCACCCAGCTCGCCAATGCCGCCCAGTTCGCCAACGTCATCGTCGCCAACCGCAACGGCCGCCCGGTGCGGCTGGGCGACGTCGCCAAGGTCATCGATTCCGTCGAGAACATGCAGACCGCAAGCACCTATGACGGCATTCCCGCCGTCGTGCTCGCCGTCCAGCGCCAGCCCGATGCCAACACCGTCGCGGTGGTCGACAAGGTCAAGGCGATGCTGCCGGCCTTCGAGGAGCAGTTACCGGCCGCCGCCTCGCTCTCGCTGCTCAACGACCGCTCGCAGTCGATCCGCCAGGCGGTCGAGGACGTCCAGTTCACCCTGCTTTTGACCATCGCCCTGGTGGTGATGGTGATCTTCCTGTTCCTGCGGCGGCTGGCGGCGACCTTCATCCCCGCCGTCGCGGTGCCGATCTCGATCGTCGGCACGCTGGCGGCGATGTATGCCTTCGGCTTCTCGATCGACAACATCTCGCTGCTCGGGCTGACGCTCTCGGTCGGCCTCGTCGTCGACGATGCCATCGTCATGCTTGAGAACATCGTCCGCCATATGGAGGAGGACGGTCTCTCGGCCTTCGACGCCGCGCTGAAGGGCTCCTCCGAGATCGGCTTCACCATCGTCTCGATCTCACTTTCGCTGGTTGCGGTCTTCATCCCCGTTCTGCTGATGGGCGGCGTCATCGGCCGCATCTTCAACGAGTTCGCCGTGGTGGTGACGGTCTCGATCCTGGCCTCGGCCTTCGTCTCGCTGACGCTGACGCCGATGCTCTGCGCGCGGCTTCTGTCGCATCACGGGCCGGCGCAGGAGGAGAACGCCTTCGGCCGCGCGCTGGAGCGCGGCTTCTCGGTGCTGCTGGCGGGCTATGACCGCGCGCTGGTGCTGTGCCTGCGCATCAAGCCGGTGATCCTGCTGACCTTCTTCGCCACGCTGGCGGCGACAATCTGGCTGCTCCAGACGACGCCCAAGGGCTTCTTCCCGCAGGAGGACATCGGCCAGCTCCAGGTCTCGACCGAGGCGCGGCAGGACATCTCCTTCACCGCGATGAAGCAGGCGCAGGACGAGGTCGCCCGCGTCTTCCGCGCCTCGCCGCATGTCGCCCATGTCGCGTCGACCGTCGGCGGCAGCTCGGGCAGCGCCGGCGCGCTCAATGCCGGGCGCCTCTTCGTCGAGCTGAAGCCGCAGGGCGAGCGCCCGGCGCTGCAGACGGTGCTGGCCGATCTGCGGCGCGATCTGTCGCGCGTCGCCGGCATCAACGTCTTCATGACGCCGGTGCAGAACCTCAACATCGGCGCGCGCGCCGCCAAGAGCCAGTACCAGCTCGTCGTGCAGGGGCTCGACCAGGGCCTGATGAACGACTGGGCGGTGCGCCTCGCCGATGCGATGGGCCGCGATCGCGGAAGCTTCGCCGACGTCACCACCGATCTCCAGAACAACGCGCTGGAGGCGACGCTGGTGGTCGATCGCGACAAGGCAAACCAGTTGAAGATCGGCGCCGATGTCCTTCGTTCGACTCTGTATTCCGGCTTTGGCGTCCGCCAGGTCTCGACCATCTACACCGCCGGCGACAGCTATCAGGTCGTGGTCGAGTTCGACCCCAAGGGCGGCTGGACGCCCGACCGTCTTGACCAGATCCGCGTGCGCGCCGGCAACGGCACGCTGGTGCCGCTGGGCGCCTTCGCCCATGTCGAGCGCCGTGCCGGCCAGCTCACCGTCAACCAGCTCGGCCAGCTCCCGGCGGTGACGATCGCCTACAATTTGCCGGCAGGCGTGGCGCTCGGCGACAGCGTCAAGCGCATCGAGGCGCTGAAGGCGGAGATCGGCCTGCCCGCCTCGCTCTCGACCACGCTGGCCGGCACCGCCAAGACCTTCCAGGATTCGCTCGCCAACCAGGGCCTGCTGATCGCGGGCGCGATCCTGACGATCTACATCGTACTCGGCATCCTCTATGAGAGCTTCATCCACCCGCTGACGATCCTGACCGGGCTGCCCTCGGCGGCCATCGGGGCGCTCGGCGCGCTGCGCCTGTTCGACCTCGACCTCTCGGTCATCGCGATCATCGGCCTCCTGATGCTGATCGGCATCGTGAAGAAGAACGCGATCATGATGATCGACGTTGCGCTGGTGCTGAAGCGCGAGGGCAAGAGCGCGCAGGAAGCGATCCATCAGGCCTGCGTCATGCGCTTCCGGCCGATCCTGATGACGACGCTCGCGGCGCTGATGGGCACGCTGCCGATCGCGCTCGGCGCCGGCGCCAGCGCGGAACTCCGCCAGCCGCTCGGCATCGTCGTCGTCGGCGGGCTGATGATCAGCCAGGTGCTGACGCTGTTCATCACGCCGGTGCTGTTCATCTACATGGACAGGCTGTCGGAGGGGCTGGGGCGGCTGTTCAGTCGCTCGAGGGACGAGGGGAAGCCTCTGCCAGCTCCGGCTGAGTAACCGCACCACCGGCCGGCACGAGCCAGCCCCGATAATGCGTCAGCAGCCCGACGAAAGGCAGCGTCAGCCTGATGTCGAAGCGGAAGCGGCCCTGGTCGTCGGTATGCTCACGCGCTTCCGAGCGGGGCAGCAGCAGGCGCGGAAGCGGGATGCCCAGGCAGCGGGCGCCCGAGACGGCCAGCGTGAGCCCGTCCGCGCTTGTCATAACGTCGAGCCCGAACCGCATGGGCCCGAACGCCTCCTCGAGTCGGCCGCGACCGTCCACCGACAGGCGCGAGCTGAAGCGTGACCCGCCGAAATTCCGCGTCCAGACCTCCGCCTCGCCCTGTGCACCGGTAACGCGGTCGACGGTCACGGTGACAGGGAGGTCCCACGCCGCAGACGGCAGGCCGATCAGCCATCGCAGCAATCGAGCGAGGGGATGCGAACCGGCCTCGATGCAGGCACGGCCGTGCCAAACCGGCGGCCCCTCTGGAGCGTGGAATGCCGTCAGTGGGGCTGGGAGCGCCGCGAACGCCGCCTCGCCGAGGGCCTGACGGACGATGGACTGGTCGTGCACCGCCTCCTCCCGGCGCGTCGTGATTGCATAGGGGGCCGACTCGGCTTCGATCTCCGCCAGTGTCAGCACCCCGATGGCGGGCCGGGCACCGGGTGTCAGTCGGCCGTTGAGCAAGGCCTGAAGTGCGGCGGCTGCCGGCAGCGTCGGCACATGCGGGCCGTCGCCATGCTCGGCCAGCAGCGACCAGCACGAACGCCGGAACCGACCCTGGGCATCGAGCCCCGTGACGGTGACCAGCATGCCACCGCGATCCGAGGTCGGCAGGCGCGTGATGCGTCGGGCCGCCAGCAGGGCAGGGATCAGCGCATCGAGTCTGCCGATCGCCCCGTGACGGCGCAGCCATGCCAGGCTCATGATGCCCCACTGCTCGACCGGGGATTCGAGCCCGGCCCGGAAGGCTACCCGGGATTGGACGTTCAGGCTCGGTCCAAGCCATTGCGCGTCAACCGTTTCCACGGCCGCCACGCGGCGTCGGCCAAGACCGGGTATGGCGATGCGCCTGCTGTCCAGCCAGCCATCCGTGGCCTGAAGCGCGCCCTCGCGCCAGATCGGGATCAGTCGGCCGGCATAGGACAGGATCGCGGCGATGACCGCCTCGCCGACCTCGCTGCGCCCGCCCGGCGTGATGGCGATGTCGAGGGTGTCGATGCGCTGCCAGCCCGTCGTGAGGGCGGCCACGGCGGCGGTCGACAGCGCCGGCGTCGAACTCGCGCCAGCAAGGGCTACCAGACCACGTTCTCGCGCCAGCCCGTCCAGCGCGGCGCCATAACCGAGGATGTAGTCGCGCGCATCCGCGAGATCGACGACATGCGCCCCCGCCGACAGGGCTGCAAGCGGAACCTCGTATCCGGCGCCCTGAAACGGCCCGGAGGCGTCGATTACCAGCCAGGGCGCCAGCCTTGCGATCTCGTTGGACGGCTCGCGGCAATGGTCGAAGCCCAGCCCGGAGATCGTCGTCCCCGGAATGGGGGTGATCGCGCTCGCCAGCGTGCGGGCCTTGCCTGCGTCACGCGAGGTGATCAGCAGCTCCAGACCCGGGGTCGCGGCAAGATGGCGCGCGAGCCTTCGGCCGAACACACCGGTTCCACCGATCAGAAGGACGCGCCGTGTCATGTCCCATCGGGCAGGCTGAAGCGATGACGCTGGGAGGGATCGGGCCTCTCGCAGGCGGTCTTCTGGCCGAACAGGCGGTAGCGGTTGCGGGCGACGCGGTCGTAGAGCCGGTCCCGCATCGCGCGCGGCAGTACGGAGCCGATCCGCAGCAGCCGCGCCGGCCCACGGAGATGGCGCAGCAGCGCCAGCACGCCATCGGACTTCGCCAGCGCCTTGCCGCCCTCGATGAACAGGAAACTCTCGGGATCGTCCGGGTCGATGCCATGGGCCTGCGCCAGCGCGCGGCCCTTGCGCGACTGGATCGCGACGAAGCGGATCGCAGGCTCGCGCTCATGGCGCAGCGTGTACTGCACGGCGCCGGAACACAGCACGCAGACGCCATCATAAAGCCAGATCGGAGCCGGCCCGCTCATGAGCGTTCGTCCCGGTAATGCCCCTCCTGGTAGAGCAGCTGACCGAAGAGACGGTGCGAAAGGGCGAGCGTGAAGGCAAAGGTTCCTGGCCCGGTGGCGCGATGGCCGACGGTGAGAGCACCCGGCGCGAGCCAGCCGGGCAGTGTCAGTCTGATGCCACCGAAACTGAGGGCGTAGCCGGCGCTACGGAAGATCAGCGCGCCGTCCTCGACGCTGGGCCGCAGGGCCATGGTCACGCCGAAGCCGATGTATTCCTCCAGTCCGGTCGGCCCCGAGAAGCGCTTGGCCGAATGGATCACCTGCGGAAAGCCGGCCCTTTTCGCATAGAGCCGCGTCCAGATCTGGCCGCCCGTCGCCGCGTCCTCGGTCACCGTGACGATGCTGGCAACGTCGCTGTCGGGGCAGATCGGCAGCGGCGCGCCGATCAGGCGCAGGGCCTGCGACAGGATTCGGCCGGCCCAGCTCATCTGCATTGCGGCGATGCGTCCGACATAGGTCACTGCGGCATTGCCACCCAGCCGCTTCGAGAACCGCGCGCGGATGTCGGGTGGAAGAGCGCTCCACTGATGCGCGCCGAGCAGCGTCCGAAAACGGAGGTCGACGAGTTCGCCGGGCGCCGCATGTCCGGGTTCGGACTCGCTCTGGTGGCGTGACTGCACGCTCATCGAGGTCACTCCATGGGGTGGTCGAAAACCGCTTGTTTCAGGTCTTTCCACCGGGGAGGTAAGAAGCGATCTTCGCTCCGAGCCTCATCAGCATGTCGCGCTTGCCCTGCGGGATCGAGAGCATCTGGCCGTACCAGCGATCGACCGCCGTGGTGAAATCCAGCATGTCCTTGAGTCGTTGGCGGGCCACGGGGCTGACCTTCCCGTCCTTTTCGGCCTCGGCGACACAGGCTCTCAGCGCCGCCAGTGCCGGATCGATCTCGCGCGCCTTGCGCCCGGCGGCGATCCGCGCGGCGATCTCCCATACATTGGTCTCGGCTTCGAAATGCTCACGCCGATCCTGCCGCAACGGCACGCGCCGGATCAGGTTCCAGGCCAGCAATTCCTTGATCGAGTTGGAGACGTTCGAGCGCGCCATGCCGAGGCTCTCGCAGACGTCCTCGGCCGTCAGAGGCCGCTCGGCCAGATAGAGCAACGCATGGATCTGGCTGATCGAACGGTTGACGCCCCATTGTCCGCCGAGGTCACCCCATTGCAGGACAAAGCGTTCCAGAGATGCCGGGAGTCTGTCAGTTGTTTTCGTAATTTCTGCCATAACAGAAATATAAGACAGAACGAGTTGCCGCGCAAGCGCGTCGCTGCCGTCTTCAGGGTGTGGGCTTTCGGTAGGGCCGCTTGACCCCCTGCTCGGCGAAGGTGCTTCGGTTGCTCTGCTGGTGCTTCTTGACTTCGGCGCGGGCCACGGTGCGCAAGTGCACCTCGTCGGGGCCGTCAATGAAGCGCAGGGCCCGGCCCCAAGAGTAGATGAAGGCGAGTGGCGTGTCGTTGGAGAGCCCCGCGGCGCCGAAGACCTGCATCGCCCGGTCGGCGATCTTCGTCTGTAGCCGCGTCGCCACCACCTTGATCGCCGAGACTTCGGTGCGGGCGGCCTTGTTGCCGTGGGTGTCCATCATCCAGGCCGCGCGCAGGCAGAGCAACCTTGCCTGGTCGATCTCCATGCGCCCCTCGGCGATCCAGTCCTGCACATTGGCGTAGTCGGAGAGGGTGCGGCCGAAGGCCTTGCGCTGCAAAGCCCGCTCGACCATCAGCTCGAGCGCCACCTCGCACTGCCCGATCGAGCGCATGCAGTGGTGGATGCGCCCGGGCCCGAGCCGCGCCTGCGCCAGCGCGAAGCCCGCGCCTTCCTCGCCCAGCAGGTTGGCGGCCGGCACGCGCACGGCATCGAAATCGGTCTCGGTATGTCCCTCCGGCGAATGGTGGTTGAGCAGCGGCAGGTTGCGCATCACGCTGACGCCGGCTGCATCCATCGGCACGATGATCATCGAGTGGCGCTTATGCGGGTCGGCATCCTCGGCGAGGTCCGACAGCCCCATCACGATGCAGAACTTGACGTTGGGATGCAGCGCCCCGGTCGTCCACCATTTGCGGCCGGTGACGATGTAGTCGTCGCCGTCGCGGATGATCGTGGTCTGCAGGTTCGTCGGGTCGGAGGAGGCGACGCCGGGCTCGGTGATGCCGACGCAGGAGCGAATCTCGCCGTTCATGAGGGGAACCAGCCAGCGCGCCCGCTGCTCCGGCGTCGCGAACAGATGCAGGATTTCCATGTTGCCGGTGTCGGGGGCGTTGCAGTTGAACACCTCCGACGACCAGTAGATCCGCCCCATGATCTCCGCGAGCGGCGCATATTCGAGATTGGAGAGCCGCGTGCCCGGCTCGTCCGGCTTCAGCGCCG
This sequence comes from Bosea sp. OAE506, assembly GCF_040546595.1. NCBI lineage: Bacteria > Pseudomonadati > Pseudomonadota > Alphaproteobacteria > Hyphomicrobiales > Alloboseaceae > Allobosea > Allobosea sp. OAE506. The sequence continues at coordinate 4,135,934 of NZ_JBEPOB010000001.1, read as the reverse complement.
GCAGGAACAGGTTCCACAGGCCTTCCGCCTTGGCCCGCGCCTTCAGCCCGTCGATCAGCGCCATCGGATAGCGCCCAGCCTCGACCTCCTCGCGCCAGCGCGCATCGGCGGGCTGGACATGGGCGTCCATGAACGCCTGCAGCCGCGTGCGCAGCTCCTCGACCCGGGCGGAATAGGCGAAGTCCATGGTGTCGTCCCTCAGTCGCGGCCGTCGATCACGGCCTCTGCGCGCAGCGCGAAACTCTCCGCCATCTCGCCGACCGCCACCGCATTCTCGGCGGCAGCGTTGCCGGCCTTCGCCCGCGCCGCGATGCCGTCGAGGATCACCGCAAAGCGAAGCAGCGAGAAGGCGAGGTGGAAGCGGCCCGGCCCCGCGGCGCGGCCGGCGGCGGTGCAGTAGCGGTCGAGATAGGCGGCTTGAGTCGGAATGCCCAGCGCCTCGCGATCGAGCCCGACGATGCCGGCATACATGGCGGGCGTCGAATGCCAGGGCAGGCAGGAGAAGGCGACGTCCGAGAGCGGGTGCCCCAGCGTCGACAGCTCCCAGTCGAGCACGGCGATCACCTCGGGCCGGTCGGGCGCGAACATCAGGTTGCCGAGCCGGAAATCGCCATGGACGATCGTGGTCTCGGGCGTCTCGTCGAGATGTTCCGACAGCCAGCCGAAGACCCTGTCCACCGCCGGGATCTCCTGCGTCTTCGTCTCCTGCCATTGCCGGCCCCAGCGGGCGATCTGGCGTGCGTAGTAGTTGCCGGGCTTGCCGTAGTCAGACAGCCCCGCCGCCTGCCAGTCGAAGCCGTGCAGCGCGGCCAGCGTCTCGGCCATGGCGAAATACATCGCCTCGCGGTCGTCAGCCGTCACGCCGGGCAGGGCGGTGTCGTGGAAGACGCGGCCCTCCAGCCGCTCCATCAGGTAGAACGGCGTGCCCACCACGCCCTCGTCCGCCTCGAACAGCAATACGGGTGGCACCGGCACGGCCGAGCCCGCCAGCGCCTTGAGGATGCGGTATTCGCGATCCACCGCATGCGCCGAGGGCAGCAGCGGCCCGGGCGGTTTCTTGCGCAGCACGAGCCGCGTGCCGGCGTCCGGATAGGACAGGAAGAAGGTCGGGTTGGACTGGCCGCCGCTGATCCGCTCCAGCGTCATCGCCCCCGCGGCCCGGGCGGGCAGGGTCGCGCGCAGATAGGCATCAAGACGGGCGGCGTCGAATTCCAGCGGAGCGGGGGCGGGCGCAGGCATGGGCGGCATCATCGGCAGGGGGAGGGGCGGGGTCAACGCGACGGACGGGTCACGATGTCGCGCCGCCCTTGATCCTGACCACCGAGGCCGAGCAGCGCGCCTCGGCCACCACCTTGGTCGAGACGCTGCCGAGATGGCGCCGCACCGCCGAAGAGCTGCGGGCCCCGAGCACGATATGGTCGATGTCGTTGTGCTCGGCATAGCCGAGGATCGCGTCGGCGGCGCTGACCGCCTCGATGACATGGTAGCTCACCCGGTCCTCGCGCAGATGCAGCGGCCGGGCCCAGTCCTTCAGCGCCACGAGACGCCCGATATAGGCCGAGCGGCCCTGCGCATCGACGCCCTGACTGTCGCGCAAAAGCTCGGTGCGCAGGATGCTCAGGCAGGCGAGCCAGGAATCCTCCCGCGCGTCCAACAGGCGGCGCGTCTCCGCCAGGATCGCCTGCGCCAGCGCGTCATGGGCGCCCGAGAGATCGACCGCCGCCAGCACGATTGAGGGGCCGGCCTCGTGGCGCTCGCGCGTCGGCGGCCCCAGCACCTCGCTCTCCTCGCGCTTCTGGAAGCGTGCCAGCAGGCGCTGCCCCAGGCTGGGCGGGGCTGACGGCTTGCGATGGCGGGCGACCACGACTTGGTCGGGATGGCGCAGGTCGAAGGCAACCTTGGCGGCATCCGCATAGCGGCGGCTGCGATCGACCTCGAGGCAGCGCAGCACGATCTCCTCGAGCCAGGCCGGCATGTCCGGCCGCAGCGCGCGTGGCGGGCGTGGCGCGTGATAGAGCCGCCGCTTCATGCCGGGCAGCGTCGCGGGCCGGCCGAAGGGCTCCTCGCCGGTGGCTGTCTGGTAGAGCAGGCAGCCCAGCGCGAAGATATCGCTCGCCGGGTCGGAGCGGTCGCCCAGCACCTGCTCCGGCGCCATATAGGCCGCCGTCCCCATCGGGGCGGAGCTCTCCTCGCCGAGCAGATCCGGCAGCTCGGCATGGCGCGACAGGCCGAAATCGAGCAGCACGGCGCCATTCGGCGTCATCATCACATTCTCGGGCTTGAGATCGAGATGCACCACCTTCTGCCGGTGCAGATCGGCGAGCGCGATGGCGATCGCGCTGCCGATGCGCACCACCTCGGCGATCGGCAGCGGCGCCGTGCGCATCGTCTCCGCCAGCCGTTCCCCCGCGACGAATTGCATCGCGATATAGGGGAGAGCGGCGAGATCGCCGGCGCCGACGACGCGGGGCACATGCGGCCCGGACAGCCGCCTGCGGACCATCACCTCGGTTTCGTAACCGACGATGGTCGAGACATCGGCGCCGGGGTCGAGGATCGGGATCTTCATCACCAGCGGCAGGTCGTGGTCGGGATGGCTCACCCGCCAGAGCGTCGCCATGCCGCCAGACGGAAGCCGCTCCGTCAGGGTGAAGCCGTCGATGACCGAGCCGATCCTTGGCGTCTCCATGGCGGTTCCCTCCGTCCTAACGGCCGACCTGCAGCCGCAGGCCGAGCCAGTCCGGCAGCCCGGCCGCGGCGATCTTGCGGGCGGTCTCCTGCGTGTCATAGGGCACGCGGACCATCGTCACCTCGCGCCGCTCGGTATCGAGAAGCGCAAAGCAGGCGGCCGGATTGCCATCGCGCGGCTGGCCGACGGCGCCGACGACCACGACATGGCGGCGGATCGCCGAGAGCGGCGCCGCCACCTGGGCCAGCGGCGTGAAACGCACCGGCTCGCGCCCCGGCAGCGCGTAATAGATCGCCGGCACATGCGTATGGCCGCAGAGCACCAGCGGCGCCGACGTCGCCGCCAGGCACTCGCCCGCCGCCTTCTCAAGGCGCAGATAGGGCCATTTGCCCGGCGCCGCGGCGCTGGCATGGACCAGCAGCATCCCCGGCAGCTCTGCCGTCAGCGGCAGGCGCGACAGAAAGGCGAGATGGGCGGGCGAGAGCTGCGCGCGTGTCCAGACGATCGCGTCATGGGCATGCGGTGTCATCCCGCCCGGGCCCTGGACCGTGGCCTCGTCATGATTGCCCAGGACGCAGAGCGCCCCGTCCGCGACCAGCCGTTCCGTCGTCTCGACTGCGAAGGCGGGGTCAGGGCCATAGCCCACGATGTCGCCGAGCAGCACGATGCGGTCGGGCGCCAGCCGCGCGACCTCGGCGAGGACCGCCTCGGTCGCCTCGCGATTGGCGTGCAAATCCGTGAGGACGGCGATGCGCATGGGCGGCAGGACCGCGGGGATCGGACCACCGCTGTGCCACCGTCAGGCGGAGGGCGCCATTGGCCTTTCGGCGCGCAGCCCTTCAGGCGGCCGGCCGCAGGCTCGCGAGGAAATGCGCCACGAGGTCGCTGATCATCCCGGCCGAGGCCTCGACCTGCACGGCGGCGCTGTCGAGCTCGATCGACATCTTGGCGACATCGCCGATCGAGAGCCGTGCCGCCTGGGCCGAGCCCAGGCCCTCGCGGGTGCGGGTCGCGGCCTCCTGCGTGTCGGCGGCCATGTCGGTGGTGGCGCTCGACTGCTGCTGGACTGTCTGCGCGATCGAGGACGCCGATTGTTCGAGCCGCCCGATCGTCAGGCTGATCGAATCGACATGCCGGACGCAGATATCCGTTGCGGCCTGCACCTGGGCGATCTGGGTCGCGATCTCGCCGGTTGCGCTCGCGGTCTGGTGGGCGAGCGATTTCACCTCGCCGGCGACGACGGCGAAGCCGCGCCCGGCCGCGCCCGCCCGCGCCGCCTCGATCGTGGCGTTGAGGGCGAGCAGGTTCGTCTTGGTCGCGATCTGCTCGATCAGCGTGACGATCGAGCCGATGCGCCCGGTCGCCTCCGTCAGCATCGCCATCGAATCCGAGACCTCGCGCGTATCGGCGACGGCGGCTGCGGTGATGGTGGAGCTCTGCTGGGTCTCGCTGCTGACATGGTCGAGCGCGCTGACCAGCATGTTCGTGGCGGCGACGGCGCGGTCGATCCTGTCGGTGCAGGCGCGCGCGGCATCCTCCGCCACCGTCGCCTCGCGGTCGGCCTGGCCGCTGCGATAGAGGCTGGTCGCTGCATAGTCGCGCAGCGTGCTCGCGGCGACCCGCAGGCTCTCCGAGAGCTGGCCGATCTGGGTCTGGAAGGAGGACGCGGCCAGATGCAGCGCGTTCTCCCGCCGCGTCAGCCCGATCCGGCTCGCCCGCTGGTGGCAGGAGGTCGCGGCCAGCGCGTCGCAGAGCAGGAGCCGGGTCAGCGCCGCGGCATCGGCGATGGCGGCCTTGCTGCTGAAGCGCCGCCGCCGCGCAATTTCCGCGAAGAGCGGCTCGATCAGCCGCAGCGCCGTGCCGAGCCGCGTGCGGATGCCCATGGCGTCGCCATAGTCGCTGGTCGCGGCGCGGTTGAGATCGGCAGCGTAGTCGTCGCCGAACTCGCCCTGGAACAGCATCTCGAGATGGCGCTGCTCGGCCTCGACGATCGGCTGGCGATGCCGCTCGACATGCGGCCTCATATCCGCGACCGAGCGTTCGAGATGGTCGCAATAGTCGCTCGTCGCCGCGCGCGCCCGCGCGCTCACCACCGGCAGCAGAGACCGCGCCACGGCGATCGAGCGCGCGTCCACGCCGGAGACGGCCAGCAGCTTCTCGATGCCGGCGCGCGTGATCGCAGCGGGTTCTGCGGGAGAGGGTGTATCCTGGGTCAAGATGCGCCTGTGCCGGAGTTTCGCCGGCTCTGACGGTCTCATGAACCCCTTAAACAAAGCCGGCGCGAAATTAAGAGCATTTTCGCGCCGTCTTCAGCGGCTTCTTAAGCCGCGTCGAGCCCGTAAAGCGAGTGCAGCGTGCGCACCGCGAGCTCGGTATAGGCGGCGTCGATCAGCACCGAGAACTTGATCTCGGAGGTGGTGATGGCGCGGATGTTGATGCCCTTTTCCGACAGCGCCCGAAAGGCGCGGGCCGCGACGCCGGCATGGCTGCGCATGCCCACGCCGATGGCCGAGACCTTGACCACGTCGGTCGCGCCCTGCAGCGCCTGGTAGTGGATCTGCCCGTGCAGGCTCTCCAGCAGCGTCTTGGCGCGCTCGTAGTCGGCGGTGGGCACCGTGAAGGTGATGTCGGTCGTCGCCTGGTCGTCGGAGACGACCTGGATGATCATGTCGACATTGATGTTGGCGTCCGCCAGCGGGCCGAAGATGGCCGCTGCCACGCCCGGCTTGTCGGCCACGCGCCGGAGCGTGATCTGGGCTTCGTCGCGCGAGAAGGCGATGCCGGTGACGATCTGCTGTTCCACGATGTCGTCCTCGTCGCAGATGAGGGTGCCTGGATTGGGATTGGTGGGGTCGTCGAAGGAGGAGCGCACATAGGTCGGCACGCGATGCACCATCGCGATCTCGACCGAGCGGACCTGGAGGACCTTCGAGCCGAGCGAAGCCATCTCCAGCATCTCCTCGAAGGAGACCCTGTCCATGCGCCGTGCCTTGGGCACGACGCGGGGATCGGTGGTGTAGACCCCGTCGACATCGGTGTAGATGTCGCAGCGATCCGCCTTCAGGCCTGCCGCGATCGCGACCGCCGAGGTGTCGGAGCCGCCGCGCCCGAGGGTGACGATGCGGTTGCTGGCGCCATGCATGCCCTGGAAGCCGGAGCAGACGGCGATCTCGCGGTTGCGGTCGAAGCCGACGATGATGCCGGCCCCGTCGACGCTCTCGATGCGGGACGAGCCATGCGCGTCGGAGCCGTAGATCGGGATCTGCCAGCCCTGCCAGGAGCGGGCCGGGAGCCCCATTTCCTGCAGCACGAGCGCCATCAGGCCAGAGGTCACCTGCTCGCCCGAGGCCACGACGACATCGTATTCGGCGCGGTCGTAGAGGGGGGCCGCCTCCTTGCACCAGGCGACCAGCTCGTTGGTCTTGCCGGACATGGCGGAGACGACGACCGCGACCTCGTGGCCGGCATCGAACTCGCGTTTGACGTGCCGGGCCGCGTTCTTGATCCGCTCCACCGTGGCGACGGACGTGCCGCCGAATTTCATCACCAGACGGGCCATGGCGGTCCAAAGGCTCTCGAAGACGGGATGTCCCGCCGGGCGGGACGAAAGGTCACCCTCGCGCCGGGCGCAGGGCGCGTGTAGATGACGGGGAGCGGCGGGCCTGTCAATGCGACGAAGGCCCGGCGGGCGGCGAAGGGAACAGGACGATGGCGGCGACCGCACGGACCGGAGGCACGACGCGGGACGGCTCCACGATCGACGCCGCCGAGGTGGCGCGCTTCGAGGGCATCGCCCGCACCTGGTGGGACCCGAAGGGACCCATGGCGGTGCTGCACAAGTTCAACCCCGTCCGCCTCGCCTTCATCCGCGACCTCGCCTGTGACCGTTTTGGCCGCGATCCGAAGACGATCCGCTCGCTCGAGGGGCTGAGCCTGGTCGACATCGGCTGCGGCGGCGGCGTCCTCAGCGAGCCGCTGGCCCGGCTGGGCGCGCAGGTGACGGGGCTCGATCCCGCGCCGACCAATGTCGCTGTCGCTCGCGCCCACGCCGAAGCATCGGGCCTGCCGGTCGATTATCGCCAGGAGACGATCGAGGCGCTGGTCGCCGACGGCGCGCGCTATGACATCGTGCTTGCGATGGAGGTCGTCGAGCACGTTGCCGATGTCGACGCCTTCGTCGCGGCCTGCTGTGCGGCGGTCAAGCCGGGCGGCCTGCTGGTGATGGCGACGCTGAACCGCACGCTGAAATCCTACGCGCTCGCCATCGTCGGGGCCGAATATGTCCTGCGTTGGCTGCCCCGCGGCACCCATGACTGGGAAAAGTTCGTGAAGCCCGAGGAACTCGGCGACGCGATCGCGCGCAACGGCCTCGACCTCGGCGAGACCACGGGCGTGACCTACAACCCGCTGACCGACCGCTGGTCGGCCTCGCGGGACACCGACGTCAACTACATGACCGTCGCCTACCGGCGCGCCTGACGCCGGCCGCTCAGAGCCAGCGCCGGATCGTCGTCAGCAGGATCAGCAGGCCGAGGCTCGCCAGCAGCGCGATGACGGAGGTCGTCAGCGCCGGATTGGTGCCGATCGTATAGCCGAGCTTGCGCCAGGCGAGCGTCCCGAGGATCGCGCCCGTCAATCCGATCGAGCCGTTGAGGGCGATGCCGAAGCCGCCGTCGCGCAACAGCAGGTCGGAGAGCCAGCCGAACAGCAGCAGCGCGACCGCCACCACCGCCAGGAAGATGACGAGCGTCGGGGTGGGCATGTCGGGCAGGCCGAGCATCTGGATCAGCGCGCGCATCGGGCGGTCTCCGCAAGTCGAAACACCATAGCGCCCAGCGGTTAAGGGGATGCTGCGATCCGGCACGGCGCTCCGGCGCCATGATCTGCCGTCCGTGCATTTTGCGGCGCAATATAGTTCGATCGGCTGATGGCGCGACGCAGCATATGATGCATGATCGCTCCAACCACCCTCGGCCCGACGGCCGGCGGGCGGACAGCAGGGGAGAGACGACCATGTCGAAGACGCAGGCCGCCGCGCAACCGCTCAAGGACCTCTACGAACTGGGCGAACTGCCCCCGCTCGGCCATGTGCCGGCGAACATGTATGCCTGGACCATCCGCCGCGAGCGCCATGGCCCGCCGCAGGACAGCTTCCAGGTCGAGGTCGTGCCGACCTGGGCGATCGGCGAGGAGGAAGTGCTGCTCCTCGTGATGGCCGGTGGTGTCAACTACAACGGCATCTGGGCGGGCCTGGGCCAGCCGATCTCGCCCTTCGACGTGCACAAGCAATCACTGCACATCGCCGGGTCCGACGCCTCGGGCATCGTCTGGGCGGTTGGCTCCAAGGTGAAGCGCTGGAAGGTCGGCGACGAGGTCATCGTCCACTGCAACCAGGACGACGGCGACGACGAGGAGTGCAATGGCGGCGACCCGATGTTCTCGTCATCCCAGCGAATCTGGGGCTACGAGACGCCGGACGGCTCCTTCGCGCAGTTCTGCCGGGTGCAGTCGCGCCAGCTCATGGTCAAACCCAAGCACCTCTCCTGGGAGGAGGCGGCCTGCTACACGCTGACGCTCGCCACCGCCTATCGCATGCTGTTCGGCCATGCCCCGCACACGATCAAGCCGGGCGATAACGTGCTGGTCTGGGGCGCCTCGGGCGGTCTCGGCGTCTTCGGCGTGCAGCTCTGCGCGGCCTCGGGCGCCAACGCCATCGGCGTGATATCGGACGAGACCAAGCGCGATTACGTGCTGGGGCTGGGCGCCAAGGGCGTCATCAACCGCAAGGATTTCAACTGCTGGGGCCAGATGCCCACCGTGAACAGCCCGGAATATGATGTCTGGGTGAAGGAGGCCCGCAAGTTCGGCAAGGCGATCTGGGACATCACGGGCAAGAAGGACGTCGACATCGTGTTCGAGCATCCGGGTGAGGCGACCTTCCCGGTCTCCTGCCTCGTTGCCAAGCGCGGCGGCATGGTGGTGTTCTGCGCGGGCACCTCGGGCTTCAACATCACCTTTGACGCCCGCTATGTCTGGATGCGGCAGAAGCGCGTCCAGGGCTCGCATTTCGCCCATCTCAAGCAAGCGAGCGCCGCCAACCAGTTCGTCATCGACCGGCGCCTCGACCCCTGCATGTCCGAGGTCTTCCCCTGGGACAAGATCCCGCTCGCCCATCACAAGATGTGGAAGAACGAGCACGCCCCGGGCAACATGTCCGTGCTGGTCTATGCCCCGCGCACGGGCCTGCGCACCTATGAGGACGTCGTCGAGGCGCTGGCGGGGTAGGGCGCTCACGCGGGCTTGCGCGCTGGAGCGATAAAACTTAAACGTTCGGTAAAGTAAATCGCCGAACGAGGGGTCCCATGTCGCTCCAGCTCTTTGCCCATCCCTTCTCCTCCTATTCGCAGAAGGTGCTGATCGCCCTCGACGAGAACCAGACGCCCTTTACACTGCGCCTGCTCAGCAGCGAAAATCCGCAGAACGGCGAGGAATTCGCCGCGCTCTGGCCGGTGAAGCGCTTCCCGGTGCTGGTCGACGGGGCCGAGACGATCGTCGAATCCAGCATCATCATCGAGCATCTCGAACTGCATTACCCCGGCCCGCGCCCGCTGCTGCCCCGCCAGCCGCGGGAGGCGCTCCCGGTGCGGGCGATGGACCGCTTCTTCGACAATTACGTGATGACACCGATGATGCGGATCGTCTTCGACCGGATCCGGGCGCCGGAGGACCGGGATGCGCTCGGCATCGCCGAGGCGCGGGCGCTGCTGGACACTGCCTATCAATGGCTCGAGGGCCAGCTTGCCGGACGAGACTGGGCCTGTGACGGCGACTTCTCGATGGCCGACTGCGCCGCGGCACCCGCGCTGTTCTATGCCGATTGGGTCCACGAGATCGACGCGGCCTTCCCGACGACGCGCGCCTATCGCGCTAGGCTGCTCGCGCGCCCTGCCGTTGCGCGCGCCGTCGAGGCGGCACGGCCCTATCGCCACCTCTTCCCGCTCGGCGCCCCGGATCGGGACTGAGGCGCGCCGATCGCGCCGCGCGCGGCCCGAACATGGCGCCGCGGCGCCGGCGCGCTGTCGCGCTGCGGGGAAGGGCTGTAGAGCATCGCGCTCGCAAAGGCGTCCCATGCTGTCCTCGCCCCTGTTCCTGCGCATCGTCCCGCTCGTTTTCACCTTCCTCTGGTCGTCGGGGTGGATCGTCGCGGGCTATTCGGCGCAATACGCCGACCCGCTGACCTTCCTCGCGGTGCGCTTCGCCACGGCGGGCGTGTTGCTGGCGGCCCTGTCGCTGGCGGTCGGAGCGCCCTGGCCGGCGACGCCGCGCGCCTGGCTCGACTGCGCGATCTCGGGCGTGCTGCTGCACGCGATCTATCTCTGCGGCGTCTGGTGGGCGGTGCGCCACGGCCTGCCGGCCGGCATTTCGGGCCTGATCGCGGGCCTCCAGCCTATCCTGACCGCGCTGCTGGCGCCGGCCCTGGTCGGCGAGCGCATCTCCCTCATCCGCTGGGCCGGCATCGCCTTCGGTTTTGTCGGAATCGCACTGGTCCTGGAGCCAAAGCTGGTCGGCGTCGATCCCGCCGCCCTCTGGGGCATCCTGATCCCCGTCGCGGTCAACATCGTCGGCATGGTTGCGGTGACCTTCGGCTCCTTCTTCCAGAAGGCGCGCATCGTCTCCGGCGATCTGCGCACCGTCACGACGATCCAGTATGCCGCGGCCGTCGTCTTCACGCTGCCGCTGGCCTTCGCGCTCGAGCCGATGCGGATCGAGTGGAACCTGACCATGGCGCTCGTCCTGGGCTGGTCGGTGCTGGCCCTGTCGCTCGGCGGAATCGGGCTCTATCTGCTGATCCTGCGCCGCGGCGAAGTCTCGCGCATCGCGACCTTCCTCTATCTCGTGCCGGCTCTGGTGGCCGTCGAGGCCTGGATTCTGTTCGGCGAAACGCTGACGCCCATCCAGATCGCCGGCATGGCGCTCACCATCATCGGGGTCGCGCTGGCCAGCCGCAAATAGCGTGTCGGCGCAGGGCCGCACCATGCGGCGGTCCTGGGACATGCGGCATTCTTGCGCCGAAAGGGGCATTCCGGCTTTTCAAATCGCGCCCTATGCTGCGACGCACAAGGGAGAGCAACTATGAGCGCACAAGCCGCCGCCATCCATGTCGCCGAGCCGGCCCCCGAGAGCGCCACGGCGCTGATCGCCGCCGCGCTGCCCGGCTTCGAGACCCTGCTGCAGAATGCCGTCGCCGCCGTGCGCGCGAAGGTGACGGTGGAGGGCAAGATCTCCTCCGCCCGGCTCGAAGCGCAGCAGCACGCCGCCCATGGCCTCGCCTGGCTCGCGACCTATGTGATGTCGCTGCGCGAGATGAAGGCCTATGGCGAGCGCCTCGCATCCGAGAACCGTTATGGCGCGATCGAGGATTACGCGATCCGCATTGGCGCCGGCGAATATGCCGCGCAGATCTTCGGCGGCATCCCGATGAGCCAGGGCGAGATCATCAGGCTTGCCGCGCTCGGCCTCTCCGAGAAGGCGATCGCCGCTGCTGACACGCCGGCCGCCCGGGCCCTGATCGCGCAGGGCAACACGCCCGAGAACCGCGCCCGCCTCGTCGACCTGTTCAGCCAGGACGACGGCGCCGCCGGCGTCGGCGATCCCGGCCTCGACGAGACGCTCGAGGCGATCCGCTCCGAGATGCGCCGCTTCTGCGCCGCGGAGGTGACGCCCCACGCCCATGAGTGGCACCTGAAGAACGACTACATCCCGATGGAGGTCGTCGAGAAGATGGCCGAGCTCGGCGTCTTCGGGCTGACGATCCCCGAGGAATTCGGCGGCATGGGCCTGACCAAGGTCTCGATGTGCGTCGTCTCGGAGGAGCTGTCGCGCGCCTATATCGGCGTCGGCTCACTCGGCACCCGATCGGAGATCGCTGCCGAACTCATCCTCTGCGGCGGCACGGCCGAGCAGAAGGAGCAATGGCTGCCGAAGCTGGCCTCCGGCGAGGTCCTGCCCACCGCCGTCTTCACCGAGCCCAACACCGGCTCCGACCTCGCCAGCCTGCGCACCCGGGCCGTGAAGGACGGTGACGTCTGGAAGGTCTCCGGCAACAAGACCTGGATTACCCATCCCGTCCGCGCCGATATCATGACGCTGCTCGTGCGCACCGACCCCACGGAGAGCGGCTACAAGGGCCTCTCCATGCTGATCGCCGAGAAGCCGCGTGGCACGGACGAAGATCCGTTCCCGGTCGCGGGGCTCACCGGCGGCGAGATCGAGGTTCTCGGCTATCGCGGCATGAAGGAATACGAACTTGCCTTCGACGGCTTCACCGTCAAGGGCGAGAACCTGCTCGGCGGCGTCGAGGGCCAGGGCTTCAAGCAGCTGATGCAGACCTTCGAGGCCGCCCGCATCCAGACGGCGGCACGTGCCGTCGGCGTCGCCCAATCGGCCTTCGATCTCGGCTTGCGCTATGCCCGCGAGCGCGTCCAGTTCGGCAAGAAGCTGATCGCCTTCCCGCGCGTCGCCGACAAGCTGGCGATGATGGCGGCCGAAATCCTGATCGCCCGCCAGCTCACCTATTTCGCCGCCCGCGAGAAGGATGCCGAGCGCCGCTGCGATCTCGAGGCCGGCATGGCCAAGCTGCTCGGAGCCCGCGTCGCCTGGGCCGCCGCCGACAATGCGCTGCAGATCCATGGCGGCAACGGCTTTGCGCTCGAATACGCCATCAGCCGCGTGCTCTGCGACGCCCGCATCCTGAACATCTTCGAGGGGGCCGCCGAAATCCAGGCGCAAGTGATCGCGCGGCGGCTGGTCGAAGACGCGGATGCCTCCCGCGCTGCCTAACGTTTGGGCAACCGCAACAACGGCAAATTTACGCTTCGCGTGATTGGTTGAGAGGATGTACCGCCTCGGAATTGTTTCCGGATGCTTCTGATCACCGACCGCTCGGACGGCCATCCCGATCTGGCGCGCAGGCTCGGGCTGATCGGGCCATGCGCGGTCGTGATCCTCGGCGCCGAGTCAGAAACGAGCGATCCCCGGCCGGCGATCGTGATCGGCGACGTCGATCTCGGCCGGCGCGAGAGCGTCGAGGCGATGCGCGAGGCGCTGGCCCGCCATCGCGACAAGAACGCGCCCTATCTTTGTTTGCTGCGCGAGATGACGGTCCGCACCGCCATCCAGGCGCGGGCCATCGGTGCGACGGAGGTGCTGCCGGCGGATGCCCCGGCCGCGCTACTGGTCAAGACCGTCGAGCAGCTTCTCGGCGAAGGGGAGGGCGGCGATCCGGCGAGAGGCACCGTCGCCTTCACCCGGGCCCAGCTCGCCACCGCGGCGGCCTCGCTCGCCGACATGCTGGGGTCGGTCGCAAAAGGGGCGCCGGTCCCGCTGCGGGCGGTCGAGGCTTCGGTCGAGGCGATCGAGCAGGCGGCCGGCGCCAGCGACATCGGCGACCTGCTTCAGGTCGTCTGGAGCTATGACGACCTGACCTATCAGCACTGCATGCTGGTCGCGGGCCTTGCCGCGAGCTTTGGCCATCAGCTTGGCTTTTCGGTGGAGGACCGCAAGCTGGTGACGCGTGCCGCCGTCCTCCACGACATCGGCAAGGCGCGCATCCCGCTCGCCATCCTGCACAAGCCCGGCGCGCTCGATCCCGCCGAGCAGGTGGTGATGCGCGGCCACCCGGTGATCGGCTACGAGATGCTGGTGAAGCAGGGCGGCCTGCGGCCGGAGGTGCTGGCGGCGGTGCGCTCCCACCACGAATATCTCGACGGCTCGGGCTATCCCGACGGGCTGAAGGACGCGGAGATTGGCGATATCGTGCGGATGATCACGATCTGCGACATCTATGCGGCGCTGATCGAGCGACGCAGCTACAAGCCGCCGATGGCGCCCGACCAGGCCTATGCCATGCTGGTGCTGATGGGCACGAAGCTCGACGCTGCCCTGGTGCGGGCCTTCGAGGCCGTCGTGCTGAAGACCTCCCAAGCGGCGTAAAGCAACTCCTCGGCAGGGGGCATCCCCCGGCGCTCCGTCCTCAGACCTCCCGCAGCGAGCGCGGCATTGTCACGGGCCGCGCCTCGCGGGCCTGCGCCGCCAGCCGCACCGGTGCGTTGACCGCGCCGAAACCGGCATAGCCGCCCCGCCGCTCGACGATCTCGAAGAAGAAGCGCTGCGCGAAGACATGGGTATAGACCTGCAGGAATTCGGCCTCGCCGTCGCGGTCGTAGAGGATGTGGTGGTCGCGCAGCGCGTCGATGAAGGCGGGGTCGAGCCCGTGCCGCGCTTCGAGGTCCTCGTAGTAGTTCTCGGGGATGGCGAGGAAGGACAGCCCCGCCTCGCGCATCGCCTGGACCGCCGCGAAGATGTCGGGCGCGCTGAAGGCGATATGCTGCACGCCCGAGCCGAAATGCTCCGAGACGAAGCGCGAGGACAGGGTCCGCGTCGCCTGCGAGCCGTTGAGCACGAAACGCACCCCGCCCTCGGGCGAGACCAGCGGCCGGCTCTCCACCAGCCCCGCCGGATCCGCGATGGCGAGCTGCGGAATCCGCTCCAGCGCGAAGAGCGAGGAGTAGAACAAGAGCCAGGACAGCATCTCCTCATAGTCCATCGACTGCGAGATGTGGTCGACCCGCGCCAGCACATCCGGTGACGGGGCGCCGGCCGTAGGTGGCACAGCCTCGAAATCCCGCTCCCAGATCTGGCCGAGTTCGCCGCTGGGTTGGGTGAAGTAGATCAGCGACCCGCCGACGCCGCGGATGGCGGGAATATGCAGTTCCCCCGGCCCGACGGCCTGCTCGAAGCTCTGGATCTTCAGCCCCAGCGCGCGGGTCATCGCCTGCTCGACATCATCGACGCGTAAGGCAATCGCGCAGGCGCCTGGCCCATGCATGATCGCATGCGACTGGGCGAAACCGTCCGTCTCGGTGTTGAGCAGCAGGCTGATGCCGCCCTGGCTCCAGCGGGAGACCGCCTTGCTGACATGCTGGCCGCTATGGCGGAAGCCCAGCGCCGCCAGCAGCTTGGCGAGTTCGGCCGCCGTCTCCTCATCGAGCGCGAACTCGATGAACTCGACATCGAGCACTTTCGCGCGCGCTGGCAGATGCGGCTGTGCCTGGTCGGCGAGCGCGATCAGCGAGCGCATGCCGTCGGTCGCGAGGCGCCGCGCCGAGCCGGCCCGGAACTGGTCGTTGAAGATCTCGTGCGAGAGCGGCCCGGCATAGCCGGTCTGCGCCACCGCCCGCATGAACTCGGCCACCGCGAGATCGCCCTGGCCGGGGAAGCAGCGGAAATGCCGGCTCCAGCTCAGGACGTCCATGTCGAGCTTCGGCGCATCCGCCAGCTGGACCAGGAAGATGCGGTCACCCGGAATCGAGGCGATCGGCCCCAACGGCGACTGGCGCGCCAGCGTGTGGAAGGAATCCAGGATCAGCCCGATCCGCTCATGCTCCGCCCGGCGCACGATCTCCCACGCGTCGCGATAATCGTTGACGTGCCGGCCCCAGGCCAGCGCCTCATAGCCGACGCGCACGCCAAAGCGCGCGGCGAGCTCGCCGAGCTGGTGGAAATCCGCCGCCGCGCGGTCGATCCCGCCCAGCGCCTGCGGCGAAACGTTCGAGCAGATCAGCATCAGATCGGTGCCGAGCTCGTTCATGATCGCGAATTTGCGCTCGGCCCGGGCAAAGCCGCGGGCTCGTAGCGGCTCCGGCATGCCCTCGAAATCGCGGAAGGGCTGGAAGGCGCAGATTGTCATGCCGAGATCGGCGACCATGCGGCCGACCTCGCGCGGCCCGCCGTCGAAGGTGAGGAAATCGTTCTCGAACACCTCGACCGCGTCGAACCCGGCCGCTGCGATCGCCTGCAGTTTTTCCGCGAGGTCGCCGCTCAGCGAGACGGTGGCGATCGAGGTCGGGTTCGGCGCTGGGTTCGTCATGGCTGTCAGCCCTCCATGCGGTCGATGGTGACGGGCTCGCCCCGCCGCGCCGCCTGAGCCACCGCCTCGATCACCGCGAGTGTCCGGGCCGCATCCGCCGCGTCGGTGATTGGCGTCTCCGTGCCGCGGATCACCGCGCAGAAATGCCGGATCTGTTCGGCCAGCGGTTCCAGCGGCGCCAGCGCCAGCGTCTCGCGCAGCAGCGGCTCCCACCAGCCCTGGCGGCCCTCATAATGCCAGCGGTCGAGCGCAGGCACCGAGAGCGAGCCCTCGCTGCCGGCGAGCAGGTAGCAGAGCCCGTCGCGCTGCGGATAGGCCTTGTTCTCGCCCGAGGACAGCTCCCAGCTCCACGGCGTCGGCGTGACATCGGAGACGGTGGCCGTGCCCAGCGCACCGTTTTCGAAGCGGAAGACAAGGGCGGCGGTGTCCTCCACCGCGAAGCCGCGCGTCGCGTTCGAGGTCATCGCCTGCACGCTCTCGATCTCGCCGCAGATGAAGCGGAGGTTGTCGATGTCGTGGATCAGGTTGATCAGCACCGGCCCGCCGCCCGCCTCGCGCCGCCAGGCGACGTCGAAATAGTCGTCCGGCTTGCGGATCAGGAACAGCGAGGTCACCGCGACCAGCCGGCCGATCCCGCCCTCGCGGACCAGCTTGCGCGCCGCCTTGACGATCAGGTTGTGGCGCCGGTGATGGCCGGCGAGCACGGGAACGCCGGTGCGCGCCTGTGCCGCGACCAGACGCTGCGCCGCCGCGACGCTCTCGGCCAGCGGCTTCTCGATCAGCACGGGCACGCCGGCTTCGAGGCATTCGATCGCGCCCGGCACATGCAGCGCATTGGGCGTCGCGATGATCGCCCCGCCCGGCTTCAGTGCCGCCAGCATCTCCGTGATCGAGGCGAACCAAGGCGTGCCGCGCTCGGCGGCCAGCGCCTTGGCCGCATCGGTCGGGTCGCAGATCGCGGCGCAGTCGCAGTCGCCGGAGGCGTCCAGCCGCTCCAGATGCGCACGCCCGATCAGCCCGGCGCCGACGAGGGCGATCTTCAGGTTTGCCATTACGCCGCGTCCGTCAGCGCGCCGCCCAGGAACAGCTGCGCCACCCGCGGGTCTGCCAGGATCTCCGCCGCGGGGCCCTGCATCCGGGTCTGGCCGAGTTCGAGCACGAGGCCCTCGTCGGAAATTTCCAGCGCCGAGCGGGCGTTCTGCTCGATCATCAGGATGGTGACGCCCTTGGCGCGCAGCTCCATCAGGATCGCGAAGGTCTCCTGCACCAGCATCGGCGAGAGCCCGATCGAGGGCTCGTCGATCAGCACCAGCTTGGGATCGAGCAAGAGCCCGCGCACGATCTCGAGCTGCTTCTGCTGCCCGCCCGAGAGTGTCGAGGCCTGGACATCGGCCTTGGCCCGCAGCGCCGGGAAGCGGTCGAGCGCCGCCTCGATCCGCTTGGGCATGTCGGTGATGTGCGCGCCCGCTGCGACCGAACCAAGTTCGAGATTGTGGCGAACCGACAGCTCGGGGAAGATGTTGCGCCCCTGCGGCACATAGCAGATGCCGGCCTCCAGCAGCTTGCGCTGGCTCCAGTTGGTGATGTCGGTGCCCTCGAGCCGGATCGTGCCCTCGCGCACCTTCAGGAGGCCAAAAATCGCCTTGAACACGGTCGATTTGCCGGCGCCGTTGGGGCCGATCACCGTGGTGATGGCGGCGCGGCGCACCTTGAACGTCGTGCCGTTCAGGATGGTCATGGCGCCATAGCCGCCGACCACGCCGTCGAGTTCGAGGATGGGGGTGGTCATTCCGGTCTCCATTCCCTTCCGCGTCATTCTCGGGCGGAGCGCAGCACAGACCCGAGAATCCCTTGCAGGAGATGCTCGGGTCGAGCCCGAGCATGACGGATGTTAATGCCCCAGATACGCGTCGATCACGGCCGGGTTGGCGCGGACCTCGGCCGGCGTGCCTTCCGCCAGCACTCGGCCCTCCGCGAGCACGATGACGCGCGAGCACAGGCTCATCACGAAATCCATGTTGTGCTCGATGACGACGAAGGTCGCGCCTTGCTCGGCATTGATCGCGCGCAGCCGCTCCTTGAGATCGCCCAGCATGGTGAGGTTGACGCCACCGGCGGGCTCGTCGAGCAGCACGAGGCGGGGGCCGGCCATGAAGGCCATCGCCGCGTCGAGCAGCTTCTGCTGGCCATAGGAGAGCCCGCCCGCCTTGGCGTCCGCCAGATGGCCGAGCTTGAAGAAGCCGATCATCTGCTCGGCCTTCTCGGTGAGCCCGGCATCACGCGCCCCGAACAGGCGCGACAGCATCGAACCCTCATGCTCTTGGCCCGCGAGGATCAGGTTCTCGCGCACGGTCAGCTCGGGGAAGACCTGCAGCAGCTGGAAGGTGCGGCTGACGCCGAGCCGGTTCAGCTCCGAGGGACGCATATGGGTGACCTCGCGGCCATCCAGCTTCACGCTGCCTTCCGTCGGCTCGAGCTGGCCGAGGATGCAGTTGAACAGGGTCGACTTGCCGCAGCCATTGGGGCCGATGATGCCGAGGATCTCGCCCTCCTTCACCGAGAAGGATACCCCGTTGACCGCCTTGATGCCGCCGAACGCCTTGTGGAGATTGTCGACTTCCAGAACCGTGTTCATCGGGTCTCTCCCCGCTTGCCGGTGAGTTTCGCCCAGGCCCGCTCCATCAGCCCGCTCACCCCCTGCGGGCAGGCGATCAGCAGCAGCATCACGATGGCCGCGAAGATGATCAGGTAGAGCGAGCCGGCGAAGCGCAGCCATTCCGGCAGCACGACGCCGAGCAGCGCGCCCACGAATGGCCCGAGCAGGTAGCCCGAGCCGCCCGCCACCACCATCAGCAGCAGGAAGAAGCTCTGCGACAGCGAAAACGGCGAGGGGTCGATGAACTCGACCAGCGGCGCATAGAGCGCCCCCGCGAAGCCCGCATAGGCGGAGCCGATGGCGAAGGCGAGCAGCGTGTAGGCGCGGGTGTCGATACCCAGGCTCGCGGCACGGATCGGGTTCTCGCGCAGCGCCGTGAAGGCGCGGCCCCAGGGCGAGCGGATCAGCCACCAGAGCGCCACCGCCAGGATGAAGGTCACCACGACGACGAAGCGGTGGAATTCGAGCGCGCCGAACAGCTTGATGCCGAAGAAATCCGGCCGGTTGATGTTGGAGATGCCGAAGACGCCGCCGGTGAGCCACTGCTCGTTGCGCAGGATCAGCCAGATCAGCGTCGAGAAGGCGAGCGTCACGAAGGCGAGGTAATGCGCCTTCACCCGCAGCGCCGGGAAGCCGAGCACGATGCCGACCGCGAAGGTCAGCAAGCCCGAGAGCCCGAAGGCGGCATACCAGGAGACGCCGTATTTCGTCGTCAGGATCGCGGTGGTGTAGGCGCCCAGCCCCATGAAGGCGGCCTGCGCCAGCGACTTCAGCCCGGCATAGCCCAGTGTCAGGTTCAGCCCCATCACGGCGACGCTCATCACCAGCCAGAGCGAGAGCACATAGGTGCCGTAGCGGCCCATGCCGACCGGCGCGAACCAGAGGATCACGGCGCCCGCCAGCAGCGTCAGGAAGGCGCCGTCGAAGGTGCCGCCGAGCGGCAGCCGCGCGAGGCGAGGCGAGGAGCTCATGGTCTCGCGGGTCGCTTGCACGGTCATACGCGGCGCTCCTCTTTGCGGCCCATCAGCCCCTCGGGCTTGAGCAGGATGATCACCACGAGCAGGACGAGCGGCACGGCCAGCCGGTAGGAGCTCGAGACATAGGCCGCCGCCATCGAGTCGACGACGCCTACGATCAGCCCGCCGACCAGCGCGCCGCGGACCTGGTTGAAGCCGCCGACGATGGCCGCGATGAAGGCGAACAGGCCGATGACCTCGCCATTCGAGAACTTCGCCAGGTAGATCGGCGAGATCAGCACCGAGGCGACGACGGCGAGCGCGGCGTTGATCACGAAGGTCAGGAGCACCATCCGCTCGACGGGGATGCCGAGGATGCGCGCCACGGTCGGGTTCTGCGCGGTCGCCTGCATCTGCCGGCCGAGCCGCGTGCCGCCGACGAACCATTGCAGCAGGCCGATGACGGCGAAGGCGCAGGCGATGATCGCCAGATGCTGAAGCGAGATCGCGGCGCCGAAGACCTCGATGGTCCTGGTGGGAACGAAGGAGGGGAAGTTCTGCGCCTCGGCCGAGAAGCCGTCCTTGGCGCCTTCCTTCATGATGATCGACAGCGCCATGGTGGCGATGGCGAGCGGCAGCACGCCATGCTTGATCATCGGATCGACCACGGTGAGCTTGAAGCCGACGCCGAAGATCAGGATGAAGGCGGCGATGCCGATCAGCGCGCCCAGCCAGACCGGCGCCCCGAAAAGCTTGATCGCGAGCAGCACCAGCACGGCCGGCAGCATCACGAACTCGCCCTGGGCGAAGTTGATGGTCTGCGAGGTCTGCCAGACCAGCGTGAAGCCGATGGCAGCCAGCGCGTAGATCGCGCCCGTGGCGATGCCGGCAATGAGATAGGCGATGAATTCGGCCATGGGGGTGCCTCGCTCGAGGGGAGAGCGTCGTTGTAAAGGTGCCGTGTCATCCCGGCTCTCAGCGGCGCTTGCGCCGCTGAGAGCCGGGATCCATTCCTGAGCCTTTCCGGCCTCGTGCCGGAATGGATCCCGGGTCTCCCTTCGGTCGCCCGGGATGACAGCGACCAGTCTTACGGAAGCGTGTGACCTTACGGCTTGATCTTCGGCAGCGTCGCCGTGATCACCTGCTTGCCGTTCTGGACCTCGGCGAGGAAGCTCTCGCGGTCGAGGTCGCCATTGGCCTCGATCGTGGTCTCGATCAGGATGCCAGGCTCCTCGGAGGTCTTGATCGTCGCGCCACGCAGCGTGTCGGCGACGCCCTTCTTGTCGAACTTCTTCTGCTTCTCGGTCGCCCACTTGATCATATAGACGGCCATGTAGCCCTTCAGGCCGTTATGGTCGGAGGCGTAGTTGTACTTCGCCTGGAACTTCTTGCCGAACTCCTGGAAGGCCGGGATCGGCGCGTCGATCGACAGGCCGACATGGCCGCGCACGCCATTGGCGGCGTCGCCGGCGAGCTCGATCACCTTGGCGCCGAGCAGCGTCGTCTCGCCGACCATCGGCTTGGTGATGCCCTGCTGCTTGGCGGCGCGCAGGAAGCGGGCGCTCTCCTCCTCGTTCAGATAGACGAAGACGGCGTCGGCATTGGCGTTCTTGATCTTGATCGCGTCGGCGGCGAAATCGGCCTGGCCCTGCTCGGTCGAGACGTCGGCCGCAACCTTGATGCCGACCTTCTCGAGCTCGGGGATGATCGCGTCACGTCCGCCCTTGCCGAAGTCGTTGTTGACCCAGACCACGGCGACCGAACCGGCCTTGACGGTGTCCTTGAGGTACTTGGCGATCTTCGGCATCGCGGCCGACTGGCTGAGCGAGGTGCGGAAGATGTACTGGTTGCCCTGCTTGGTCAGGCCGGCCGCCTCGCCGCCGACGATCTGCGCGATCTCGGCGCGCTGCGCGATCTGCATGGAGGCGCCGATCGGGCCGGAGAAGACCGGGCCGAGCACGGCATAGGTGCCCTCGTCGATGGCGCGCTGCACGGCGGCGCGGGTGTTACCCGGGTTAGTCTGCGTGTCGTAATGGACGATCTCGATCTGCTTGCCGAGAATGCCGCCCTTGGCGTTGATGTCGGCGACGGCGAGGTCGATGCCGTTCTTCCAGTTGGTGCCGGCGGTCGCGCCGGCGCCCGACAGCTCGACGACGTCGACGAGCTTCACCTTCTCCTGCGCCAGCGCAGGCGTGGCGAGCCCGGCCGTCACGGCCGCTGCGATGATCCATGGGGTCTTCATTGCGTGTCTCCTCCAGCTCTGGTTGTGCTTTTTTTGGTCTTCTTGGGTGGCCCGCGGGCCGTCTTTGAAGTGGGGTGATCTCAGGCTGCGCGGTGCCTGGCCTCCTGCGCGGCGAGCGATCGGTCGAAAGCGTCGGCGATCGCGCCGTCCGGGGGCTGCACCCCCGTGAACAGCGAAAACGCATCGACGGCCTGGTTGATGCTGAGCTCGCGCCCCGTCATCACCACGGCGCCCGCCTTCTGCGCGGCTTTGAGCAGCGGTGTCCAGAGGGGATGATAGACGGCATCCGCCACCCACTGAGACTTTCGGATAAGATCGGCCGGCACGGGGCTGTCGCGGTTCGGCAGCATGCCGACCGGGGTGCCGTTGACGAGGCCCGCCGCACCCGACACCGCCGCCTCGACGCTGCTGCAGATCTCGACCCGCGCCAGTTCGCCGATCTGGTCGGCCAGCGCCTGCACCTTGGCGCGGTCGCTGTCATAGAGCCGCAGATGGCTGACGCCGCAGCCCGCCAGCGCGAAGCCGATCGCCTTGCCCACCCCGCCCGTACCGATGATCGCGACGGGGGCGTCGCCATCGGCGCGGCCGAGTGCGCGATAGGAGGTGGCGAAGCCGGTCGCGTCGGTGTTGTGGCCAGTCAGCACGCCGTCGCGAGATACGACTGTGTTGACGGCCCCCATGGCGCGGGCCTCCGGCGAGAGCGCGTCGAGCAGCGGGACGACCGCTTCCTTGTAGGGATAGGTGACGTTGACGCCCGAAAAGCCCATCCGCCGCACGCCGTCGAGGATGGCGACGAGATCGGCGCGTGCGGCGCCGGCGACCTCGATCAGATGGTAATGCAGCTCGAAACCGGCGGCGCGCGCGGCAGCCTCATGCATCGCGGGCGCGGCGGAGTGGGCGATCGGCGTGCCGATCAGGCCCAGCAGCACGCGCTTCGTCCGGTTGGCGATGGCAATGTCCGGCATCGTCTCGTCCCTGTGTGGCTCGCCCATCGTCTTAGCAGGCGTTGCCACCACCAGATAAGCCGATCGTCCTCGCTAACGCGATGACCAATTTGATCGCATAACCTAACCTGATGTTATCCTGCCAGCCGGCCGCGGATCTCTGGGGCACGCGGTCTCACCACCGCATCCATCTCCTGCCGCAGCAGCGTCACGAAGGTCTCGGCATAGACCGAAGGCGCCTTGTCGTTCTTGATCGCGACATAGGTCTGGAACTGCGTCGGCTCGGCGATCGGGATCGTGGCGATGCCCTGCATCGAGCCATGCGCCACGGTGAACTGGTCGATCACCGCGATGCCGAGCCCCGCCCGCACCAGCGAGCAGACCGTGGTGCCGAAGCGCGCCTTGATGACAATGTCGTAGGCGAGTCCCTGGCGGCTGAAGATCTCGGCCATGACCCGGCCATAGGGGTCGTTGGGGTCGATGCCGATCAGCGGATGGCGGACGATCTCGGAGGCCGAGATCACCGGCCGCCCGGCGAGTTCATGGCCCTCGGGCACGATGCAGAGCAGTTCGCCCCGGCTCAGCGGCAGGAAATCGATGCCGGGATGGTCAAGCTTGTAGCTCATCGCCGCGATCTCGCCGCGGCCCAGCAGCAGATAGTCGAGCGCTTCCTCGATCTTGAGGATGTTGATGTCGAGCCGCAGATCGGGGTGCTTGCGCTTCAGCTTCTCGATCGCGCGCGGCACCATCACATGGCAGATGCTCGGCACCGAGCCGATCCGCAGTTCGACGCCACCGCCGCGCTCGATCCGCGCCAGCGTGTAGTGGAGGTCGTCGACCTTTTTGTAGACGCCGTTGATCTGCTCGAAGATGTCGTTGGCTTCGGGCGTCGGCACATAGCGCCCGTGGCGACGCTCGAAGAGCTTCAGCCGCAGCGTCTTCTCGGTGTGCTTCATCAGCCGGCTGATGCCGGGCGCCGACACTGCGAGCAGCTTCGCCGCGCCGCTGATCGTGCCGGTGATCATGATGGCGCGGATCACCTCGATCTGCCGCAAGGTGAGCATGGCCGTACCGTCCCCTCAGCGTCTTTTGACGCCGAGCGGAGGGGAGCGGCGCCCGACTGTCAAGCAGGCGGGGCAGGGCAGGCGGTCATTGCGGCTTGGGCAGGGCCTTCGCCTCGGCATCGAGCTTCTGCAGCGTCGGCAGCGTCTTCTCGGCGAAGGCCTTGAGCTCGGGGTCCGAACCGCCTTCGGCATAGGCCGCGATCACGGCGAGGCTCTCCTCCTGCGCCTGTCGCTGGGCGCTGACATAGGCGCGGTCGAAGTCGGGCCCCTGCAGCGCGGCAAGATCGCGCAGCACATCGAGCTGGTGTCCGTCCGGGCGCTCCGGCAGCGCGATGTCGGAGCGCTTGGCGATGATCTGCCGCAGGCTGCTGCCGGTGGTGCCGCGGTCATTTGCGAGGCGGTGGGCGAAGCTCTTGATCTCGGGCGAGATCGTCTTGTGCAGGGCGAGCGTCGCCGATTCGACGGCGAACATCGTCGAGGCCGCGGTCTTGTGGACAAAATCCTGAGGCGGCATCGCGGTCTGGGCCGTGGCACTCAGCGACCACAGCAGGGTCGCGGTCATGATCGGGAGAAGCCGTTTCATCGCGGCGGACTGCCTTTCCGGAAAGGGGGTGGATGCAAGGTCAACCCGGGCGCGCCGAAGCGGTTCCCCGGCAGTGGCGTTCCCAGCGACGTCGCCGCAGGGGTGGCCTCGCGCGCGCCGCTCGTGCAGGGTGCGCCCCGAACACCGGCCAGGCCGGGACGATGAGGACAGGGACGAGACGCCATGCCGACCACTCACGAGACCCTGCGCGCTGCGCTGGTCGCAACCCGCCGCGACAAGAGCCTGATCGAGATGGCCGAGCAGCCGGTTCCGGGGTCCTTCCTCGACGGGCTGGCGATCCAGGCCGACATCGCCAAGACGCTCGGCCATGCGCAGGCCGGCTGGAAGGTCGCCATCGCCGAGGACGGCACGCCGGTCGCCGGCCTGATGCCCGGCCCCTGGCTCGCTCCCGGCGACGTCTATGACGGCGCGATCGGCGCCGAGCTGCGCGTCGAGATCGAGATCGCGCTGCGGCTGGCCAAGGACGTGCCGATGCGCCCGAATCAGCCCTATTCGCGCGCCGAACTGCTCGGCCATTGCGACAAGGCCTATCTCGGCATCGAGATCGTCGAGAGCCGGATGGCCAACTGGCAGGGGGTGCCCTTCGCGCTCTGGCTCGCCGACGCGCTCGGCCATGGCGGCTACTATCTGGGCCAGGAACTCGACATGAAGGTGCTGGACGAGGTCGCGGGGCTGACCTGCTTCATCTCGCTCAACGGCGTCACGATCTACGATCAGCCGGCTGTGCACGGAAACGGCGATCCGATGGCGCCGTTCCTGGCTTGGGCCAACCGCAAGGACGAACTGATGGGCGGCCTTCGCGCCGGCCAGATCGTTACCACGGGCAGCCTCTGCGGCGGCGTCCTGTCCCCCGGCAAGGGCGAGATCGTCACGAAGCTCGCCCCCCTCGGCGGCGTATCGCTAACGCTTCGTTAATCACATCGCTCAAATCCGGCGCATTTGCTTGCGCCGGATGTCTTTCTGTATGGTCGGGCGAGGAACATCGGTAGGATGGTCCCGTTGCGTCGTGGGGGGAGTTGCTTGGAGGTAAGATGCGGTCCTGGCGGAGAGCGGGCAGCGCGGTTGCGCTGAGCGGAACCTGTGCGCTCGCCCTGATGGCCGGTCTGCGGCCCGCGCCGGTGCAGGCATTCGACCTGTCGTCGCTGGACCTCTTTGGCCTTTTCACGAAGAAGGACGAGCCGCCGGCTGTCAGTCAGGCGACGCTTCCCTACCGGCTCGAGTTCGATCTCGGCGGCGCCGATGACGCGAAGGCGCTGACGCGCACGCTTCAGGATGCCTCGCTGCTCTACAGGCTTCGCGCGGACGCACCCCCCGATGGCGAAACGCTGGCCCGTCGCATGGTGGCCGATCTCACCCCTCTGGTCGATGCGCTCTGGTCGCAGGGCTATTTCAACGCCGAGGTCGCGCTCATGGTCGACGGCGTGCCACTGCGCGTCGGGGCCGAGCCCGATGCGAGGCTGATCCGCGCGCTGGAATCGCATCGCAACCGCGAGGCGGTGCCGATCACGGCCACGGTCAATCCGGGGCCGGTCTTCGCGCTCCGAAATGTCGGCGTTGACGAACGCGGCATCACCGGTGCGCCCGCCATTGCCGATCCGCTCAAGGTGAGCCGCCTCAGCCCCGGCGAGCCCGCGACCTCGGCCTCGCTGCGGGCGGCCCGGGCGGCACTGGTCGATTATCTGCGCGCGCAGTCGCGCCCGCTCGCCAAGGTCGTCGAATTGCGGCCCGTGGTGGACCATGCCGCCCGCGTCATGGACGTCACCTATGTCGTCGAGCCCGGCCCCGTGGCCGGCTTCGGCACGGTCTCGGTCCAGGAGACGGGCGACATTCCGCCCGAGGTCATCCGCTCCTTCATCTATCTGGAGCCGGGCGATCGCTATTCGCCCAAGGCGCTGACCGACACGCGCAAATCCATCAGCACCATCCCCGCCGTCGGCTCGGTGCGGATCCGCGAGTCCGAAAGCCTGGACGGCGCCGGCAACCTGCCGATCTTCGTCGAGGTCACCGAGCGGCCCAAGCGCCTGCTCGGCTTCTCGGCGCGCTATTCCACCATCGATGGGCCAGCCGTGCGGACCTATTGGGAACACCGCAACCTCTTCGGCGGGGCCGAGCGGCTGCGGCTGGAGGGCGATCTGTTCTTCGCGCCCCGCATCGACGGCAGCAAGATCACGAAGTTCGAGGATTTCGAGCGCTCCGATCTCGGTGGCCGCTTCGCCTTCAGCTTCCTCAAGCCGGCGCTCGGAGGCAGCCGCTATGACTGGCTGCTCGACGGCGTCGCGACGCGCCAGCGCGTCGGCACCAACCGTTTCGGCGGCTACACCGCCCGCTACGGCAACGTCACCACCGCGATCCAGCGCCGCTTCAGCGACACCTTCTCGGTCTCGGCGGGGCTCGAGGTCGAGAGGGGGCAGACCAGCGATGTCCTCGGCCAGGTCGACTACACCCTCGTCGGCATCCCGCTCTCGGTGAAATACGATTCGACGGATAGCCTGCTCGACGCGACCCGCGGCTTCCGCGCGAGCGCCTCGGTCGCGCCCTATCCGACCTTCCTCGGCTCGACCGTCGGGATCGTCCAGAGCAAGGCCAGCTTCTCCACCTATTACGCACTCGACGAGGACGCCCGCTATGTGCTGGCCGGCCGCCTCGGTCTTGGCTCGATTGCCGGCGCCGATCTCGACGACATCCCCGCCACGCGGCGCTTCTATGCCGGCGGCGGCGGCTCGGTGCGCGGCTATGCGTATCGCACGCTCTCGCCGCTGGGGCCGCTCAACCGGCTGACCGGCGGGCGCAGCCTGTTCGAGGCTTCGGTCGAGGCCCGCATCAAGATCACCGACACGATCGGCGTCGTGCCCTTCTTCGATGCCGGCACCGCGTTTGAGGGCAGCGTGCCCGACTTCAAGCAGCGCCTGCAGATGGCTGCGGGTCTCGGCCTTCGCTACTACACCGCCATCGGGCCGATCCGTGTCGACGTCGCCGCGCCGCTCAACCCGCGCAAGGGCGACAAGCCCGTCGCGCTCTATGTCAGCATCGGGCAGTCCTTCTGATGCGCCCCTTCATGAGCCCCTCCCGCCTGAACCTGCCGCGCCTGGCGCTCCTCGCCGCGCTGGTCGTGGCCGGCTTCCTCGCCCTCGCGCCCTTCGGCGGCTTCGCCCAGAACGCCCAGACCGATCGCGGCGTCGTCGCCGACCTGATCTCCAAGGCCCTGTCGAGCGACACCAGCCAGGTCTCGATCGGCGCGGTCAACGGCGCGCTGTCCTCGGATGTCGAGATCCGCGACATTGTCTTGTCGGACCGCGATGGGCCCTGGCTGCGGCTTGACCGCGTGCGCCTGATCTGGACGCGCAGCGCGTTGCTCCTGCGCCGCCTCGACGTCGACCGGCTCGAGATCGGCAAGCTCGAACTCCTGCGCAAGCAGGCGCCCCAGCCGGCCGGCGCCGCGCCGGCGAGCGACCAGCCAATCCTGCCCGAGCTGCCGCTCAAGGTGATCGTCCGCGCCTTCCAGTTGAACGAACTCGTGCTGGGCGAACCCGTGCTCGGCGTTCCCGCGACCCTGGGAGCCACCGGCTCGGCGACGCTGGGCCCGCCCAGTGAAGGGCTCAACCTGAAGCTGGCGGCGCGCCGCCTCGATGCGCAGGGCCGGTTCGACGTCAACATCGCCTTCGTCCCTGACACCACGCGGCTGCAGCTCGACGTCAAGCTCGACGAGCCCGCTGGCGGGCTGATCTCGAAGGTCGCCGGCCTGCCGGGCGAGCCGCCGGTCACGCTGGATCTCGGCGGCGACGGCCCGCTCGATTCCTTCGGCTCGACGCTGATCTTCAATGCCGGCCCGACCATCGGCGCGCGCGGCGATGCGCGGCTCGACCGCACCGGTGCCGAGCGCAAGCTCAACCTCGCGCTGGATGCTCGCATCGAGGGTCTGATGCCGGCCCCCGTCGCGCCGGTCTTTGCGGGCTCGACGCGGCTGGACGGCTCGGTCGGCTTCGCCGATGACGGCGGAATCGACATCCGTAACATGGCGCTTGTCTCCGCGCTGGCGCGGCTCGACGTGCTCGGTCGCTACACCGCCGACAAGATGCTCGACCTTCGGGTCACCGCCGCCGCCCGCCCTAATGCGGAAGGCAAGACCGTCGCCTCGGGCACCGAGATCGCCAAGCTTGCGTTTGACGCCACGATCAAGGGACCTGTGGCGGGTCCGACGATCGTCGCGAAACTCGACGCGAGCGAGGCCCGCCTTCCTGCCGGAGGCTTCGAGCGCCTCGGCCTGACCTTCAACGCCACGCCGACCGGCCAGATCGGCCAGCCCGGCACGCGCATCGCCCTGACCGCCGATGGCGAGGCCGCGGGCATCGCGCTGGCGGACCGGTCGCTCGCCCGCGCCGTCGGCGAGCGCGTCACCTTCACCCTGCGCGGCACCGCCCAGGATGATGGCACTGCCGATTTCGAGACGCTGCGGCTCGCCATGTCAGGGCTGGACCTCGACTACAAGGGCAAGGCCGGCAATGCCCGCACCCTGGGGCGCCTTCAGGCCGTGCTGCCCGATCTCGCCCGCCTCAGCGGACTCGCCGGGCGCCCTCTCGGCGGCCGGGCCGAGGTCGTGGCCGAGATCGATGCCACACCGCGGCTCAATGATTACGGCGCCCGGCTGAGCGGGCGAGGGGAGCGGCTCGCCACCGGCGACGCCCGGCTCGACCGCCTGCTCGCCGGCCAGTTCAGCCTCGACGGCCGGGTCCGCTCGCTGGCGGAAGACATCACCGTGAGCGGCCTTCGCTTCGCCGGCCAGCACGCGACCGTGACCGCCGAGGGCGGCATCGGCCGGCAATCCTCCGACCTCCAGATCGCTCTGGCGCTGCCGGACCTGCGGCGCGCCGATCCGCGGCTCTCGGGCCGTGGCGACGTGACCGCCCGTCTAAGCGGCCCGCGCGAAAAGCTCGACGCGACCGCCCGGCTTGCCATCGCTGACGCGACCGCGCTCACTCGCCCCATTCCACGCCTGACCCTCGATGCCGTGATCCGCGATCTGCAGGGCGCGCTCGACAGCCGCCTGACCCTCAACGGAGAGATCGATTCGCGGCCCGCCACCGGGACAGTGGCGTTGGCACGCCTGCCGGGCGACGGCTGGAACCTCTCGGCGCTCGACATCGCCATCGGCTCTGTCCGGCTGAACGGCGGCCTGACGCTTGATCCCGCCAGCCGGGCCGAAGGGCGCATCACGCTAGCGGCGCGCAATCTCGACGATCTCTCGGCGCTCGCCCTGACCAAGCTCGGCGGCCAGCTCGACGCCGATATCCGCCTGGCCGTGGTCGAAGGGCGGCAGAATCTCGATCTCACCGCCAGGGGCGCAAAACTGGCCGGCCCCTCGCTCGCGATCGATCGGCTCGACGCCACCGCGGCCGCCCGCGACGTCTATGGCCGCCCTCAGCTCGATGCGGCGCTCGCCATCGACCGGGCCGTCCTGGCCGGCGAGGCGGTCAGCGCCATCCGCTTCGATTCGAAGGGTGCTCCCGATGCGAGCGCCTTCACGCTGACCGCCAGCGCGCGCGGCTTCGCGCTCGACGGCGTCGGCCGCCTCGTCCCGGGCGAGCCGCTCGCTCTTGAACTCTCGCGCTTCGAGGCGCGCCGCGACAGCCGGCGCATCGCGCTGGCCAACCCGGCCAGTTTCCGTTTCCCCGCAGGGGGCGTCGAGATCGCCGGCTTTGCGCTGGCGATCGAGAACGGGCGCCTGACTGTGGCTGGGCGCGCGGGCGAAACCCTCGACCTCGACATCGCCGCCCGCAATGTGCCGCTGTCCGCGGCCCGCATCTTCGCGCCGGGGCTCGACCTTGCAGGCACGCTGGAGGCGCAGGCGAAGATCGGCGGCACCGCCGGCGCACCGACCGGCCCCTGGAGCCTTAGGATCGCCCGGCTGGTCACGCCGGAGACCCGCCGCGCCGGGCTGCCTCCCATCGAGATCGCAGGCAGCGGCGCCCTGAAGGGCGAGGTCGTCACCGTCGACGCGAAGGTCGATGCCGGCCGCGGCGCCAGCCTGACACTGCGCGGCACCGCTCCCCTGAATGCGGCGGGTGTGCTCGACCTCGCAGCCCAGGGTCGTCTCGACGCAGCCCTGGCCAACCCGCTGATCGGGGCTCAGGGGCAGCGCGTCACCGGTGCCGTCGCGATCGATATGCGCGCGGCCGGTTCTCTCGCCGCCCCGCGCCTCAGTGGGGCCGCCACGCTGAGCGGCGGCAGCTTCACCGACGTGCTCCAGGGCGTCCGTCTGACCGCAATCGAGGCCCGCATCGCCGCCAATGGCGAGAACCTCACCATTGAGCGTGCCAGCGCCAGCACGCCCAATGGCGGCACGCTGTCGGCCACGGGCCGGGTCGCGCTCGATCCCGCAGCCGGTTTCCCCGGCCAGATCCGCATTCAGGGCAACCGCGCCCAGCTCGTCTCCAGCGGCATCGTCACCGCCGTCGCCAATCTCGGCCTCGAGATTGGCGGGCCTCTGGCCCAGCGCCCGCGGGTCAGCGGCCGCGTCGATGTGCTCTCGCTCGACGTCACGGTGCCTGACCGGCTGCCGGCGACGCTGCGCCCGGTCGATGGAATCAAGCATGTCCGCCCGACCGGCACCGCCGCTGCGCGCCTTGCGGCGGAGAAGCGCAAGGCCCGTCCAGCCGCACGCGGCGCCCGCCCGGCGCCGGCCTTCGACGCAGCGCTTGCGCTCACCATCGCGGCACCCAGCCGCGTCTTCGTGCGCGGCCGCGGCATCGATGCAGAATTGGGTGGACAGCTGCGCGTCGGCGGCAGCCTGGCGTCACCGCAGCTCGACGGCGGCTTCGAGCTGCGTCGCGGGCGCCTGACCGTGCTGAGCCAGCGCCTCGACTTCAGCCGTGGGCGGTTGACCTTCACCGGCGGCACGCTGCCCGAGCTCGATTTCGTGGCCGAGACCCGGGCGGGCGACGTCACCGCCCGCGTGCTCGTCACCGGCCCGGCCGACCAGCCCGCCTTCGCCTTCACCTCCAACCCGGACCTGCCGCAGGACGAGGTGCTCTCCCGCCTCCTCTTCGCGCGAGCCTCCGGTTCGCTCTCGCCCTTCCAGGCGCTGCAGCTGGCCCAGACGGCCGCGCAGTTCGCCGGGGGTGGCGGCGACGATTCCTTCGAGCGGCTGCGCAAATCCCTCGGCGTCGACAATCTCGACATCCAGGTCGGGGCGGGCGGCCCCACGGTAGGCGTCTCGCGCTATATCAGCGACAACGTCTCGGTGGGCGTGAAGGCCGGTGCGCGGCCCGAGGATAGCGGCGTCTCCGTCAACATCGATGTGACGCGCCGGCTGAAGCTGCAGGCGGAGACCAATGCCGAGGGCGGTGCGGCCGTCGGCGTCGGTGCCGAGTGGGAATACTGACGCGGGTTCGCAGCGTCTCCCACCGCGGTAACGCCTTCAGTCCTGACACGCCCCGGAAGCTGCGCCCCGTAGGGATGCCGCAGTCGCCGGGCTCACTCCCGCTGCCGCGACCCTCCGGAGAATCGAAAACGCCCGCAGGGCGATCGGCGGCTCCGGTGATTCCAGGCTGGAACGGCTCAAATCGGGGCTTGCCGGGCGGGTGCGGTTAACGGTTGGTAAATTTCGACCGTCAAAGCGTGGCCTCCCTGCAACACCCGATTTCAAAGCACCCCCCCGCGGCTCTCGGCGACGTGATCGCGGTTGATCGGCCCCCCGGCATTCGTATGGTTGTCCTGCGTCGGGACGTTCCCGGTCGCTGTTTTTCGTCTTCGCCTCTGAATGGTCAGGGACGCGGGCGAAAGACCGGGAACAAGCCGGTTCGGTGATTGGGTCTCCTGGGGCCATTCACCAACGAGCCGGCGGAAGCCCGAGGGTCTCGAAACTCTTTTGGAGGTTACCAATGAAGCTCGTTAAGAGCCTCCTCCTCGGTTCCGCCGCCGGCTTCGCCGCGGTCGCCGGGGCTCAGGCCGCCGACCTTCCCTCGCGGAAGGCCGCTCCGGTCGAATACGTTCGCGTCTGCTCCGCCTACGGCGCAGGCTTCTTCTACATCCCCGGCACCGAGACCTGCCTCCGCGTCGGCGGCCGTGTTCGCGCCGAGTATGTTGTCGGTGAGCGCTTCGGCGAGTCCGACTCGTACGGCACCCGCGCTCGTGGTCGTCTGAACATCGACGCCCGTACCGCGACCGCCTACGGCACGCTCCGCACGTTCATCCGCTACGAGCTGACGAACAACTCGGGCATGTACAACAACGGTTCGGGCGGCTTCAACGTCGGCGGCAACGTTGCCGGCTTCTTCACCTCGGCTGCTTCGACCGTCGCCACCTCGAACGTCGACCTGGCCTTCGTGCAGTTCGGCCCGATCACCGCCGGTCGCGCTCAGTCGTTCTTCGACTTCTACGCCTCCGACTTCAACTTCTTCTCGATCCGTACGGCTGATACCCGTCTGAACCTGTTGGCCTACACCGCCACCTTCGGTTCGGGCTTCTCGGCCACGATCTCGCTCGAAGACCGCGTCTCCGGCACCGGCACCGGTGGTGGTCGCGATCTCGGCGTCGGCTCGCTCGCTGGCGCTGGCCTCGTCCGTCAGGGCCAGGACTATCCGGACCTCATCGGCTCGCTGCGCGTCGATCAGGGCTGGGGCTCCGCTCAGCTGTCGGGCGCCATCGGCAACCGCAAGGGCGCTGCTGCTGCGGCTCTCGGCGCTGTCGAGGGTGACGAGTTCGCCTGGGCCATCCAGGGCGGCGTGAAGATCAACCTCCCGATGCTCGCCGCCGGCGACCAGCTCTTCCTGCAGGCGGCTTACGCCGACGGCGCGCTGGGCTACCTCGGCTACACGGGTTCGGGCGTCGGCGCCTTCGGCCTCGGCCGCATCGGCAACCTGGCTCTGTTCGACACCGCTCTGAACACCGTCACCGGTTCCATGAAGAACTCGACCGGCTACTCGCTCGTCGCGGCCTTCCGCCACTTCTGGACCCCCACGCTGCGTTCGGAGATCTCGGCTTCGTACTCCGAGCTGAAGCTCGGCTACGTCACGCCGGGTACGGTCGGCCTGCAGCGCTCGATGGACCCCAAGGAGTTCATCGCCGCCGCCAACCTGATCTGGTCGCCGGTCTCCGGCCTGGATATCGGTGTTGAGGTTCTCTACTCGAACCTGCAGCTCCGTCAGCCGGTCGTCGCCGTCGACAACTTCGGCGCCCGTTCGAACGCTGCTCGCCTGATCAAGAGCGAAGACACGATCGCCGGCCGTCTGCGCATCCAGCGCGACTTCTGATCGTCTCGCACGATCCTAGTCGGAAGCCCCGGGGAAACCCGGGGCTTTTTTCATGTCTGCATGTCCTCGGCGCGCCGAAGCCCTTCGAAAGGTTGACAGGCGCTGGGTGAAGCCGCTTCCTGAGGTCGACGCTCCGCTCGGCCGGACAGCGCGACCTCCGCTCCGCCGCGAGCGCCCGGTGCGCCTCCCGACGCGTGGTGCGGCACCGTTCAGGGCACGGTCGCCTCGATGCGTCCGGCCCCGGGACGAAAGGGGCTTGGGGGTCGGGCATGTCGCAACCGGGACGTTGGCTTTGGGGGCTGGTGCCACTGGCGCTGCTCTGGGGCGCCGGAAACCTGTTTCTCGGAGAGGCGATCGAGCGCGATGTCGGCCGCCGGGCCGTCGCAGCGGCCGCCGCTGTAGCCGGCGAGGCGCCGGGCGCACGGCCGATCACGGCCCAGATCAACGGACGCGACGTCACGATCGGCGGCGAGGCGCTGTCCGCGGATGGTGCGGCGCGTGCCATCGCGCGGCTGAGGGCCGAGTTCGGTGTGCGGCGTGCGCTGGGCGGGCTCTCCCAGGTCGTCGCCCAGAAACCCTATAGCTGGTCGGCCAGCCGTCGCGCCGACGTGCTGACGCTGGGTGGCTTCGTCCCGGACGAGGCAACGGCCCGCGGACTCGTCGCAGCCGCAGAGAAGGCCCTGCCGGGGCTTCGCGTCGAGGATCGCCAGAGCCTTGCCTTCGGCGCTCCTCCGGGATTTGCGGAGATGGCGACTGCCGTGCTGGCCGAACTGCCGAAGCTCGCGAGCGGCAAGGTCGCGCTCGACGACACACGCTTCTGCATCGAGGGCACGGCGGCGACGCCGGACGACCATGTCGCGCTGCAGGCCGCCCTCGCCAGACCGCGCGAAGGTTTCCAGCCGGTCGCCTGCACGCTCGATGCCCCCACCGTCTCGCCCTATCGCTGGAACGTCGAGAAGCTCGCGGACGGGTCGCTCCGGATTGAGGGCTTCGCTCCGCCAGCCTTGCGCGAACAGCTGCTCGAGGCGCTGCGCCGGGCTTTTCCGGGCCAGGTTGCGGTCGATGATCGCACGAAGCCCGCCGCGGGCGAGCCGCCAGCGTTCCTGACGCGCGTTGCGCGGGCTTTCGCGGATCTCTCGCGGCTGCGGCAGGGCCGTGCCGAGCTTGAGGGCGATGCGTATCGCCTGTCCGGTGACGGGCCGGAAACCTATGAGGCCTGCCAGGCGCTGCGCCTCCAGATCGCGCAAGGCGACGGTCCCGATTCCGTCGCGCAGGCCACGATTGCCTGTCCGCCGGCCCCCCCGCCGCCGGTGGAAACACTGATGCCGCCGCTGCCCGACATTCCCGCGCCGGTCTTCCTGCCCTCCGAACTGCCGGCGCCCGCGCCGCGCGTCGAGGCGCCGGTCGCTCCGGCCACTCCGCCTCCTCCGCCGGTCGCTCTGGCGTGGTCCGCCGCAATCGGCGCCGATGGCGTGACCCTCCAGGGGCAGGTGCCCGATGCCGCCAGCCGCGACGCGCTTCTGGCCCGTGCAGGCGCCATCGCCGCCGGCAGGCCGGTGACGGACCGCCTCGCGCTCGAGGGCAATCTGCGCGATGCGGCCGATTACGGCGAAGCGACGGGCTTCGCGCTCGATCTGCTCGGACGGTTGAAGCGTGGCAGCGTGACGCTGGCAGAAAAGACGCTCAGCCTGGCCGGCGAGGTCGCCGACGGGACCGCATGGGCCGACCTTGACGCGCTGCTCCGCCGCCGCCCGCTGCCGGCCGGTCTTGCGCTCACCGGGGAGGGGGCCACGACCGTGGTTCCGCGGCCTTACCGGCTCGCGCTCGCGGTGGATCGCAACGGCCTCGGCCTGAGCGGCTATCTGCCCAATTCCCGGAGCCGCGAGCAGTTGCGGGCGCTGGTGGAGGCCTCACCGCTGAAGGGCCGATGGCGCGACGAGACCCAGATCCTGCCCGGCGCACCGGAAGGCTTCGCTGCCGCCGCCGTCATGGCGGTCGGCAATCTGTTGCGGCTTGACCTTGGCTCCGCCGAGATCGCGGACGATCTCGTCACCCTGCGGGGGCTGACTTGCCGCGACCTGATCCAGCGCGAGATCGAGACCAGCGCGGCGGCGGGCCTGCCGGCGGGCTTCCGCATCGATGCCGCCATCGGCCTGCGCCAGACGGGTTGTGTCGTCGATCCGCCCGCGACCTGCCAGAACGACCTCGACGCGCTGACCAAGCGCAACACGGTCCTCTTCGCCCAGGGCACGTCGGTGGTGGCGCTCGATGCGCCGACCGAGCGCGTCGTCGGCGAGGCGGTGGCCATCCTGAACCTGTGCCCGACGGCCCGCATCACCATCGAGGGCCATACCAACAGTGATGGCGAGCGCGGCGTCTTCAACAATCTCGACCTGTCGGCCCGCCGCGCCCTGCGCGTGCGCGACGAACTGGTCCGCCGCGGCATCGACCCGTCGCGACTGGAGACGCAGGGCTTCGGGACCAAGCGGCCGCTTGTGGCCCATGGCCTGCCTGACGCCCGTGCGATGAACCGGCGTGTCCAGTTCACGGTCGCGAAGTAAGGAGGCGGACATGCTGTATCTTGCCAGCCAGTTTGTCTGGTTCCTCGCCGCCGCCTTCGCGCTCGGCCTCGTCATGGGCTGGATCGGCCGGGATGGCGGCCCGCTGCGCCTCGGTGGAGCGATCGCTGGCTGGGTTGCCGTGCTCTGGGGGCTCGGCGCCGCAGTGACCTGGCTGCAGTTCCTGAACGGAACGGCCGCCGTTTGGGTCGAGACCGCCCTGTTGTTCAGCGGCGTCTATGTCGCGGGCTGCGTCCTCGGCGCGCTGCTGTCGGGCACGCGGCCGTCGGTCGAGGCGGAGGCGCCGTCCGCCGTCGCCACGCTGCCGCCCGTTGCGGGCGAGGCGGACATTCCCGGCCAGCGCCCGGCCGGCCTCGTTGCGGCGAAGGAGGCGAGGCCCGACGATCTTAAGCTGATCAAGGGCATCGGCCGCCAGAACGAGGACCGGCTGCAGGCGCTCGGCATCTGGCATTTCGAGCAGATCGCCGCCTGGACGTCGGCCAATGTCGAATGGGTCGGCAGCTATCTCGCCTTCCCGGGCCGGATCGAGCGCGAGGACTGGGTCAGCCAGGCGAAGACGCTGGCCGCCGGCGGCGACACCGAATTCGCCAAGCGGGCCCGGGCCGGCCTGGTCGAGACCTCGCGCGACAGGGACGAGCCGGCGAAGGCGTGAGCGGCCTCAGGCTGCCCGGCGCTCCGACCGGGCGATCAGCCGGCCGATGCGCCGCACCATGTCCTTGGTGCCGAGCATCGGCGCATGGCCCTGGCCGGGCGCGACGAAGGTCTCGCAATCGGGATGGCGCTCGCCCATCTCGACCAGCGTCTTCTCCGCCAGCAGGTCGGAGTTGGCGCCGCGGATCGCCAGCATCGGTACGGCATTGAGCCCGTCGAAATAGGGCCAGAGGATCGGCAGCGGCGCCTCGAGGTCGAGTTCCTCCAGGACCTTCATCAGACTGCTGTCGTAATCGGGCTTCAGCGGCCCGTCGCGGTCGGTCCAGGTCCGGCGCGCCATCGTCTCCCACTCCGCCTCGCCGAAGAGCGGGAACTGCTGGTCCGACAGACGCTTCAGGATCTCGGCGCCCTCGGCGAAGCTGCGTGGCAGCGGCAGCTTGCCGACATAGCCGCGGATGCGCAGCAGCCCGCGCGCATCGATCACGGGGCCGATGTCGTTAAGCACGACGCCGCGGATCGCTCCGGGCCGAGCGGTGCCCATCGCCATGGTCAGCAAACCGCCGCGCGAGGTGCCGACGAAGACGGCCGCCTCGATTCCGGCCGCGACCAGCACCTGCATCACATCGTCCAGCTCGACGCGGATGTCGTAGTTCTTCCAGTTGCGGTCGTAGCCCGAGAGGCCGCGTCCGCGGTAGTCCAGCGCCAGCACGCGCCGCGGCTTGGCCTCGTCCTGCGACAGTGCGAGCGCCAACTCATGGAAATCGGCGGCCGTGCGCGCGAAGCCCGGCAGGCAGACGACCGGCAGGGCGGCAGACGCCAGCGGCCCGTAATCGCGCGCATGCAGCCGCAGCCCGTCGCGGGCGCTGACGAAGAGCGAGGTGAAGCCTGTTTTTGTTTCGGTCGCAGTCAACACTCAGCCCTCATCCTGAGGAGCGCCGGCAGGCGCGTCTCGAAGGATGGTTTCAGATCGCGCTGGAACATCCTTCGAGACGCCGCGTACTGCGGCTCCTCAGGATGAGGGCTGCGCGAGACCTGCCATCTCCCGGCGACCCTAATCCCGCCGCCCGCCGCGCTTCAAGTCGTGGTCGATCAGATAGGCGGTGCGCTGGTTCAGCCGCTGGCGGTAGACCTGCAGGTTCTCCATCACGCGCTGCACATAGTTGCGCGTCTCGTAGAACGGAATGCGCTCGATCCAGTCGACCGCATCGACCTCCGGCAGGCGCGGGTCGCCATAGGCCGCGATCCATTTCTTCACATTGCCGGAGCCGGCATTGTAGGCGGCGAAGGTCAGGATGTAGGAGCCGCGCCACTCCTTCAGCAGGTCGTTCAGATGGGCCGCGCCCATCTGCGCGGAATAGAGCGCGTCGCGGCCAAGCCGCGGCCAGTCGAAGGGCAGGTTGGCCCGCCGCGCCGTCTCGCGCGCCGTCGCGGGCATCATCTGCATCAGCCCGCGCGCCCCGGCATGCGACATCGCGGTCGGGTCGAAGGCGCTCTCCTGCCGGGCGATGGCATGGACGATGGCGCGCTCCATCGGATCGCCGAGCACGGGAAATTCCGGCACGCCGGTTGTCGGGAAGGCGGCGGTGTCGAGCGGGAAGCCGCGCTGCAGCGCGCTCTTCCCCAGTGCCAGCAGGGCGCGCGTATCGCCCTCGCGCTGCGCGATCGCGGCCACCGCCTCCAACGCGGGGGCGGTGTTCAGGCGTTGGCCGAGATCGACCAGCATCTGCGCGGCGAGATCGCGCTCGCCGATCCTGTAGAGCAGGCGCACGCCGGCATGGCCGGGCAGGTGCTGCAGCGCCGCCGCTGCCGAGCGTCGCAGCGGCAGATCAGGCAGGCCGAGCCGGGCCCGCGCCAACTGCCCGTAATAGGCGACCGGGTGCTCGGCAGCGCGCTCATAGGCCGCTCGTGCTTCCTCGGCCTTGCCGATGTCCTCGAAGGCGCGGCCCTGCCAATAGGCGGCACGCGAGACCGAGATCGGCGTTTCGGCATGGCGCGCCGCCTCGCTGAAATGCTCCAGCGCGATCCCCGGCTGGTTGCGGAAGCGCAGCGCTATAAATCCGGCATGCCATTCCGCGTCGATCCGCTCGGCGGCATCCTCCGCGCCGTGGCCGGCGGCGACGCCATAGGCGGTGGCGGCGTCGCCGGCGTCGAGCAGTTTCCGGGAGATCAGGCGGCGCTCGATCCACCAGGCGTCGCCGTCGCCGAGCAGAGCGGGATCGCGCGGCACGCCGGCCAGCCATTTCGCTGCCTCCTGCGGCTTGTCGGTGCGTCGCGCCTGCTGCGCCTGCAGAAAGGCGAAGGAGACGTCGCCGCGCAGCGAAGCCGGAACGGCTGCGATCAATGACGGCGCAATCGCTCTGCGGGCATCGCCGCTGGCGAGCCGGGCGCGGGCGAGCAGCCCGTAATCGGCCGAGACCCGCGCCGCATTGCGTAGCGCCGCCGCGTCGTTGCCACGGAAGATGTAGCGCTCAGCCCGCAGGCGGTGGTCGGCCGCCGTCAGGAAAGCGCCGAACGCCTCCAGCACGATCTTCTCGAGCGGCGCGCCAAGGTGGTCCTGCAGCCAGATCTGGCGCACGAGCGCGTTCGCCTCGTCATTGCGGCTCTCCGACGCCAGAGCCAATGCAAGCGCGACGCGCCCTGCGGGGCTCACCGGCTTCTGGCCATGGAAGAAGGCCCGCACGACGGCCGGGCTCTTCCGCTCCGCGACCAGCATCTCCTCGGCGCGGCGCCGGAACAGCGATGTCGCCGGGTAGTTCGGATAGGCCTTCAGGAAGGCGTCGATCCGGGCAAAGGGCAGCACGCTCGTGGCGCTGCGGATCGCGACCCATTCCAGCAGCGCACGCGCCGTGCGTTCGTCGACCGAGGCGGCAAGCGCATCTCCCTCCGCGAGCGCTCCGCGTTTATAGGCGGTGACGGCTTTGGCGAGCAGGTCGAGATCGACCTCCGAGGCCCGCAGCGCGTCGGCCGGGTAGGGCGGCAGCGAGGCCGTGGTCTCGACATCGACCGCGCCGAGGGGATCGCGCTGGGCGGCATGGGCGCCGTCGTCGCCGGCGAGCGAAGGCGTGCCCAGCAGGAGGGGCAGCAGAAGTGCGATCATCCGCGAGCGGATGACAGGCGAGGCCATGGCGGGCTCCACGGTCGGGTGCGTCGCCAACGATGCTCGGGGAAGCGGGTTTACGAAGACTTAACCATGGAAGGGCCTATTTTTACGGCAGGCCGGCTTTGCCTGCCGCCGGGGACGGTTTATGTGTGACGCCCTCGTCACGATCATTCGCTCCAGGACGCTGCTTCCATGACCAAGCATCCCGCCTTCACCGGTTCGCTCCCCGCGCTGGTGACGCCGTTCAAAGGCGGCCGGATCGACGAGGAGGCGCTGCGCGCGCTGGTCGACTGGCAGATCGAGAACGGTTCTTCCGGCCTGGTCCCGGTCGGAACGACCGGCGAGAGCCCGACGCTGTCGCATGACGAGCATCGGCGCGTCGTCGAGATCGTGATCGCCCAGGCGAAGGGTCGCGTGCCCGTCATCGCCGGCGCAGGCTCGAACAATACTACGGAGGCCATCGACCTCGCCGTCCATGCCGAGAAGGCTGGCGCCCAGGCCGTGCTCGTCGTTACGCCCTACTACAACCGCCCGACCCAGGAGGGGATGTACCAGCACTTCAAGGCGGTGAACGATGCGGTCGGGATCCCGATCATCATCTACAACATCCCGCCGCGCTCGGTCGTGGACATGTCGGTCGAGACGATGGCGCGGCTCTACGAGCTGAAGAACATCGCCGGCGTGAAGGACGCCACCGCCAATCTCGCCCGCGTCTCGCAGCAGCGCCACGCCATGGGGCCGGATTTCATCCAGCTCTCGGGCGAGGATATGACAGCGCTGGCCTATATGGCGGCCGGTGGCCATGGCTGCATCTCGGTCGTCGCCAATGTCGCGCCGCGCCTCTGCGCCGACCTGATGACAGCCGCTCGGGCCGGCGACTATGCCGGCGCGCTGAAGGTGCAGGACCGCCTCGTGCCGCTGCATGATGCGATCTTCAAGGAGCCCGGCCTCGCCGGCGCCAAGCATGGGCTCGCTCTCCTCGGCCGCGTCGATGAGGAGGTCCGCCTGCCGCTGCTGCCGGTGACGCCTGCGACCGGCAAGGTCATCCGCGACGCCATGGTGTTCGCCGGCCTGCTGAATGCCTAAATAGGGAAGCTGCGTCCGTCCGGTCCCCCGGCCGACGCCAGGGAGACCGAGGATGTACGAGCCCAGCCATTTCAAGGTCGAGGATCGCGAGGCGCTCTTCGCCGTCATGCGCGCCCACCCGCTCGCGACGCTCGTCAGCGCCGGCGAGGACGGGCTGATCGCCAATCCGGTTCCCTTCGTGCTGCATGAGGGGGAGGGAACGCAGGGCGTGCTGCGCGCGCATCTCGCCCGCCCCAACCCGCAATGGAAAGCGATTGCGGCCGGCGCCCAGGCGCTGGTGATCTTCACCGGCACCGAGCGCTATGTCACGCCGGCCTGGTATGCCTCCAAGCGCGAGCACGGCAAGGTCGTGCCGACCTGGAACTACGTCACCGTCCAGGTCCGTGGCCCCGCCCGCACGATCGAAGATCCCGCCTGGCTCCACGCCCAGCTCGACTCGTTGACGCGCCAGCAGGAAGCGCCGCGCGACGAGCCCTGGAACGTCACCGACGCGCCGGAGGCTTTTGTGGCGGCGCAGATGCGTGGCATCGTCGGCATCGAGATCGAGATCGCCTCGCTGGTCGGCAAGTTCAAGCTCAGCCAGAACCGGCAGGACGCCGACAAGCTGGGCGTTTTCAATGGCCTGGCGGCCGACCCTGAATCGGAATCGCAGGCGATGGCGAGTCTCGTCAAGGCCCATGCGCTGGGAGGCACGGCATGAAGAAGCCCGATCCGGAGCGCTTCAAGCTCGCGGCTGACAACCGCAAGGCGCGCTACAATTACGAGATCACCGAGACGCTGGAGGCCGGCATCGCGCTGCAGGGCACCGAGATCAAGTCCCTGCGCGGCGGCAAGGCCACGATCGGTGAGAGCTATGCCGGGCCGATGGGCACCGAGCTCTTCCTGTTCAACGCGCATATCCCCGAATATCTCGAGGCCAACCGCTTCAACCACAACGTCAAGCGGCCGCGGAAGCTGCTGCTGCACCGCCGTCAGATCAACAAGCTGATGGGCGCGATCCAGCGTGACGGCTACACCGTGATCCCGCTCAAGGTCTATTTCAACGACAAGGGTCGCGCCAAGGTCGAGCTCGGTCTCGGACGCGGCAAGAAGCTGCACGACAAGCGCGAGACCGAGAAGAACCGCGACTGGAACCGCGACAAGGCCCGCATCATGAAGGCAGGTGCGTAGGCTCCGTCATTCTCGGGCGGAGCGCAGCGCAGACCCGAGAATCTCCGGCCGAAGAAGGCGCCGGAGCCTCCGGGTCACAAGTTGCTCGGGTCAAGCCCGAGCATGACGACGGCGACGCCACCTCGTCCCGCGCATCCCAGTGGATACGCTTCGTAGAGCCC
The DNA here is from genome assembly GCF_040546595.1 of Bosea sp. OAE506. NCBI lineage: Bacteria > Pseudomonadati > Pseudomonadota > Alphaproteobacteria > Hyphomicrobiales > Alloboseaceae > Allobosea > Allobosea sp. OAE506. The sequence goes on along the minus strand of NZ_JBEPOB010000001.1, from coordinate 4,093,856 downwards.
GAACCCCGCGGCGTCAGCCGGCCGGGGCTTTTGGTGGGTCGGGCATCTCAGCCCTCGGCGGGCTCGTCGCCCTGGCGGATGCCGTAGCGCCGCTCCAGCCCGGGATTGCCCGGTGTCACCGGGCCGCCCGGCGCAGCTCCGCTGCGGGCGTTGCGCTCGGCCGGGTCGCGGCCGATCTTCTGCATCAGCTGGGCGAGGTCGATGAACTCGTCGCATTGCCGGCGCAGATCGTCGGAGACCATCGGCGGGCTCGTCGAGACCGTGGAGACGACCGAGACCTTCACGCCCTTGCGCTGCACCGCCTCAACCAGCGGGCGAAAATCGCCATCGCCCGAGAACAGGTAGATCTGGTCGAGATGCGGCGCGAGTTCGAGCATCTCGATCGCGAGCTCGATGTCCATGTTACCCTTGATCCGCCGGCGCCCAGTGGCATCGGTGAACTCCTTGGCCGCCTTGGTGATGACGCGGTAGCCGTTGTAGTCGAGCCAGTCGACCAGCGGCCGGATCGAGGAATACTCCTCGCTCTCGATCAGCGTGGTGAAATAGAAGGCGCGGATCAGGTTGCCGCGGCCCTGGAATTCCCGCAGCAGCCGGCGGTAATCCATGTCGAAGCCGAGTTGCTTCGACGTCGCGTAGAGATTGGCGCCATCGATGAAGAGCGCGATGCGCGGGTCGGCGGCCATGGAAAACACTCCGTCTGAAATCGCTTTTGAAAAATCAGAATGAAAATGAAAGGCGGTGGAAGCATGTCGGGCGCGACCGATGCCGCGCCCGGATCAATCATCGTCAGTGACCGCGCTTCAGTGGCGCGCGGGGAGGGCTCAGGCACTCAGGCCGCGGCTGCCGGGCTTGGTGGCGGGAAGGGCGGCCAGCTCCGGCGGCAGCGCGTCGGGCGCATAGTCGGGCACGGCGTATTCCATCAGGCTGACCAGCTCCATGCCGAGCTCGGCCCGGCCCGCCGAGCGGTCGATCAGGCAGGCAGCGCCGACGATGGTGCCGGGCTCGTCCTTCACCGAGTGGCGGCATTCGCGCAGCGAGAGCCCCGTGGTGATGATGTCTTCGATGATGATGCAGCGCGCCCCGGCGGGCAGGGTAAAGCCGCGGCGCAGCCTGAAGCTGCCGCCCTCGCGCTCGACGAACACCGCCTTGGCGCCCAGATGCCGGGCCGTCTCGTAACCCGGCACGATGCCGCCGATCGCGGGCGAGACGACATAGTCGATCTTGCCGAAGCGCGCCTCGATCTTGGCCGCCAGCGCCTTGCACAGCCGCTCGGTGCGCACCGGATCCTGGAAGACGAACATCTTCTGCAGGAAGACGCCGCTGCGGCGGCCCGACGACAGGATGAAATGCCCCTCGAGAAGCGCACCCGCCTCGCGGAATTCGGCGAGAACCTCGTCGTCGGTCATGGTAGGCGCTCCAGAAGTGAAAGGTCGGCGGGGTCTTTGCGTCGGATCACGTTGGTACGCAAGGCGCGAGGAGCCCCTCATTCATAGTCCTCATCCTTCGAGACGCCACTGCGGGGCTCCTCGGGATGATGGCTGAGCACGCTTGCAGGCCGCTCAGCCCTTCGGAAACTCCAGCCCCATCTCGCGATAGCGCGCCGGGTCGTCGCTCCAGTTCTCGCGCACCTTCACGAACAGGAAGAGGTGCACGGTCGCTTCGGCGGCTTCCGCGATCTCGACGCGGGCCTTCTGGCCGATCGCCTTGATCGTCTGGCCGCCTTCGCCGAGCACGATCTTCCGCTGGCCCTCACGCTCGACATAGATCGTCTGCTCGATCCGCACCGAGCCGTCCGGGCGCTGCTGCCACTGCTCGGTCTCGACGGTGGAGCGATAGGGCAGCTCGTCATGCAGCCGCTCGAAGATCTTCTCGCGAGTGATCTCGGCGGCGAGGAAGCGCAGCGGCGCATCCGAGATCTGGTCTTCCGGATAGAGCCACGGTCCCAGCGGCAGGCGGGTCTCCAGCCAGGCCAGGATGTCCTTGACGCCGTAGCCGGTCAGGGCCGCGATCATGAAGGTGGTCTCGAAAGAGCCGAGCGCGTTCACCTTGGCGGTGATCTCGAGCAGCTTGTCCTTGGCGATGATGTCGATCTTGTTGAGGATCAGGAACTTCGGCTGCTTCAGCTCGGCGAGCTTTTCGAGCAGGCGCGTGTTTTCCTCGTTGTCGAAGCGCTCGACATCGATCAGCACGCCGATCAGGTCGGCATCGGTGGCGCCGCCCCAGGCGCTCGTCACCATCGCGCGGTCGAGCCGGCGCTTGGGCTGGAAGATGCCGGGCGTGTCGACGAAGATGATCTGCGCCGCACCCGACATGGCGATGCCGCGCACCTGGGTGCGCGTCGTCTGCACCTTGCGCGAGACGATCGAGACCTTGGCGCCGACGAGCTGGTTCAGCAGGGTCGACTTGCCGGCATTGGGCGCGCCGATCAGCGCGACGAAGCCGGCGCGGGTCGGTCCGGTGGGGGCGCCACCCGTCTCGTCAGCCATGGTCGCTCTCCATCGTTTCAGTCCACAGCCCCTCGCGGCGCAGGAAGGCTTCGGCGGCGGCCTGCTCGGCCAGCCTTTTGGACGGCCCCTGCGCCTCGGCGTCGACGAGGCCCGTAATGCGCGCCGCGACGCGGAACACCGGGGCATGGTCGGGTCCGGAGCGGCCGCGCTCGGAATAGGTCGGTGTCGGATAGCCCTGGCCCTGGGCCCATTCCTGCAGCGCTGTCTTGGCGTCCCGCAGCGGCCGTACCGGCTTGAGCAGGCGCTCGCCGAAGGCACGCTCGACCAGCCCGCGCGCCGCCTCATAGCCGCCGTCGATGAAGACGGCGCCGATGATCGCCTCGCAGGCATCGGCCAGGATCGCCTTGTTCTTGCGCGCGCCGCCGAGGATCTCGCCTTCACCTAGTCGCATGAAGGCGCCGAGATTCCAGGCGATCGCGACCTCGGCGCAGGTTTCCTTGCGCACGAGATCGGCCAGCCGGCGCGACATGTCGCCCTCGGCCGCAGTCGGATAGCGGACGAACAGCATGTCGGCGATGCAGAGCCCCAGAACCCGGTCGCCGAGGAATTCGAGACGCTGGTAGCTCTGCAGGCGCGGGCCTTCCGCGCTCATATGGGTGAGGGCGGTGTTGAGCAGCCCCTGATCCGTGAAGGCATGGCCGAGCGTCGCCTGCAGGCGGGCCGTCTCGGGCGGCTTGCGCCCGTTGTCGCCGGCCTTGCTCACGTGTCCATTCCGTTCACTTGATCGCGCTGAACAGGCGGTTCCAGCGCACCGTCCAGGGCCATTCCCACAGCTTCCAGGCGGAGGCGCCGTCCTCGATCGAGAAGAAGATGATCTCCGCCCGGCCGACGAAATTCTCGAAGGGCACGAAGCCGACACTGCGGTCGCGCGAATCCAGCGAGTTGTCGCGGTTGTCGCCCATCATGAAGAAATGACCGGGCGGCACGACGAAGACCGGGGTGTTGTCGAAGGTGCCGGTGTCGCCCTCGCGTTCGATGATCTGGTGCGAGACGCCGTTGGGCAGGGTCTCGCGATACTGGATCGCCGGTGCGCTGCGGCCCCAATTGTCCGTGGTGATGAAGTCGGCGATGCGCTCACGCTTCACCGGCTGGTTGTTGATGTGCAGGATGCCGTCGATCATCTGGATGCGCTCGCCGGGCAGGCCGATCACGCGCTTGATGTAGTCGGTCGAATTGTCGGTCGGCAGCTTGAACACGGCGATGTCGCCGCGCTTGGGCTCGGCCGCCCAGACGCGGCCGGAGAACAGCGGCGGGCTGAACGGGATCGAGTGCTTCGAGTAGCCGTAGGTGTATTTCGAGACGAACAGATAGTCGCCGATCAGCAGCGTCGGGATCAGCGAACCCGAGGGGATGTTGAAGGGCTGGAACAGCAGCGTCCGGATCACCAGCGCGATCAGAAGGGCCTGTACGACGACCTTGATGGTCTCGACGATGCCGCCCTCGTCCTTGGCGGTCTTCTTCTTCGAATCGACGTCGTTGGCCACGCGGGCGCTCCTGGGACGGGGGTCCAGCGGGCGGTCTAGCGGAATGTCGTCCGGCAGACAACGCCGGGAAGGAGGGGTTTGGCAGGCGCGGCGGGGGCTTAGGCGAAACCGGCCGGGCGATTTGTCATGCGACACGTCTTTTGACATGGATGTGCCGTCCAGCCGTTCTAGGGAAGACCTCGTCGCGCCGGCCCGGGTGGTCCCGCCGCGTGCCGCCCGTCGTTCGAGAGACCAGCCGTTCAGGATTCCGTGAAGACATTCGATCTGCCCCCGTCCCTGTCCCGCCCGCAGCCCGTCTCCGGGGCGGTGGTGGGCATCGGGCTGGCCTGCGTCATCTCCGCTCTCGCGGTGCTCGGGCGTTTCGCGCTGGAGGGCACACTGCCGGCCGGCTATCCCTTCCTGACCTTCTTCCCGGCCGTCATCATCACAAGCTTCCTGTGCGGCACGGCCGCCGGGACGCTCTGCGCGGTGCTGTGCGGGATGGCGGCCTGGTACTGGTTCATTCCGCCCGACGGGTTTGCGCTGGATCGGCAAAGTGCCTTCGCGCTGTCCTTCTATGTCTTCATCGTCGCCGTCGACATCGTGCTGATCCATCTGATGACCCGTGCGATGCGGCGGCTGGAGGCGGAGAAGCGGCTCTCCAACGCGCTGGCCGAGCAGCAGAGGACGATGTTCGAGGAACTGCAGCACCGCGTCGCCAACAACATGGCTTTCGTTGCCAGCCTGCTGAACATGTCGCGGCGGCGGCTGGCGGCCGATCCGGCGGCGGCGCCGGCGATCCTCGACGATGCGCGCAACCGCATCGAGACCATGGCGCGCATCCACCGGCGCCTGCACGATCCCAACCAGGTCGACCTGCCGGTACGGGCCTATCTGCAGGATCTCTGTGCCGACGTCGTCGAGACCAGCGGCCTTTCGGGCGTCACCTGCGCGGTGGACGTCCCCGAGATGACCTTCGACATCCGCAAGCTGACCACGATCTCGATGCTCGTCTCCGAGGTCGTGACGAATTCGCTGAAGCACGCCTATCCGGATGGCCGGAGCGGGCACATCACCGTCTCGCTGCGCCGCCTCGCCGGCGGCGAAGCGGAGCTGACGATCGCCGATGACGGCGTCGGCCTGCCGACGATGCCCGACGACGCCTCGCCCGGCCATGGCCTGGGCAACCGCATCGTCGAGGCGCTGGCCAAGCAGCTCAAGGGCAGCGTCACGCGGCAGTCGAACCCGGGACTCGCGACACGCATCCTCTTTCCGCTCTGAGCCGGCGGCCCCGCACGATTGACCCTGCGGGAACCTGGGAGCACGATCGTCTTCATCTCGGGGGAGACGGCATCATGAACGGCAGGAAATATGCGGCGGAGGCTATCGGCACTTTCTGGCTGACTTTTGCGGGCTGCGGCAGCGCGGTTATCGCGGCCGGGTTCCCGCAGGTCGGCATCGGCCTGCTCGGCGTCTCGCTCGCCTTCGGCCTGACCGTCGTCACCATGGCTTATGCGATCGGCCATATCTCGGGCTGCCACCTCAATCCGGCGGTGACCGTCGGCCTCGCGGCGGGCGGGCGCTTTCCGTCCAACCAGATCCTGCCCTACGTCGTGGCGCAGGTCGCTGGCGCTGTCGTCGCCGCCGGCGTGCTCTACCTCATCGCCAGCGGCGCGCCCGGCTTCGATCTGGCCAAGGGCTTCGCCTCGAACGGCTATGGCGAGCACTCGCCGGGGAAATACAGCCTCTTCGCCGGCTTTCTCACCGAAGTGGTGATGACGATGATGTTCCTCTTCATCATCATGGGCGCCACTCATGGCAAGGCGCCGGCGGGCTTCGCGCCGCTCGCGATCGGTCTGGGGCTCTGCCTGATCCATCTGGTCAGCATCCCCGTCACCAACACCTCGGTGAATCCCGCGCGCAGCACCGGCCCGGCGCTCTTCGTCGGCGGCTGGGCGATGGGGCAACTCTGGCTGTTCTGGGTCGCGCCGCTGATCGGTGGGGCGCTCGGCGGCATCGTCTATCGCTGGCTGAGCGAAGAGCCGACCGGTCAGGTCATAGGCACCGCGCCGGCGGAGTAGGCCGCCCCAGCGATCTTCAGCGGCTGGTCAGAGGCCGCGCCTCGATCACCACGAAGGCCTGCGCCATCGGCGGGTCGTCGGTCATCGAGACATGCACGAAGGCCTCGTGCCCCGGCGGTGTCATCGCCGCAAGCCTGGCGGCGGCGCCGCCGGTCAGCCGCAGCGTCGGCCGCCCCCCGGGCAGGTTGACGACCTCCATGTCGCGCCAGAAAACGCCGGCGCGCAGCCCCGTGCCCAGCGCCTTGGAACAGGCTTCCTTGGCGGCGAAGCGCCGCGCATAGGAGGCCGCGCGCGTCGCCCGCCGCTCCGACTTGGCGCGCTCGCCCTCGGTGAAGATGCGGTGGGTGAAGCGCTCGCCGAACCGGTCCAGCGATTTCTGGATGCGGTCGATGTCGCAGAGATCGGAGCCGATGCCGAGGATCATGGGCCCGGTCTAGCCGGCGCGGCGACCCTCGTCCATCGCCTGCCGCATCCGCAGGAGCGCGGCATCGAGGCCGATGAAGATGGCCTCGCCCATCAGGAAATGGCCGATGTTGAACTCGACGAACTCCGGCACCGCGGCGAGCTGTCTTGCGGTCTCGTAGTCGAGCCCGTGCCCGGCATGAACCTCGAGCCCGAGCGAGGCGGCGAAGGCCGCGCCCTTGGCGAGGCGCGCGAACTCGGCCTGAGCCTTGTCGGCATGCCCGTCAGCGACGGCATGACACCAGGTCCCGGTATGTAGCTCGATCACCGGCGCGCCGAGCTTGGCCGCCATCGCGATCGGCGCCTCGTCGGCCTCGATGAAGAGCGAGACGCGGCAGCCGGCAGCCGACAGACGGGCGATGGAGGGCCGCAGCGCCGCCTCCTGGCCGACGATGTCGAGCCCGCCCTCGGTCGTGCGCTCCTCGCGCTTCTCGGGAACGAGGCAGGCCGCATGCGGCTTCAGGCGCTCGGCCAGCGCGATCATCTCCTCCGTCGCCGCCATCTCGAAATTGAGCGGCTTGGTCAGCTCCGCGGCGAGGCGGGCCATGTCAGCGTCGCGGATATGGCGCCGGTCTTCGCGCAGATGCGCGGTGATCCCGTCCGCGCCCGCAGCAACCGCCTGATGCGCGGCGCGCACCGGGTCGGGCAGCGCGCCGCCACGCGCATTGCGCACCGTCGCGACGTGATCGATGTTCACGCCCAGTCGCAGCCGGTTCGCCATGGGTCAGATCTCCTCGGGACCGGGCGTGCATAGACGACAAACCGCCACCGCCTCAAGACACGCATTGTCACGGCTGGGCTCACGAAAACTGATAGGTCGCGAGGATTGGCCGCGCGACCTTCGCGCTTCGGTAACCGCGTCGCCAGCGAAGGCGGGCGCGCCGCCGCGAATAAGGCAATCGTAAAGACTCGTCCCTAACGTCACCGGCGGGGACAGATCGTGGCGATGGGACGCGGGCCGTGCAGCTTGCCGTAAAGACGGGCACATTCGAGACCGATGTGACGCGGGACCGGCGCGATCTCGCGCAGGACGCCGATCGCTCGCTCGGCCGCGTCGTCTCCTGCGACGGTTCGCGGGCGACGATCGCCAGCACGGTCGCGGGCATGACCCGCCTCGGCCCCGAATCCTGGACCGTCGGCCGGATGATCTCGATCAATCTCGGCCGCACCCGCATCGTCGGGCTCGTCTACGAGATGTCGGCGGTGAACGCCGTCTGGGACGAGGGCGCCGACAACGCCATCCATGTCCAGGTCGAGCTGCTCGGCGAGGTCACCGAGGCTGCCGATGGCCGCACCAGCTTCCAGAGCGGCATCTCGACCTATCCGCCGATCGGCGCCGTCGCGCACCGCATCCGCGCTGGCGACCTTGCGCTCGTCCATGATCTCGGCACCCGCAAGGCCATCACCATCGGCACCCTGACCCAGGATCCGTCGATCCCCGCCACCGTCTGCATCGACGACATGCTGGCGCGCCATTTTGCGCTCGTCGGCACCACCGGCGTCGGCAAGTCGAGCGCCGTCTCGCTGCTGCTGCGCCGGGCCGTCGCGGCGCGGCCGCGACTGCGCGTGCTGATCCTCGACCCGCACAACGAATATGCCTCCGCTTTTCCCGACCGCGCTCTCGCGATCGACGCCGAGGCGCTCGACCTGCCGTTCTGGATGTTCAAGCTCGAGGAGTTCGCCGAGGTCGTTTTCCGCGGCCGCGCCGCCTTCGAGGAGGAGGGCGACATCCTGCGCGAGGTGGTGTCGGGCGCGCGCGAGCGCTACCGCTCCGGCAGCCTGCGCAACTCGATGCGCGACATTAACTCGACCCTGCTGAAACGCCCGCTCGACATCGGGCTCGGCCGCCGCGAGGAGGGCTCGGGCAGCGCCGGCGACATGCCGACGCCCTATCGCATCATCGACGCGATCGCGATCATCGAGGAACTCATCGGCCTCCATGAGAAGCGCTGGCCGCATGCGGCGCTGCGCTCGCTGAAAGTCCGGCTCGAGACCCTGCACAACGACCCGCGCTACCAGTTCATGTTCGCCCGGGCGAATATGATGGAGACGATGGCGCCCGTCCTGGCCCAGATCTTCCGCCTGCCGCATCACGGCCGCCCGATCACGGTCTTCCAGCTCGGCGGGCTGCCCTCGGAGGTGGTCGACGCGGTCGCCTCCGTGCTGGCGCGGCTGTCCTTCGACCTCGCCTGGGCGAGCCAGGGCACCTACGAGATCCTGCTGCTCTGCGAGGAGGCCCATCGCTACGTGCCGGCCGATCCGTCGCTCGGCTTCCAGCCGACGCGCCAGGCCATCGCCCGCATCGCCAAGGAAGGCCGCAAATATGGTGCCTATCTCGGCGTGGTGACGCAGCGCCCCGGCGAACTCGACCCGACCATCCTGTCGCAATGCTCGACCATCTTCGCGATGCGGCTGGCCAACGAGGTCGACCAGCAGATCATCCGCTCCGCGATTTCGGACGCCTCCGCCAGCACGCTGAAATTCCTCTCCTCGGTCGGCAACCGGGAGGCGATCGCCTTCGGCGAAGGCGTCGCCACGACGATGCGGATGCGCTTCGCCGAACTCGCCCCCCACGAGCTGCCCTCGATGGACGTCGTCACGGGCACCGACGGGCGCCGCGAGCCGGGGCTCGACGAAATGGTCCGGCGGTTGCGCGGCTGAGGCTGCGCCGCCGCGACGCCAATCTTGCATCTGCAGTGCTTTGCCTGTAATGGCACGCGCTACCCATTTCCCTGCATCGCGACAGATCAGAAGGAGCCGCCCATGGCTCGCGTCACCGTTGAAGATTGCATCGACAAGGTCGACAACCGCTTCGAGCTGGTCCTGCTCGCCAGCCATCGTGCGCGCATGATCCAGTCGGGCTCGGCGATCCTGGTGCCGCGCGACAACGACAAGAACCCCGTCGTGGCGCTGCGCGAGATCGCCGACGAGAAACTCAAGCCCGAGGATCTGAAGGAAGATCTGATCCACTCGCTGCAGAAGCATGTCGAGGTCGACGAGCCGGAGGCCGAGACGGTGCCGCTGCTCGCAGCCCCCGGCCAGAGCGCCTCGACCCCCGATTCGGAGGTCCAGTTCGACCGCATGAGCGAGGAAGACCTCCTGCGCGGCCTCGACGGTCTCGTTCCCCCAACCGAGAGCGCCGACGACGAGGATTGAGCCTCACGTGGCCACAAGCCTAACGGCTTCTTCACCCAATCCGCGAAAGCCCGGCATCGCCGGGCTTTTTCATGTCCCGATCGGGGAATACGCCTTGCTGCTGTCTCGCGCTGCCCCGATATTGGGCGACTCCAGATCAGGCAGGCGTGACAGAGGGCCCGCATGGGCATGATGCGGCAATACGAACTCGTCGACCGGGTTCGCAGCTATAATCCCAACACCGACGAGGACCTCCTCAACCGGGCCTATGTCTATGCCATGCGTGCCCATGGCACGCAGAAGCGTGCCTCCGGCGACCCGTTCTTCGCCCATCCCCTCGAAGTCGCGGCGCTCCTGACCGATCTCAAGCTCGACGATGCGACCATCGTCGCCGCGGTGCTGCACGACACGGTCGAGGACACGGCCGCCACGCTCGAAGAGATCGAGAGCATGTTCGGCCCCGATATCCGCCGGCTGGTGGACGGGCTGACCAAGATCAAGAAGCTCGACCTCGTCTCCAAAAAGGCGGCCCAGGGCGAGAATTTCCGCAAGCTCCTGCTCGCCATCGTCGACGATGTCCGCGTGCTGCTGGTCAAGCTCGCCGACCGGCTGCACAACATGCGCACCCTTCATTTCATGGCGCCCGAGAAGCGCCTGCGCATCGCCGAGGAAACCGCCGAGATTTATGCCCCGCTCGCAGGCCGCATGGGCATGCAGGAGCTGCGCGAGGAACTCGAGGAACTCGCCTTCCGTCACATCAAGCCCGAAGCCCATGCGACCGTCACCAAGCGGCTGGAAGAGGTCACCGAGCGCGAGGGCAGCGTCATCGGTGCGATCGAGCGCGACCTCAAGGACAAGCTTGCCGCCAGCGGCATCCAGGCCGATGTCTCCGGCCGCCGGAAGCGGCCCTATTCGATCTGGAAGAAGATGGAGCGCAAATCCATCTCCTTCGAACAGCTCTCCGACATCTTCGGCTTCCGCGTCATCGTCGCGACGCCGGAGGATTGCTACCGCGTGCTCGGCATCGTCCACATGACCTGGCCGATGGTGCCGGGCCGCTACAAGGACTACATCTCGACGCCTAAGCAGAACGACTACCGCTCGATCCACACCACCGTCGTCGGGCCGGGCCACAGCCGCGTCGAACTGCAGATCCGCACCGACACGATGGACCGCATTGCCGAATACGGCATCGCCGCCCACGCCCATTACAAGGACGGCCGCACCACGGAGCTGGCGCAATACGCCGACGAGAGCCGCGCCTATCAGTGGCTGCGCCGCACGGTCGACCTGCTGGCGGAAGGCGACAGTCCCGAGGAATTCCTCGAGCACACCAAGCTCGAGCTCTTCCACGACCAGGTCTTCTGCTTCACGCCCAAAGGCCGGCTGATCGCGCTGCCACGGGGCGCGACCCCGATCGACTTCGCCTATGCGATCCACACCAATGTCGGCAACAGCGCCGTCGGCGCCAAGATCAACGGCCGCATCGCCCCGCTGCTGACCGAGCTCGCCAATGGCGACGAGGTCGAGATCACCCGCGCCGAGGGGCAGACGCCGCCGGCCGCCTGGGAATCCCTGGTCGTCACCGGCAAGGCTCGCGCCGCCATCCGCCGTGCCACCCGCAGCGCCGTGCGCCGGCAGTATTCCGGGCTCGGCCGCCAGATCCTCGAGCGCGCCTTCGGCCGCGTCGACCGGCCCTTCACCGACGAGAAGCTGAAGGCCGCGCTGAAGCGCCTCGCCCGCAACGCCGTCGACGACGTGCTCGCCGCCGTGGGGCGCGGCGAGATGTATTCCGGCGACGTGGTCAAGGCTGTCTATCCCGATCTCGAGCCCGAGAAGCGCAACGCGCCTGATCCCAAGACGGCCGCCGCCGGTAGCGGCAAGGGCTGGTTCGAACTGCGCAAGGGCGAGAACCTGAAGTTCAAGCTCCCGGGCGAGGGGGCAGGCGACCAGGTTTCCGGTGACGACGCGATTCCGATCCGCGGCCTCGGCGGCGACCTGCCGGTGCGCTTCGCACCGAACGGGGGCGCCGTGCCGGGAGACCGCATCGTCGGCATTCTGACGCCGGGCGAGGGGGTGACGATCTACCCGATCCAGTCGCCCGCACTCGCGGCCTTCGACAACGAGCCCGAGCGCTGGCTCGATGTCCGCTGGGACCTCGACGACAAGGCGATGCAACGGTTCCCAGCGCGCATTGCCCTGAACTCGATCAACGAGCCCGGCTCGCTCGCCCAGATCACCACCACCATCGCCGAGCATGACGGCAACATCGATGCAGTCGCGATGCACCGCCCGAACCCGGACTTCACCAATGTCACCATCGACCTGACGGTCTGGGACCTGAAGCATCTCAGCGCCATCATCAGCGAATTGCGCGAGAAGCGGGTGATCAGCCGGGTCGAGCGGGTGGTGGGGTAGGCCTCAGCCCGCCCGGAAGGCCGCCGCGAGTTCCCGCACGAAGGCGTTCGCGCGCGGCGTCGCGACCTGGCTGCGCAGCACGACGCAGGAGGTGCCGAGGTCGGGCAGGCCCCAGTTGCGCCCGACATCGGCCGTCCCTGCCGGTGCCAGCCTTGCCGCCAGCGGCGAGACGCCGAGCCCACCGGCGACCGCCGCCAGCACAGCGCTCATGCCGCCGCCGATGAAGGCCTCGCGCCAGGCGATGCCGGCGCGGTCGAGCGCCGCCATACCGTGCTGGCGCAGCCAGCAATCGGGCATCAGGCTGACCAGCGGCAGCGCCTCGTCCGGCTGCCGGACCAGCCGCGGCGCAGCGAACCAGCCGAACGCATCCTCCCGCAGCACTTCGCCGCTGCGGCCGGGCGCGAGGCGGCGAATGATCGCGACATCGAGTTCGCCGCGCTCGAAGGCAGCCTCCAGCGCCCGCGACGGCTCGATCCGCAGCGCGATCACGACATCCGAGTGGGCGGTGGCGAGCCTCGCCAGCACGGCCGGGATCTCCGCGCCAACCGCCTGCTCGCTAATGCCGATCGCCATGCGCTCCGGTGCGGCGGCAAAGACCGTGAGCGCCTTGGCCTGCGCGGCCATCAGGTCGCGCGCCGCGGGCAGGAAGCGCTCGCCCTCCGCCGTTAGCCGCACCAGCCTTGGATGGCGCTGGAGCAGCACCTTGCCCAACCGCTCCTCCAGCCGCCGGATGCGCGTGCTGACCAACGACTGCGTCGTGCCCAGCGCCTCGGCTGCCCGGGTAAAGCTGGCGAGATCGGCCGTTCTGAGGAAGGCGGCGACGGCTTCGGGATCGAGCGCGGCGAGCATGAATGATCCTCAATCGATATCGCTAATATCATCTTCGATACGGTTTCAGGATGCATCGCGCAAGCTACGGTCTTCCTCACTGGCGGGACCGCCGCTGTGCCAATGGAGACCTCTCATGCCCCTGATCCGAATCTCGATGCGCCGCGGGCGCCCCGCCTCGCATCCCGCGGCGATCGTCGATGGCGTCTACCGCGCGCTTCGCGCGACCTTCGAGGTGCCTGAGAACGACCTGTTCGCGGTCGTCCACCAGCACGAGGCTGACGAGTTTGTCTTCGACGCGAATTTCTTCGGCTTCCAGCGCTCGGCCGGGCTGGTGATCATCCAGATCACGGTCGCCAATACCCGCGGCGTTACCCAGAAGAAGGCGCTCTTCGCCGCCATCGCGGCCAATCTCCAGCAGGAGCCCGGGCTGAAGCCGGACGACATCTTCATCAACCTGCTCGAGGTCAAGCGCGAGAACTGGTCCTTCGGCGGCGGCGTGGCGCAGTATGTGGCCTAGACGTCATTCTCGGGCGAAGCGACAACCCGAGAATCTCATGACCAGCGGACTCTGGTTTCCGAGATGGTCGGGTCGAGCCCGACCATGACGAGCCGGCCCTGTTTCGCCCTGCGATATCCTGCCCTAAACCCATCCCATGGAATGGAGCGACGAGGGCACGATCATCGGCGTCAGGCGCCATGGCGAGAGCGCCGTGATCCTGGAGGTGATGACCCGCGACCATGGCCGCCATCTCGGCCTCGTCCGCGGCGGCCGCTCAGCGAAGCAGCAGCCGGTCCTCCAGCCGGGCAACGCCGTCGCGCTGGTGTGGCGGGCGCGGCTCGACGAGCATCTCGGCGAATACAAGGTCGAGCTGCTCGCCTCGCATGCCGCGCGGCTGATCGCGGCGCCGGTCGCGCTCTACGGGCTCGGCACGATCGGGGCGCTGCTGCGGCTGTTGCCGGAGCGCGACCCCCATCCCGGCCTGCACGAGGCGCTTTCCGTCATGGTCGCCCATCTCGACGAGCCTGCCCTGGCGCCGGCGCTGGTGGTGCGCTTCGAGGTCGCGATGCTGTCCGAACTCGGCTTCGGGCTCGATCTCGCGCGCTGCGCCGTCACGGGTTCGCCCGACGATCTCAGCCATGTCTCGCCGAAATCCGGCAAGGCCGTCAGCTGCAAGGCGGCCGAACCCTATCGCGACAGGCTGCTGCCGCTGCCTCCCTTCCTCAGCGAAGGGCAGGGCGCCCGCCAGCCCTCCGCCGCCGATCTCGCGGCCGGCTTTTCGCTGACGGGCTTCTTCCTGCGCCGCTATGTCTTGGAGCCGCGGGGCTTGGCCGAGCCGCCGGAGCGGGCGCGGCTGGTCGAGCTTGCGGCGCGCGCCGCGCTGGCGTCCGAGGCCTGAGCGCTGCGCAGCTCCTGCAGCAGCTCGATCTGCACCTCCTGGATCTCGGCCAGACGCTGCCATTGCCGGTTGACGAGATGGTCCATCTTCTCGTGCAAATGCCGGATCTCCAGCTCCGCCTTCAGGTTGACCTGGTAGTCGTTGCGCGAGCGGGCCCGGTCCTTCGCCTCCTGCCGCTGCTGGCTCATCATGATGACGGGGGCCTGCACGGCGGCGACGCAGGACAGGACAAGATTGAGCAGGATGAAGGGATAGGGGTCGAAGGTGGTCGCCCCGGCGATGTTGATCGTCATCCAGAACGCGATGACGACGCCAAACGAGATCAGGAAGGCCCAGCTCCCGCCAAAACTCGCAACATGGTCGGCCAGGCGCTGGCCGACGGTCCGGTCGCGGTCGATCTCGTCATCGGTGTTGCTGGTGATCAGTTCGGAGGAAGCGAGGCTTTTCGCCACCTGCCGGTCGAGCTCGGTCAGTTCGCCGCGTTCGCTGGCGAGCAGCGCGTTGACATAGCGCGAGCGGTAGGTCGCGACGGCGTCCTGCGAGACCAGCGCATGGGCCGGGAGATCGGGGTGGTCGCGGCGGATCGCGTCGGCCAGCGCTGGCCGCAGCGCGTCGAGACCGATGAGGTGGCGGCGCGGCAGCGTGCGGCCGGTCAGCGCGCAGACGCCGGTGTCCTGGTCGGGGTCTTGGCTGGTCATGCGGGTCTCCCTCGCGACCGGGCGTGCGCCGGTCGATTGCAACGCTGGTCTTCGCCCGCCAACGTTCTAGCGGGGCGATTCGCGTCGTGCGATAGAGGCGCGTCTGGAATCGCAGCGGGGGTGAGCAAGCCATGGGAAAGCCGGTCGATCCGCCGCCGGAGGAGGAGTCCGAGCGCATCGACCTGAAGGCGGCGCTCGAGGAGCGCTACCTCGCCTATGCGCTCTCCACCATCATGCACCGCGCCCTGCCGGATGCCCGCGACGGGCTGAAGCCCGTGCACCGGCGCATCCTGCACGCGATGCGCCTGCTGCGGCTCGACCCCGGCCAGGTGCACAAGAAATGCGCCCGCATCGTCGGCGACGTCATCGGCAAGTTCCACCCGCATGGCGACCAGTCGGTCTACGACGCGCTGGTGCGCCTCGCGCAGGATTTCGCCCAGCGCTACCCGCTCGTCGATGGCCAGGGCAATTTCGGCAACATCGACGGCGATAATGCGGCGGCCTATCGCTACACCGAAGCGCGCATGACCGAGGTCGCGCGCCTGCTGCTCGATGGCATCGACGAGGACGCGGTCGATTTCCGCGAGACCTACAACGGCGAGGACGAGGAGCCGATCGTGCTCCCCGCCGCCTTCCCGAACCTGCTGGCGAACGGCTCGCAGGGCATCGCGGTCGGCATGGCGACCTCGATTCCGCCGCACAACGCCGCCGAACTCTGCGACGCGGCGCTTTATCTGATCCAGCATCCGGAGACCTCCTCCGAACAGCTGATGACCTTCGTGCAGGGACCGGACTTCCCGACCGGTGGCATCATCGTCGAGAGCCGTGCCTCGATGGCCGAGACCTACCGCACCGGCCGCGGCGCCTTCCGCACCCGTGCCCGCTGGCATGCCGAGGATCTCGGCCGTGGCACTTGGCATGTCGTCGTCACCGAAATTCCCTACATGGTCCAGAAGGGCCGGCTGATCGAGAAGATCGCCGAGCTTCTGAACGACAAGAAGCTGCCGCTCGTCGCCGACATCCGTGACGAATCGGCGGAGGACATCCGCGTCGTCATCGAGCCGCGCGCCCGCAACGTCGATCCGGCTCTGATGATGGAGTCGCTCTTCCGGCTGACCGAGCTGGAATCGCGTATCTCGATGAACATGAACGTGCTGACCGGCGGGCTCGTCCCGCGCGTGCTCGGCCTCAATGAGGCGCTGCGCGCCTGGCTTGACCATCGCCGCGACGTGCTGCTGCGGCGCTCGCGCTTCCGCCTCGGCCAGATCGAGAAGCGGCTCGAAATCCTGCGCGGCCTGCTGATCGTCTATCTGGACCTCGACCGCGTCATCAAGATCATCCGCGAGGAGGACGAGCCGAAGATCGAGCTGATGCGCGTCTTCGAGCTGAACGAGGTCCAGGCCAACGCCATCCTCGACACCAGGCTGCGCGCACTGCGCAAGCTTGAGGAGATGCAGCTCAAGACCGAGCTCGACGAGCTGACCAAAGAGAAGGGCCAGATCGAGGAGCTGCTGGCCTCGGAACCCGTGCAGTGGAAGCTGATCCAGCACGACATCCGCGAAGTGAAGAAGCTCTTCGGCCAGGAGACCGCGATCGGCAAGCGGCGCACCTCCTTCGCCGACATGCCCGACACCACCGACATCGACCTGACGCAGGCCATGGTCGAGCGCGAGCCGGTGACCGTGGTGATCTCGAAGAAGGGCTGGATCCGCGCCCTGAAAGGTCATGTGCAGGACCAGTCGACCCTGACCTTCAAGGGCGATGACGGGCTGAAGACGGCCTTCTTCACCGAGACGACGGCGAAGCTCCTGGTGCTCGCCACCAACGGCAAGGTCTTCACCCTGGAAGCGGCCAAGCTGCCCGGCGGGCGCGGCTTCGGCGACCCGATCCGCCTGATGATCGACCTCGAGGAACATGCCGAGATCGTCGAGGCCTTCCCCTACCGGCCCGGCCTCAAGCTCTTGATGGTGACGACGGACGGGCGCGGCTTCGTCGTGCCGGCCGACGACGTTGTCGCCAATACCCGCAAGGGCCGTCAGGTGCTCAATGTCGACATGCCCGTGGAAGCGCTGCTGGCGACCCCGGCCGAGGGCGACCATGTCGCGATCATCGGCCAGAACCGCAAGCTCAACTGCTTCCCGCTCTCGGAAGTGGCAGAGATGAGCCGCGGCAAGGGTGTGCGGCTCCAGCGCTACAAGGATGGCGGCGTCTCCGACGCCAAGACCTTCAAGCTGGCGGACGGCCTGACCTGGCGCGACACCTCGGGCCGGACCTGGACCGTGGCGCAGGCCGAACTAATGGAGTGGCTCGGCCACCGCGGCGAAGC